>DAIRSW010000015.1:11966-20887 GCA_036804205.1 Verrucomicrobiia bacterium | reverse complement strand
CTCGACCCCTCGACGAAACCGCATTTCGGCAACGTTACCATTTTGCTCAGCAGCGTCCCATGAAACCTCCCCGTAATCCGCAGCGCTTCCGACCCCTCGACGAAATCGCATTTTGGTAACGTTACCATTTTGCTCAGCAGCACCTCCTGAACTGCTCTCCGATCTACGCGCTCCCGACCGGTCTCGAAAGTGGGATTCTTGGACCGTCGTTGTTTGCTGTGCCATGCCTGGTGGGCCGCTGATTAGCTGTTTCCCATGGAGCCTCTAGGGAATATTTTTGGGCAAATGGTTCGTGCTTGGGGCTTGCTAAAGCCCGGGATCCATTTTCAACTAGGTAGAGATGGCTAAAAAAAGTTCCTCCAGCTGTGTGCTGGTCACAGGCAATGATGAAGACGGCATTAAACAACGTGCCCTCGAATTGAGCCATGACCTCTGCCCAAATCCGGATGATCCTATGGCATTAGAGATCATTGATGGTGCGGCAGAGACGGTCGATCGAGCGGCGCAGAGCATCGGCAATTTGATGAGCGCCCTGCAAACCGGCGGGTTGTTTGCCAGCGAACGATTGGTTTGGTGGAAAAACGTGACCCTCATGAGCGATACGGTGATCGGACGCTCCAACTCGGTGTTGGAACCACTGCAAGGCTTGATCGAGCTTCTCAAACAGGGTCTGCCCCCGGAAACACGGTTTTTGGCGAGTGTTTTGAATCCCGACAAACGACGATCCGGCTACAAAGAACTGTCCAAAGTCTGTGAAACAGAAGTGCTCGCCGGCATTGACTCAAACCGCGCCGGCTGGGAAGAGGACATCGCCGATTTGGCGCGCAAGCTTTTGCAGGAACGCAAAATTGAGGCCGAGGAAAGTCTGCTTTACCGACTTGCCCAACGCATTGGCACGGATCTGCGCCAACTGCGCAACGAAATTGAAAAGCTCGATCTTTACCTTGGCAGCCGTCGGGAGTTGCAGAATGAGGATATTGACTTAATGACCGCCATCAGTCGGCAAGGAGTGATCTTTGAACTTGGAAACGCGCTCATGAACCGGCAAGTTCGGCGCGCCCTGAGTCTCTTGCAGCAGTTGTTGACCCAGAACGAAACAGCGGTGGGCATCTTGCTAGCAACCATGGTGCCGACGGTGAGAAACCTTTTGCTGTCCAAGGATTTGATAGTTCGAAATAATTGGAAAGCCCCGCGCAGCGCACGTGACTTTGTCTCTCAACTGGACCGTTGCGACCAAGCCGAACTCGAGCATTTACCGCGTAAAAAGGATGGAAGCATAAATGGCTATGCTTTGGCGTTCGCAGCAATGCAGACCGATCGTTATGAGTTGGACGAACTGATGTCTGCTCTGGAAGCTTGTGCCGATGCCTATGAGCAGGTGGTGACCACTTCGGTTTCGCACGATGTGCTTTTGTCGAACCTCATCGTAAAAATCGCCGGTGTGCCTTCAAAAAATTAGTCGCTTAAAGTCGATCTTCCGGCGAGCCGTTGTAGCGTCCGGCTTGAGGACCATTTTCTAAAGCAAGCACCCCTCGAGGGCATACCGCCGCGCATAGACCACAACCCACGCACGAAGCCCGGATCACGTTTTGTTTGCGTTGAGCGTACCAGCGGACGTCGATGCCCATTTCACAGTACTTAGAGCAGTTGCCACAAGAAATACACTGCGCCCCGTTGGTGGTAATGCGAAAGCGAGAACTAAACCTCTGCAAAAGGCCCAACACCGCAGCCATCGGGCAGCCGAACCTGCACCACACCCGGGTGCCCATCAGAGGATAAAAGCCCACGCCGATCACGCCGGCAAACGCGGCTCCGATGAGAAAAACATAAAGCCGGCGGGACTCATAGAGCACCTGCTTTCCGGTGTCACCTAACAAACTGCCAAGCTGCGGCTCAAACCAAAGCAAGGTGGTCAAAAGCACGATCCACACGAGCACACTATGAATCATCCAACGTTCGATTTTCCAAGTTTTTAAAGACTTGTCACTAAGTTGCCGGAAGGAATCACCGGCCGTATTAGCCAAGCCTCCACAGCCACAGACCCAGGAGCAATACCAACGTTTACCGTAATAGTAGGTCAGCACAGGCGTGGCGATGAAGGTGCCGATGATGAACCAGCCAATGAAAAAGTATCCTATGGCCCCAGCGTTGGCGAAGCTTTCGATGGAGCTAGGGAAAAGCTTGTCGTAAGCAAGCGGCCAAAGATAACTCAAATACACCTCCGGCTGGTTGAGCTTGGCAAAGAGGGCTGGCAGCAAATAAGCGAAACCAAACTGCGCGATCATGATCACAATGGTTCGAAAGATCTGATAACTGCTATGTCGATATTTGACGATGGCTTTGAGGCCCATCACTAATATTGCTGCGGTGTAAAATGTCCCATAAACAAACCATTGATCTGCGGCTTTACCCCGCAGCACATGACTCATGGGATCATGCAAGCGTACCAGCCCTTCCAGGTAGGAGCCGCTCCAATAGAGCACTACATAAAATAGCGTGAGAACCACTGCCAAAACCCAAGCCCAAGCTCCTCGACTCGTAAGACTCTCCTGAGTTTTCCCGTGGTTCTGTATACCCGGATGATGGCGGAGATGCTTGCTGACAGAAAACATCACCCCGCCGCCTAACACTCCAGCCCAGGCCAGGCCCAGCCAGGTGGTCTTCAACCACTCTGGCGTACTTGGACCAGCCAAAACGAGCGACATGAAGAACAATACCAACCCGGCCGCTAAAAGTGCGAGCCAAAGTTTCTCCGCTCCGGTCAGTTTGCTTCCGGAGCTTCCTAACGAGTGGCTTTGATACGAGACGCTAAGTGCATTCATGGTGGGTTGTTTTCAAAAGAGATCAACTGGCCTGCCTGCCTGTCAAAGCGTTCGGCGTTGGTGAACGAAATTTTTGAAAGACCTCGCTAAAAAGGCCCTTCTTTGTAACAAGAGTAACGGTTCGCTCCGGAAAACGGGCATTAAAGGCATTTACGATGTCCCTTTCGTATTGCTTGAAAAACTCGGGGTCAAAATTCACTGCGCCCAAATGAGATAGTGCCTGCTCAATTGTTTGGCCTTCCATCATCCACTGCTCCCAGACTGTATGTCGATGTCGAATTCCAAAAGCATTAACGCCAGTCACTACTCCGGTGGCCTTGGTAAAGTTAATGCGCAAACTTTTGCGACCGGACGGATCCTCCCAATAAAAAGACTCATTCTCAGCGTTGCCTCGTGACGGCACGTCTCCATAGGTTTGATATTCGATATCAAAAAACTTGGCCGAATTAAACCACAACCCAGGTTTGTAGGGCACTTGATCTCCAAGCAAGTTTGCCGCGATATGTTCACCGTGGATCCGTCCCGTATACCAAACCGGTTCAATGGCCCTGCGCCCTGCAGGTGGTTGACGATGTTGAGCACAATCGCCACCAGCCCACACTTGGTCTGCGCTCGTTTTAAAGTATTGATCAACCAAAACGCCCCGATCACATTCCAAACCGGAAGCTTGCAGCATGCCGATGTTTGGGCTGACCCCGGTTGTTAAAACAACCATCTGGCAAGGAATCTCCTCCCCGGTTTTGGTGATCACCGCTCGGACGCGGCGCTGCGGGTCGGGCAAAATCTCCTGAAGTTCTTCGTTGAGCCGCAGATCAATGGCGTGACGTCGGATCTCGCGGTCGACCAGTTGAGCTTCTTCTTCAGGAAGAACGGAATTCCAGAAATGATTTTCTCGCACCAGATAGGTAATTTTCACCCCTCGCGTGAGCAGCATCTCGGCGACTTCCACCCCGATCAACCCGCCACCGACAATCACGGCATGCTGCGTATTGCGGACGTTCAGCTCCATTACATCGAGGTCTTGCAACGAGTACAAACTTTGCACTCCTTCCAAGTCCTCACCCGGCCACCCGAAGCGGTTAGGTTTAGAGCCGGTCGCCACCACCAACTGGTCGTAAGTCATGGTGTGTCCGTGTCGAAAAAGCAGAGACTTATTCGCCAGATCCACCTGATCCACCCAGCCTTGGCGCAAGTCGATCCGGTTTTTTGCCCAAAACTGATCTTCGTAGGGCTTGGTGTCGTTGTAAGTGAGATCGCCCATAAAAATATACATCAAGGCGGTCCTCGAAAAGTGGTGAGTCGACTCGCCTGATATCATAGTAATGCGCGCCGTGTCGTCGCGTTTTCTTACATGCCGCGCCACGGTCACCCCCGTGATGCCATTTCCAATAATTGCCACGTGCCGATTACTCATTCAGCGATAAGATGACTCTCGGAAGCATTTATTCCGTGAGCAGCTGAAGTTTTCTGGCGTGCCCACTTTATGAGGCAGCATCCAGCACGGCGGCTACGACTTTTTCTGCATCAAAAAGTTCGCGAGCAAGCTCGCGAGCTCCTTCCGCGTGCCAATTGTAGTTTCCCGTGACCTCAAGAAGTAGGTTACGAGCTTCCGCCGGGGTCTCGTACTCCAACCACCCGCGGGCCGGCAATCGGTGATGCGCAGCAAAGCCGGTGGCTTGAGTAATGACCGGACGCCCGGCGGCTAAGTAACATGCAGATCGATCGCTCGACCAACCGGTCCGAAGTCGCACATATTGATCTTTGGCTACAGTAAATTCACCTCGGGATTTTTGAATATAACGTCGATACAAATCGAAATCAGAACTGAGATCATGAGGCAATCTTAGCCGCCAACCTGCCTGCTCAAATTTGGTTTTGGTCGTGGCATCTTTGATGTCGGTCGCCAACTCAAGACTGACTCCGGCCAATCGAGGCACCTCAACAAAACGCAAAAACTCGAGTGATTTGCTCCAAAGGTATCGTTCTCCGCGCCATTCGATGTCTTTTTGCCCGCTGGTAGACCAATTGGCGATAGTTGAAAAGACTGCACCGTCGAATGGTGGAGCCGAGTCGGCCCACCAATCGCACACCACCGGCTGTCGAGTCGCATGCCAGGACTGGCCGTGGAGTGGCACTGGAAAGGTGGCTGCGCCGATATTTTCGCCAAAGGTGAAAAGTCGTAAATGATGGCGAAGATACTCAGCCGTGTCTTCGTCTCCTTGGTCAAGTTTGATCTGTTCCACTCCTGGATCGCTTTCTAAATACAGGATGTGCGCATGGTCTCGCAGACCTTCATGCAAATCCTGAGAGCCGCAGACATTAAAAATGAAATCGGCATTCCCGTAGCATTCTTGGAAAGAGTGCTCGGACAGACCAAATGTTTGCCAAGGCTCCTGAATTCGTGAGCGCAAAGCCCATCGGAACCCATAGCGATCAGCGAGCATAGCCAGAACTTTGCAAGCGTGCTGAGTGTCTTCGGAGACATCGAAGGTCTCGGGGTTGTAGGTGTAGCGTGCGGTATCCTCAAGATAGGTCACCTCATGTCCCAATCGTCGTAAGCCCTCTATGTAATGCAGGTGCTGCCACACCACGCCGCTTATGGGGCAAGTGCCCATAAAACCCATCACCACAACCCGAAGCTTTTCTCCATCTTTCATCTTGGAACCTCCTGCTAATTGATGGCTGCCCACACCCGGCTCACATCGTCGTGATCCTCAAGCTCTTGCAAGAAATCGCCAACTTCCGCTCGCTGATCATCATCCAGCTCAGGAACTTGCTTGGGGCGATAACCAATCTCTGCGGTGACTACCGACCAGCCATTTCCGGACAGCCAGGTGGCTACTTGATGCACGGCGGCCCGATCGGTAAAAAATTTGGCGGCAAAGGTGCCCGCCGGCACATCGTCATTTTCATGCTCCGTGAGCTCAACCACATCGTCCGCTCCCGCTTCGATCGCAACCTCTTCCCGGTCAAGACCTGATTCCGTGGAGTAGGCTTCAACGATGCCGATTTGGTCGAACAAAAACTTATTGCTCCCGCTCGATCCAAGTTGGCCCTTGCGAAAGGTCACGCGGATTTCAGGCAGGGTCCTTTTTGAGTTATCGGTAAGCGCCTCAACAATGACCGGGACTTTGTGGGGGGCATAGCCTTCAAAGACTAGATGTTCAAGTGAGCTTCCATCCCCTCCCTGTCCGGAACCTTTGCTAATGGCGCGTTCGATCACATCGCGGGACACGCTTTCTTTGCGAGCTTTCGCGATGGCTGCCGCAAGCCGGGCATTGGCCTCGGGATCAGCGCCACCCACCTTCGCGGCTACCATAATTTCCTTCACCAGTTTCCCGGTGCTTTGCGATTTTTTAAGAGAAGCAACTGCTCTTTTGGCATGTAACCATTGTCGACCCATGGTTTTGTAGCTACCGCGAAGTGCTGCATTTGCCAAGTGAGGATTGCGAGGGTTGATAAACTTTGTAGGGCAGTCAAGAAGCGCCCCGGATTTTTCCAAGGAGGGTATCTTCTGGTTGGCAATTTGTTTGAGGCATGGCATGGGTGTGCATCCTATTTTTTCTTCAATCATGAGATTTTCTTTTTTTGTCCTTTTCTTCACTTTGATCGGAGCATCCCATCTGCTGGGGCAGGGCTCCTTCATCGTAATCGATGGCACCACCGGACATATTTTAGCGTCGAACCAACCAGAAAGGCGCGCGCGCGTGGCCAGTCTCACTAAGGTGGCCACGGCCGTGGTTGCTCTGGATTGGCTGCGGGTTTCCAATCGCAGTGCCTCCGAGATGGTGGTGATTCCTCCCGAGGCGTTTGAGGGCGGGGTAAACCCGGTCGGCCTGCAACCTGGAGATCAACTTCAACTCCGCGATGCACTAGCCTCAGCCTTGGTGCAAAGCGATAATGTGGCCGCCACAGCTGTAGCGATTCATGTGGGGCGCGATCTGTTAGCTCGCGGAGGCCCCGGACGTAACCCTTACGATGCTTTTGTTTTTCAAATGAATCAGCTTGCCGGAAAAGTTGGGATGCGCCGCA
This sequence comes from Verrucomicrobiia bacterium, assembly GCA_036804205.1. Taxonomy (GTDB): domain Bacteria; phylum Verrucomicrobiota; class Verrucomicrobiia; order Chthoniobacterales; family CALDSX01; genus DAIRSW01. Next base: position 14,033 of record DAIRSW010000015.1, on the reverse strand, counting down.
CCCGGTTTACCAACCCGCATGGCTTGGATTTGCCTGGACAAAACCCCCAGTCAAACGCAGCGGACATGGCCAGGCTGGCGCGTTACGCCATTGGCACACAGGGTTTTGTTTTTTATGTTTCACAGAAGGAACGTCGAATCGAAATCCGACGTGCAGGGGGCTCGCAAAGCTATGTGTTACGAAACACAAATCAGCTTCTAGGTGAGTTGGGCGTCAACGGCATGAAAACCGGGCGCACTCGGCAAGCCGGAGATTGTTTGATACTCAGTGCCGAACGCCCCCCCGAAGTGCGTCAAGCCGGAGCCGAGTCGCAGGTGACCCCTCGGCGAATCATTTTGGTTTTGTTAGGATCCACGAATCGAGAAGCCGAGGGCCGGCAAATCCTTAGCCGGGCTTGGGGCGCTTATGATGCCTGGGCCGCAGCGGGACGACCTTCACGCGAGAATCAAAGGCTCGAATAATCACCCTCGCGCTGGTGCCAGAGCTTGCAGAGGTCTATCATTTCGCCAGCAAATGGATCGCGGCACTGCCGCTTTCCATCAAGAACGCTAAGCTACGCTCGTCATCTCGGGTTTTTCGCCAGGCCAACCCAAAAGCCTTAGCCAACGCGCTCCGCAAATCCACGCTGACTGCCGGCGCGACCCATGGCAAATGGATGGCGTTTCAGGTAGGGTCCAAGGGAACACTGCGGGGTATCATGAGCATCCACTTGGGAATGACCGGACGCCTGCTCTGTCCCAGCGATTCTCCTATGCTTAAGCTTCAGCACGGACCAGCTGTCAAGAATGATTACATCCAACTCCTCCTCGCGGATGAGCAAGGTCGAGACTGGTGCTTTGCCGATGCTCGCTTGTTTGGTCTGGTGCGATGGCAGCCAAACATCACGCTTGAGCAATGGCTCGAAAAACGATCCACTCAAGCGCATGAGCTGACCTGGCCAGAATTTCAAGCCATCCTCATCGCCCGAAAGGGACTCACAGCCAAAGCCTTTCTGCTTAACCAAGATATCTGCCCGGGCGTAGGGAACTGGATGGCAGATGAAATTTTGTGGCAGTCAAAGCTCCCCCCAGCCGTGAAGTTGGCCCTGCTTTCTTCGGAACAACGTCGGAGGTTATGGAACAAAGTGCGTTCGGTTTCAAAGCAAGCTCTGCTGCGCATCGGGGAAAAGGGCCTGGACCCACCGTCCTCTTGGCTTTTCGGCCATCGGTGGAAGCCGGGGTTCAATTGTCCACGATGCAAGCGCACCTTGAGCCGCCGCACTATTGCCGGGCGTACCACCTGTTGGTGCAGCGATTGCCAAAAAGATTTAGCGTGATTTAGCCACCCGCACCAGCTTCTGGCGGAGGGTGTGTAGTATCGCCCTGGCTCCCAAATGCGCTTGCCCATTTTCTAAATCGTGTTGCCCGGACGCAATGATGAAGTTCAGATCCTCTTGACTGAGAATCTTTTCCGCGGTCGCGCTTACCATGATCACCGCTCGTTTCCTTTGAGCGTCGATCGCCACCAAAAAGGCATATGCCAACAGGCCTTGGGAAAACGGAGCAGCGTAAAGCCGGTTAAACATCCACCAGGTGTAGGGCTTTACAGGTGTGGTGGGAGGGATCGACAAAAATCGAAGGTAAAACCCGCAATACAAAAACTCTTGCCCCAATGCGGCCACATAGTCCCGCAGTCGGTTTTTTTGTCGCGGCGTCAACACGCCTTGAAGATCATTCAGCGCCCCTTGACTGCGAGGAAGCGCACCGCAAACTTCGTCAAGGCGTTTGAGGCTAAGGTTGCATTCGGGGCAAGCATCCTGGGATGGGTCACTGAGTGCGGCCTCACAATTAGGGCATAACATGGCTGGAGTTTACCCTCCTAAAGAACATAAATGTGCAATGCACATCAGGGAATTGCGGTTAGGCCTCAGCTAAAGCAGCCTTGATTTTATCAAAATCCGGCAAGTCTTTAGGCGTAGGGGTTTGCTCGGAGTATTGGATAATTCCATCCTGACCGATTACAAAGGCCGCGCGGGCACTGGCGCTGCCAAGTCCGGCTAAATCATCCAAGAGCACTCCGTAAGCCTTT
>DAIRSW010000015.1:0-11956 GCA_036804205.1 Verrucomicrobiia bacterium | reverse complement strand
TGCTGTTTCTTTGTTCAGATCACTGAGCAGTGGCACGGCGATGCTTTCTTTTTCAGCCCAGGCTTCTTGAGCAAAGGGACTATCGACGCTGATGCCCAAAACCGTGGCTTTTAAGTTTTCGTAGTCCTGACGACCGGCGGTGATGTCGCACATTTCTTGAGTACACACGCCGGTGAATGCGAGTGGGAAAAACAGCAGGACGACCGGACCGTTTTTGAGATGCTCATCAAGACTGACATCGGAAATGCCGTCGGCGGTCTTGCGCTTGAGTGTGAATTTTGGGGCTGGTGTTCCAACGGGTAGGCTCATGTGGATCGTAAGGTTAGTTTGTTTTTAGAGTTCGGTTTCAAGCAGACTACCTCTCCCTCATCGGAAAACTTCAAGAGGCCTTGTGCTGAACATATTAAGGGCAACATAAGCCGTTTGTCGACCCTTTATCCAAAAATTCTCAAGTCGCTCACTCTCTGCCACTTACGCAACTAGCGGCGGAGGACAACCAGTTCCAAACGCTGGTTCCTGCGGCGGTTCACCTCGCTGTCGTTTGGGGACAATGGCGCCAGAGCGCCCACACCGTCAGCAATGACCCGGCGCGATTCCACCCCGTGCCTCACGGTGAGTTCTCGCACGAAGGCCTGCGCGCGTCGACGGCTGAGGTCGATCCCTTTAGCCAGGTCTAGACCATCGTCGTAGTGACCTACAATCGCTAAAATCAAACCCGGCTGGGTCTTGAGCAACTCGGCCACCTCAGCAGAAACAGCATCAGGCTGCTCCGCAAAATTCGAGCGTTCTGATTCATAACGAACTGCGGGCAAAACGACTCGCCCTTGACGCCGCAAGCCCTCAAGGAGCTTTGCAGCGGACACAACCTGGCCTTGTGTTTCAGGGTTCATACTTTCAACCAAATCCACGCGAGTCAACATCATCCCTCTCTCCACTTCCCGGTAGGGCCCGACCAAGCCAAGATCGTGGCGCATGATTACGATGGCGACGTGAAACTCCTGACCAGCGTCGGTGCGGCGCGCAGCGATGTAGGCAAAGTTATCGAGGTTAAAGTTTTCGAAAATCTGCGATTGCTCAAGAGGCTCCCGAAGCCTCGTGCCCATACCAAAACTCGCGTGCACTTCGGTGCGACCCTGCGCGCTGTATAGGATCTGCCAGCCGTTTTCGGAAAGAACTTGCTCGTAGTGGCGAACAACATCCGAAGCGGTCCGCCGCCGATCCTCGTGCAGATAAGCATACCTCTTTAGGTCGCCAAAAAGTTTGCGGGCTTCGGTGTAGTCGCTTCCATCCACACCCGCGCCGCGACGATAGCGGCTCAGCGGCAAAAAAGCATCGGTCGAGTCCTGAAATTGATAATCAAAAATACGCGACTCCGCCATCCGGGGTAAGCCCTCCGGGTCGCCGGGATCCTCCATGCTGGCAGCATGAAAAGTGGGGGCTAGAAAAAAGATCAGGCAACTTACCAGAATGAGTGAGCGAAAGGGATGCGAGCGTGTGGTCGACCAAGCTGGGAGATTCATAGGGTTTCACATAAAACATGGCCCACTTCAGCTTGTTCGCAACCCAGGATCATTCCTCGAGGCCAACAGCGGCAGCTTGCCGAACCATGGTCTCAAAGTCGGCGCTGCCCTTGTTGACCACCTCCGCCGGACCTGTCATCTTCACATACACATCACCTTGCGCTGAGACCATGATGGCACCGAGCACAGCGAATCCTTCCTTTGGCACTGGCGGTGTGCCAGGCATTCCACTTAAAAAGGTGCCTTCCGCGCGCACAAAAACGACCGAAGTGTTGCCGATCTTCACTTCGCCAACTTCCGCATCCTCCGGATCGCTGAACTGCGCCAACCAGCGCTGAACATTATCCTGGACGCTTCCACCTTGACCGGCACCAAAATGAAAAAAGGTTACCTCTCCCGGCTCAACGCCTTCGTCAGCAGGCACCTGCAGCTCGGCCCGACGCATGGCTGAGCTAGGCTCAATCCATCCCCAAGTGTTAGGCCGGACGAATTCAAAATCACCAACCTTAAATGATCTTGGTGCCACCACCTGGGCTATGGCTATGCTGGTTAGCGCGCAACAGCTTATCAGAAAGAAAAACCATACCGCCCTAACATGAAAAAAGTGGCCACTACTTAAAACACGGGAAACCGGAATTTTCATTGCAATTTTCATTGCTGCACACAAGCACCAGAGGCGGAACTCCGCAAGTTGCGCACACTTTATGCTCTTCAAACGTAGTAGCACTAGATCGGATTTCACTAAATCCGCCCGGCATCTTGCAAAATCCTCAAATCCGGGCATTCTTGTATTCCTAAATAAAGAAAATATGTTACAAAAAAGACCTGTCACCACTTTGTTTGTCGGACTCTGCGTACTCGCGGTCCTGGTGATCCCCGCCCGTTGTTCCTCTGAACTCGGCAGAACTGCGAACAGTGTTGTCGAGCAACTTTCCTCAAAACATTTCAGCCGTCACGATCTGCGTGAGGAACTCCCCAAGCGGGTTTTCCAGGACTATCTTGCCCATCTGGACTACAACCGAACGTTTTTCACTCAGCAAGACATCGAAGAGCTCAGTGCGGTCGGCAGCACCCTTTATCAGGATTTATACCGTCGCCAAGTCGAAGGCGTATGGGCCATTCACGCCCGCTACATGCAGCGACTCAACGAAAGGGTGTCCGAAATGGAAGGACTGCTTGCAGACCCCAACCTGATTGACCCAACCCGGTCAGCGGCTTTGCGACGTAACGAAGGACCGTGGCCCGCAGACCTAAACGAAGCCAAGGAGGTGTGGCGCGACCGAATCGCGGCAGATCTTCTTCAAGAACAAATCAACCGGGAACGAAACCCCAGTGCCATTGAAGATCGCACTCCGGAAGAGCTGATCCAGCAACGGTACGAGCGCATGCTCAAAACGGCAGGTGATTTAACTCAGGACGAAATTGTCTACAACTTTCTCAAAGTTGTGGCGTTCGCCTACGACCCTCATTCCGACTTTTTGACTCCTTCAGATTTGGAGAGTTTTCGTATTAACATGCGGCTTTCGGTTTTTGGGATCGGCGCTTTGCTTCGCTGGAAAGATGGTTTCGCGATCATTCAAGAACTGATTCCCGGTGGCCCAGCAATCCTAGATGGACGGCTTCAAGTAAAAGACCGGGTAGCCGGAGTCGCTCAGGGCGATCAACCTTTTGTGGACACGGTGGATATGCCTTTGGACAAGGTGGTTGACCTAATCCGAGGCCCGAAAGGTAGCAAGGTCCGTCTGCTAGTCGTGCAAGCCACCGGCAGCGAGGCCGGGTCACAGATTGAGATCGAGTTGGTGCGTAACGAAGTCCAGCTGAAGGACCAGGCGGCTAGCGCAGAGCTTATTGAACACGTTGGGGAGGACGGGAAAGTGCGTCGGCTAGGTTGGTTGACGCTACCGAATTTTTACGCCGACATGCAGCAACCGCGCTCTTTGTTCGGTGGCAATCAAGGTAAAAGCACCACTAGAGACGTTGCAACCCTGGTTCGACGTCTCATGGAAGAGGGAATCGATGGGCTTTGCATTGACCTAAGCACCAACGGAGGTGGCTCTCTCGAGGAAGCCATCAATATGACCGGGTTGTTTATACCTCGCGGCCCTGTGGTGCAAGCTAAAGATTCTGATGGCATGTTTACGGATAGCATTAGCTACCGACCTGAGCCGCTTTACCAAGGGCCACTCATTGTGCTAACCAGTCGCTATAGCGCCTCAGCTAGCGAGATTTTCGCCGGAGCCCTTCAGGACTACGGTCGGGCCATTGTGGTGGGTGACCGAGCCACTTTTGGCAAAGGCACCGTTCAAACCATCATCGAGCTGCCTCACGCTGCCGATCCTCTTTCCACGGGCGCTCTGCGCTACACCATTCAAAAATTCTACCGTATCTCCGGAGGCTCAACGCAGTTTAAAGGCGTGGTGTCCGACATTGTGCTTCCCTCTGTCACCGATGTGGAAGAAATCGGCGAGAGCAGTCTCACCCACGCTCTGCCCTATGACGTTGCGCCGGCCATGCGATACAGTCAAGTTGCCGATCTCACCAACACTATTCAAGAGCTACGGAACATCGCCTACGACCGGATAGCTAATGATCCAGAATTTACTTACATGCAGGAAGACCGGGCTGTGAATGCGCAGATCTTAGCCCGCACTCACATTTCGCTCGATAAAGCCGCCCGATTGCAAGAGCTGCAAGATCGCGAGACACGCGAAGAACTGCGGAAAGCGGCTCGTGCCGACAAACCCGCTCCTCCGCACCAGGTCTATCATGTCACCCTCGACAATGCAGAAGGTGGAGCCTTGGAACTTGCCAAAGCCTCTACGAATCCGGATGCACCAGAAACTGATGGTGATCCAGATGACGAGCAGAACGAAGAATTCCCTCGCTCACGAGGTGGGCAACGCGCTGCTGATGATCCGATCAAATTGGAAACCCTACGCGTCATGCGAGATTGGATAGAACTTTCGCGCCCAGCCTCCACGGCTGGAACCCCCACATCGGGCCGCGCAAGCGGCGACTAGATAAATTTACACCATCGATTGCAGAACCGCCGGCTTGGCGAGGTGTTTCATGCTTTTAAGCCGGTAAGTCCAGCACATGTCAGATTCTGAAAAGTCCGTAAAACAATCGATGTCAGACGCCCAAATCGAGGAAGCAGCGCGCCTTTTCCTGGTGCTCTCTGAGCCGACTCGTCTCCTTCTTCTCCGGGAGCTGATGCTGGCTCCGCAGAGTGTGTCCGCTTTGGTAGAGGTCACTGGCATAAAACAGGGGGTGGTTTCCAAGCACCTCGGCATCCTGCAAACTGCACGATTTGTTAACCGTGAACGCCAAGGGCATTACATGATTTATACCCTAGCGGATCCACGGGTTCCAAAACTGTGTGAGCTGATGTGCGCTCGGATGGAAGAGGATGCCAAAGCCCGGGCCAAGCTTCTCGCCCCTTCTCCATGAATGAACAGGTGGAGAAGCAGCTTCTCCAATCCACCGCACGCAGCTTTGCTCTGACCATTGAACTCATGCCCTCCCGGCTTCGAAGCGTTCTGCGACGCACTTACCTTCTGGCTCGCGCAACGGACACCATCGCGGATGTAAGCCCGGCCAGCGTTGAAGTCCGCACCCAAACCCTGATGGCCATCCAACGGGCTTTGTTACAGACTGAGGCGGTGGATATCTCACCTTTCCGGTCCACCACGCTTCGCTCCGAGGAACAGAGCCTCCTCGACAACTTATCAGGACTCCTCTCTGCCCATCAGCAAAACGCCGATCAGCCTACAGGTCAACTCTCCACCGAAGTTTTGCAGCACATTCTCACTGGTCAGCTTTTTGATTTATCCCATTTTGCTGAAGCAACTCACAAACCGATCTCGCTCAGTTCTCAAGAGCAACTCGAGCAGTACACATTTTGGGTAGCCGGATCCGTCGGGGAATATTGGACCAAACTTTGCATCAATGATTGGCCTGGTTTCACCCGCGTGAACGAGCCGATGCACCTGATCAGTTTGGGAAAAAGATTTGGTCAAGCCCTGCAACTCACCAATATTTTGCGCGACGCCTTTCAAGACTGGGAGCAGGGTCGTTGCTACCTGCCTCCTTTGCCTGACTCACAAGGACAAGAAGTGGACCAACCAGACCACCTCGAGGCAAAAGTTCGCTTTTACCAAACTCAGGCCGATAACGCCTTTGTTGCTGCCATCCAATATCAACTTGCCTTAAAGCCTTTCCGACTACGGCTTGCTGTGGGACTTCCCATACTCATCGGTCTTGCCACCATGAAACTTGTGGAGGAAAACCTGCCAGATTCAAGCCATCCCCGCAACAAAGTTTCGCGGTCGCTAGTGTATTCTTTGCTCCGGCAAGCTCCATTCTGGGCAAGCAGCCATCGGTTGTTCCTTAGGAAATGCCACGAGCTTGCTCGTCCGCACATGCGACAAGCCATGAACTTCGAACAAGCCATCGATTGACGCTTGTCTCTCGTTTTGGCACCGGTCGTGCCCTTGATGTCGATTGACCTCCAGAAGCTTGGTTGAAACGCATTTTGGTAACGTTACCAAAATGCGTTTTCGTTTTTTTGGCACAGAGTGATGGGGTTCAGTGGCGCACGGTCGCTCCATCTCCGGCTTTTCAACTCCCGCTTATCGAAGTAAGCTGCTCGTGTAAAGTCAATCTACGTGTCATGAACAAAGCCGCCCTCTTTTTCGTTCTCCTAGTCAGCCTCCTGATTCTGCTTCTCATGGCCGCGCTGCCGTTTTTTAGGCCGGCGCAATCCACCAGCCCACTCGACACCCGGCCGGACAAGCGCGTGCCACTTGCCAATTTTGGTCATGCCACGCTCCCCAGAGCTTTCGTTCCTATCCTGGAACTCAGCTCAATGTCCCCGGACCATCCGGGTCTTGATATCTTAAAGCACGAAGTTTCTCCCGACTCGGTCACCTTTCGATTTGTTTTGGACCCCAAACTTGCCAAGCGCGGGCATCAAGCATTCATCGCGATCCGAATCCTGCGCACCAGCCGGGCTCCGGAGCACGAGGCCGGAAACCATCCCAATAGCCTGGTTCTGCGCCGGCACAATATTATTCTCGAAGCAAGTAGCGACCCCAACTTGTATCAGCCAGGTGAACTCAAAGTCATGGCAGAGGCAATTCTTGATAGCATCATTATTGATGAGCAGCTTCTAAAGGATGCAGCACCGTGATTGTACGGGCGTTATATAGCATCGTGGCCAACTGAAAGGATCCCACTCGCAGCGACGACAGTTCACTACGTTCGCGAGCTTGCATTATTCGCAAACACGGGTTTTATATAGCAGCTATGCCGTTACCATCACCTTGCCTAGCTCGCTGGCGTTCTTCAATTTGCTTGTTCTCTGCTTTGCTTCTGTTCGGTCTTGTTGATTCTGTTCCGTTGCGCGCCTCGGGCACCTTTCGTCCTTTCCCCCCAAGACCACCCGGCGAAAGCGATATCGACCGCGACCGTTATGAGTTGGGGCGTGCCATTTTCACTCGGCGATTTCAATTGGAACCCCAGAGACTCGGTGCCTCCGAACTGCAACGACGTGCGAGTATCTTAAATCAGCTTCAATCCATTCTCCCACGCAGCATAGGTGCTCGGATTCAGCTTCCAGCCTTTGCACCTTTGGTGACTGAGCAACAACTTGAAGCTCTTATTTACTACGTCGAAAAACGCTATAACCGCCGTGGCAATCAACGCTGACTTTTTTCAATCATGATCCTCCGATTATTTCTTTTGTGCAGCTCCTGGTCTTTGAGCGCTGTCTCGACCATGGCTCAAACGCCTTATCCGGTGCCTACTGGAAAGACCGAGCTGACAGCGTCGTTCTCGTTTCAAACCTACGACCAATTTTTTGATAGTAGCCGCTCTGTTTCTCTGTCGGCATTTGGGATCAAGCAAATTGACCAATACTCTGCCAACCTCTATGCAGAGCATGGCTTGAGCGAGGACGTTACACTCGATCTTATGCTTGGTTGGACCTGGGCCACCATGAATACACCACTGGTCGCCGGGCAACCCGCGGAGATCGATGGGTTGAATGACACCGTGCTAGGTTTGCGCTGGCGTTTTCTTGATGAGCAGAAAACACCTAGCCTACCAACCCTCGCTCTACGAGTAGGAGGCACCCTTGGTGGAAGCTATGAATCCGGTTTTATTAATTCTCCTGGAAAAGGCGCGTCCGGAGCTGAATACGGCTTGTTGCTTGGTAAATACTACGAAGCGTGCCGAACCGGGATTTACAGTTCTTTGCTGCATAAACTCTTTGATGGCAGTGCTCCTGATCAACTGCATTTCGGCTTGGGAATTTACTATCTCGTCAGCGATCGGATCAGCATTTTTGCCAATTATCGCCGAATCGAAAGTCTATCCGGGGTCGATTTTGACTCTCCCGCATTCAATTTAGGACGCTTCCGCGAGCTGAGAGAAAAATCCGACAACCTTGAGTATGGAGTCGGCTACACGGACGCCATGGGCCGCAACTACGGCCTCACTCTTTATCATGTGTTGGATGGGAGTAATAGCGCGAAAAAGTTCGGCCTCAATGCGTCGGTCAGCATCCCTTTCTGACTTCTTCACTTGGCGAGCGGGTTGTCAACCCGAGTTCAAGGCATAAACTTGGACCCTTTTGCGGCACATCGATGCCGCCTCAGCAGCTACTTTCGCCTTATGCGCCTGAAACATCACCAAAGGTACAGCGGCCCAATGAGCTTACCACGAGGTCCCGGAATGGACACGAAGGCTTGGCGGGCGGGTCTTCAACCAAAGATCAAGGCATAGGCCGGTGATCACGATTGCAATTTGAAGGGGCAGCGCGACCGGATGAAGTTCGTGCAAGCCCAACTCACTCGATCCGAGATTCAGACCGGTCAACCATGTCAAGGACACGGCGGCCATCGCAGCAAAACCTGTGTAACTCGGCTTAATACACAGCCATGGGAAGAGCCAAAGCATATACCAAGCATTGATCACCGGACTCACCAAGAAGAAAGCAGCCCAGACCATAAGGCTAGCATTCACAACGGGCAGCTTGCGCCGCCAACAGAAAAAGCACAAGCACGCCAGTGCCACAGCCAGAACGCAGCCACCGACAGTGCGGGCTAAGGCATCGCCGAAAGCACCTGCAAGCATTGCAAAACCCCATGGATTAAAGGTCCACTCCTCCGCCATGATGCGCATCCCGGTTAGGCCCAAGTCATCGCCCGGAAGCAAGAAGGGCAACGTCACAGCACCAAGTGCAACGACCATCGGCAGTACAAAACTCCAGCGGAATCTGTGCACCACCAGAAATGCGAGCGGCAGCAGTGCCAGCCAGCGAGCGCCGATGGCAAATCCGGCCGCTGCGCCGCCCAGCATGCTTACACCTTTTCTTGGCGATGCCCAACCCTTCCATGCAAGAAAGACCAGAGAGATTCCGATCAGATCTGTGTGAGCGTTTAGAAGGCCTTCCACCAAAAGCAGAGGATTCCAGGCATAAAGAAGAAGCGCGCGCGCCCCAAAAAAACGATAGAGCAAGCCTAGGATGAGTAAATCGAAGCCTGCCAGCACAAACTTCCATGCCCACCACTGGCCGGGGGCAATCCAAGCCGCTAAAAGAAATCCAGCTTGGCTAACCGGTGGATAAATCGTCGGGACATCCGGATAATTAATGCCGCCCAGGACCATCTGCAGCTGTTCCGGATGCTTTTCTGCCAAATCGAAGTAGCCCAACGGCGCACCCTGATACGGCGAACCCTGCGTCAAAAAAAGATACCCATCCCAGAGGTAACGGTAGTGATCATCCTCGAAAAGGGGCGGCGCACACAGAACACAAAGTCGCATGCAAAAGGCCCAGAACAAGATGCTCCTCGGACTAAGCTTTTTGCAATGCACTCCACCAGCAAAGGCAAGCCAAGCCAAGATGTAGAGACCTAGAGGAGGCCAGAGAGGCACGGGCTGTTGCCATGCCAGCACCGCAAGCCCCAAGCAACAGGCCACCATTGTTGCCCCAAGCAGATGCATGCCGCTTCTGACGTTAGCTGGCCGCGTCGACATCGGTAAGACACACAATAAGATGGGCTCGATGATGCCTCCAGATAAAAGGGATAATGAAACTTTTGGTATTCTTGGGGAAGCTCACTTTGCCTTGCTCGGAACGAATGACGGTGGGCACGGATATAAGAAACTTGCTGCCGAACTCCCGCCGCGCATTTCCGGCCAAGGTATTGGTCACCTCCCCTACCAAATCCACCGCAAAATCCATATCGTCGGGATCGACTCCCAACGCTTGCAACATCTCACGGACCATGGCGCGCCCGGTAGTAAAATACACCGCTCCACGATGCCTGCCCGAAATGCCAATCACTCCGGTCACATCACGGATAACAGCTTCGTGTCCGTGAAGGAACGGCGGATCCACCAGTGCTGGCTCAGAAAATACTTTTTGGAAGTAAACGCTGACGCTTCGAATAAAAATCTTTAAATCTTTCTCATCAATAGCCATGACTCAAATCCTGTTTCGCAGTTCGTTAAATGCTTCTTTGAGTTCCGCGTCTGTAAACGGCTTGCAAACATACCCTTGAGCGCCTCGCTCCACGGCTTCGATGGCTGTTTCTTCATCGGCAAGGGCAGAGATCACCAAAATCCGCACCTCAGGGCGCCGCTGGACCATGGCCGAAACGCACTCGAGGCCGTCCATTTCCGGCATGGTAATATCCATGGTCACCAACTCAGCCGGAAAGCTCTCGAACACCTCCAACGCTTCTTGCCCATTCGAGGCCTCCCGCCATTCCAACAGATTCTCTTCCAACACCTGCTGAATAGCGCGTCGCAGAATTTTTGAGTCGTCAACGATTAACAATTTCATCATGTCGGGCCTTCTATGCTAAACCAGATGGGAAGTCCACAATAAACGTGGTGTGATGACCGGTCTCCGAAATAACTCGAACGAGCCCGCCAACTTCTTCGACCCGTGATTTCACTAAATCCAATCCCGTTCCTCGGCCCGCATCGAGATTAGCTTGATCAAGAGTGGAAAAACCTGGCCGAAAGATAATGTCTGCCAGCTTATCCATATGCCACACCTGTTGCTCGGCATCAAAAAGGCTCTCTAGCAAACCCGGCTGGACCGCTTCCATCTCCAGGGCCCGGTCGGCCAGCGCTTGATAGTCTAGGCCTCTGCCATCGTCCCGAACCACCACTCGCAATCCGTATTCTGTGCGAAACACTTCAAGATCAAGGGCGGTTCGGGGGGATTTCCCTGCCGCCGAACGAGCTTCCGCAGTTTCCGCCCCGTGCACTGCTGCATTACGAGCTAGCTGGATGGCACTTTCCCGTATGACCGGCTTCAATGATTCAGGGATGTTGTCAACATTCACCTGAACAGACCGGAGATAGATTTCTTTACCAGTTCGTTGCGAGAGATCCTTCAGCAAGCCCGCCATATCTCCGAAAAGCCCCTGGTGGCGACTATCCCTCGGCGGCGAGTCGCCACCGTCCGGCTGGTTTATGACTTGCTTGAGGTTGCCCACCCGCGACACCACTTCTTTAACTTCCTCAAAATGCTGAATCATTTGCGATAACGCCAAAACAACCGGGACAAAAGCCGTGCCGTCTATTGAAGGCTGACTGCGTAGAGGAATGAGCTTTTCTTCAATCTCATGCGCTGCGTTCTCAAAGAAGTGAGCTTTGAGCTGAGCAGCATCCCCTTTGATCCGGTGCACACGTCGCATCAAACTTTCTACCTGACGTCGATACTCCTCCTGGCGCTGCGCAGGGGTTATGCTCGTATCGATGGCCTCCCGCAGGCTATGGCTGATTGCTTCAAGTTCGCTATGGCTCCTAGTGATGAATTCCCCCAAGACCTTTGGCTGAATGTGAATGACCCCGAACAAAAGTTCCGCTTGCCGTTCCATCCGCTGTGCCGCTTGCTTTAACTCACGCGTCAACGCAATCCGCGGGGTCACATCACTCACGGTGACCAGTGCTTGTTTGATCTGACCAGACTCCCAAACCCGATCGAAGTGGAATGCATAAAACTTAACCTCCAGCCCCCCATCCTTTTGTTGAAGTGTAATCTCGACCTCTTTAAGAGGATTAAGGCGTGGCAGAAGATGATTGTTTTTTTCCGGTTGAAAGACGAGCTTCAAAAAACGTTCGGTCAAGTCGTAGGTCTTGCTGGTGACCCTGTTTCTGATGATGTCGAGAAATTTGATTTGCCCCAAAGCATTACGCCCAAACATCGATTCCATTGCAGCAGAATAGCGCCCCTCAATAACACCGTCCGGACGTATCAGGCAAAGACCTTCCTGAACAGTGGCCATAATAGTGTTGGTAAGACTCAACTCTTGCTGAAGTTCGCTAGCCAATAAGCCCAGCTCTTGGTTGGACTTCTCAAGTTTCACCCTACTGATCGCCAAGTTGTCCGCCATCAGGTTAAAACTCTGGGCAAC
>DAIRSW010000014.1:0-29437 GCA_036804205.1 Verrucomicrobiia bacterium | reverse complement strand
TCTGCGCGAGTCTGTTATCCTTACATTCACCCACATGCAATAGCGAGGAGCCAAAAACTGCGGCTTCTAGGATTAGTGCATTCACTTGCTAACCTCGGGGGATGCTTGGTTTTGCAAATGATAAACCATGCTGTCCGTGAGCGCTTGCCAAGAAGCTTCGATGATGTTGTTGGAAACTCCGACTGTGCCCCAGTTATCCTTTCCGTCGCTTGAAGTGATCAGCACCCTGGTTTTGGCTGCCGTGCCAAAATTGCCGTCGATGATGCGAACTTTGTAGTCGAGCAGCTTGACAGCTTGAATGGCCGGATAAAATGGGACCAAAGCTTTTCGTAGAGCATTGTCCAAGGCGTTAACCGGGCCATCACCTTCGGCCACGGTGTGTTCTTCCACGCCGTCGACGCTGATTTTAACCACGGCCTCAGTGATGTCACGATTGCCGCCGCGTTGACGTGCAAAGTCGCAGTGATAAAAGTGAAACTCGAAAAAGTTAGGTAACAATTTTAGGCTTCGTTTGATAAGAAGTTTGAAGCTGGCGTCGGCGCTTTCGAACTCGTGACCCAGGTTTTCCAAACGTTTGATTTCCCCAAGGATCGCCGACACTTCCGGCGAACCTTTTTTGAGGTCGAAGCCTAACTCTTTGGCTTTCATCAAAATGTTGCTTTGACCGGACAACTCGGAGATCAAAATGTGTTGTGTGTTGCCGACCGCTTCGGGGCGGATGTGTTCGTAAGAGTGTGCAACCTTCTGCACCGCGTTCACATGCATGCCACCCTTGTGAGAGAAGGCGGTTGTGCCCACATACGGAGCCCGTCGATCGTGCGGGAGGTTAGCGAGTTCATCGACGAAAAGGGAGAGGTCCCGCAACATGGCTAAATTTGGGACTAAGGCCACGCCCAGCTTCAGCTGCAAAGTGGGCACAACACTAGTGAGGTTGCAATTGCCAACGCGCTCCCCAAACCCGTTCATGGTGCCCTGCACCTGTCGCGCACCTTCGCGCACTGCGGCGAGGGCATTGGCGACTCCGACGCCGGAGTCATTATGGGTGTGAATGCCGACCGGAACTCCTAGGGCTTCGATGACCCGCCGGGTGATACTGCCGACCTCATCCGGCAAGGTGCCGCCATTGGTGTCACACAGAACCAAGAGATCGGCCCCGCCTTCTTTAGCGGCGTTGAGCGTGGAGAGTGCATGGTCCGAGTCATCTTTGAACCCGTCAAAAAAGTGTTCGGCATCGTAGATGACTTCGCGTCCGGCTTTTTTAAAAAACCGGGTGGTGTCCAAAATCATGGACCGATTTTCCTGAGGGGTAACCCCAAGGACTTCGGTCACGTGCAAAAGCCAGCTTTTTCCAAAAAATGTGACCACAGGCGTGTCGGCATCGAGCAAGGTTTGAATTTGCGGGTCGTTTTCTACCGCGGTGTTGGCCCGTCGTGTTGAACCGAAAGCCGCGATCTTGCTATGCCGCCAGGTGCGTTTTTTCGCTTCTTCAAAGAAGCCCATGTCTTTGGGGTTTGACCCAGGCCAGCCACCTTCAATATAGTGCATGCCGAATTCATCGAGGCGTTCGGCGATCCGAAGCTTATCGAGCAGGCTAAAGGCGACCCCTTCTCCTTGAGTCCCATCTCTTAGAGTCGTGTCATAAATTGTTACGGCAGGCGTTGACATAATTGAGGATGGACAGACTAGACTCGACTTGAAGGCATTTCAAGACGGGAGGTGACATGCTTTTGGGCAAAAAATGGGCTTTTGAGCCCTTGCTCGCTGTCACGAAGATGACCGTCGCGCCTTACGAAGTATGATGGTGGAAGTACCGCGGTGCGTTACTCAGCGAGGGAGATTTTTTAGTGCTTCCGGATTGAGCACTTCCATGGTGTGTCCACCAAAGCCAAGTGCCAAAATGCCCCGTGCGGTCATGTGGGCGATGACCGAGACGTCGAAGGCGATGCTGGCCACCATCGGGCGTATCGTTAAATCCTTGTATTCGGGAAAGAACTCAGGGAACAACTCGAGTCGTTGCGTAAATTCTTTCACCTTCGCTGCGTTGACCTTGCTTTTCGCTTCGCAGATCAGCACATCGGTGGCGCCCACGGCGAGTAAGTCCAGTTCCATGCTTTTGCCTCTGTCGAGGGGATGACGTCGAACAAGGCGGATGGCCTGAAACTTGACTTCCCCCCCCGAGAAGGCCTCTGTCGCGATGCGGTTCAGGTTGGGCCAAACCATATTCTCGATCATCAGCCCCTGGTTGTCGGTTGCCTCGGCAACGCGTTTGTTGATCTCGCGGATCTGCCGATCGGTTTCTTCTCGGGCTTTAAGGAATTGCCGATCGGTTTCTTCTCGAGCCTCGCGGATCTGCCGATTGGTTTCTTCTCGAGCGTCGTGGATCTGCCGATTGGTTTCTTCACGTGCTCTAATGAATTGCCGATCGGTTTCCTCCCGGGCTTCGCGAAAAATGCGGGCGGTTTCTTCTTGGCTTTTGCGAAACAGTTGTTGTGTTTCGGCTTGTGTCTCGCGGAGCTCCGCAATTTCCTCATGGGTGGTCGCGACGATTCGGTTGCTCTGCTGAACAAATGCCAGCAGAGCTTCTTCCAAAGCGGTCACGCGCTCCTCAACTTGAGTCATACAATTATTTTACAGCCGTGAGCGCTTTTTTCAACGTCAGATACTTCAGTCTGCGGTGCGAATCGCAAATCCCGGAGTTCTTCGAACCCGCCAACAAGGGGTGGCTATCGTAGGCACGAGCGAGGTGCACTGGACGTGCATTGGAAAACGCGCGGTTTGCTTAGGCGTTGGCTCAGCTCTTGCTCAATTATTTGCCGAGGAGCTAGATGTTCCCAACTGCTAGCAGATAATCTTCTCCGCATGAATATTCATCGCGCCTTTTCGTCCTTTCTTCAGCAGCTTCGCGGTCGTGATCGCGACGCGTGTTGCCGTTCTAATTTATCATGAAAACCGCCAGACAATCTTTTGTGCAGTGGAGCATAGTGCTCCTTCTCGTCTTGATGCCGATGACGGCTCGCTCCTCGGGGGACTATATGGTAACCCTAAGGGTTGGTGGGCCTGATGCGTTGGTCGGTTCGTCAGTCAACGTGTTTGCCGACGTGAACTATCCCCGAGGCGAATGGCGGGTCACGTTTTTGGCTAGACCAGCCAACTCACGCGAATGGACTGTGCTCACACAAAATGCCGAGCGGGCCGGTCAGGTGCCTTACGTGCAGTGGACACCCAGCAGCCCAGGCGACTATGTTTTGCGGGTGGACGTCGCCATGCCAGGGTATCCGGAGCTACGCGACACACGGCAGGTAAAGGTTTATCGGGATCATGTGAACCTGCGAATTGGGGCGGGAGTTCCTGCGGTTGGTTCCAGCAGCCAGCTTATCGCCGAAGCGCCCGGCGGAGCAAACGGGCGGCGGATCACTTTCGATGTCAAATACGATGACGAAGCCCGGTGGAGAACCATTGCTGCCGCAGCTGGGGAAATGACTCATTACTGGACGCCAGAGCGGCCGGGGCCCGCCGAAGTCAGGGTGACCCTATCTGACCATCGAGGTCAAACCATTTCGGGCAGTGCTCGCGTTTTGGTTCGAGAAAATCCGCAAGCAAGCCGGATGGAAGGATTTCATGACTCTCCCATCACCGCGACCTTCCCCCCACCACGCTCGTTGCTCTCGATTGATGCAGAGGCGGCTAATGCGGGTGACGAACGTATTTTGCACGTGACCTTTGGTCGCCACACCCGGGAGGATCGCCGAGTCACCTTGATGTTCCGTCACGAAAACGATCAGCGTTGGACTATTCTGCGTGAAAACTCAGAAGCCCTTATGGTGCCTTGGACTCCTTGGAAAGCCGGACGCTACACGCTGCGTGTGGATATTGAGGCGAATCATCAGCACGAAGAGTGGCGTGACGAGATTTCTTTTTTTGCTCGTGATCCGCAGGCAAGGCAGGGGCCGGTGCGCATGTATGGCCAATGAAACGGTGTGAGGAGGAGACTCGATCTCGGGGATATGTTGACCCGACGAAGCTAGGCTGGCAACTTGAGCTTGGGTTAATTCGCTCCGGACAATGCGGTAGTCCTTGACAAACACATGCTTTTGAGTTTAAATTTTTATATTAACATCATCTATGAGGCCGCTTGCTCGGTCTGTTGACTTATCCCCTCGAACTAACTTCCCTCCTTCTTTTTTGAGAGCGCTTATGCTTGGTTTCTTGCCCGTTTGCCCCTACGAACTTGCCCGCGAAAGTGGCTGGCGTTATGAATTCTTGTTCACGCCGATGTCCCACACCTTTCGCATTGCATAATACGGATTGACAATCGTCCCACCTACCAATCGTGCTCCCGGACAACAGGGAAGTTCGAAGAGAAAGCCTTCAGCCCGGCTCAGTAAGCGGGTTGAACCATGCTTAAAGGCTTTCCATTTTTCTCTTCAACTTTATCCCTAACTCCAAGCCAAGGAAACACTGCGCAAACCTTGGCCCACCAAGCTGCTGCATCGCGCACACCCCGGCGTATTCGACCGGCCAAAGACTCAGAAAAACATTGGTGGTCAAGAATTCATGCTTGGAACCGATTGGGCTCGGAGGGTTCGAATGCAGACAGGCCAACGCATTTGTCGACTACGTCCGGGAGTCACCGTGTCCCCGACCTTGAGCCTCGACAAATCGCTCTCGATCTAGAAGCGACGGCACAACACCGACGGTTCAGTATTTCTGGTCGCAACAATCGCCCTCCACGGCAAGGGATGGTGGTGGCTGGTTTATCGGAGCTGCCAGATAACTTTTTCGCGGCTCTGGAATGCGAGGCCTATGCTTTCGGTGGGTTAGCAAGTCTGGGTGACTCCGGTGAATCCCACCAGAGCAATGGTGGTTCGCCGATCTTACGTTGGGATCAAGCATGGCCGGTGTGGGTTTACGCCTTGCAGCAATGCGCGAGGGTTTGGTTGGTGAGCCGACCTGAACAAGAGATGTTGCCACAAGCTTATGCGATCAAAACAGCCTTGGAAGAGCAAGGGGTGGAGGTGAAGTTGCTTCTTTTTCTTGAAGGAACCGGCCAGGCTCAAGGCTGGTTCCGGGAAGCCAAAGGCTTTAATGTTGCAGCCGACCGGGTCTGGCGTAATGATGTGCCGAGGGACCGGCAGGTGCGCAGTCTGATTCGTGAATTTCGCAAGGAGCGATTGGGTTTAGTGCTATCCTCCGGAGGAGCCAAGGGTTTGGCTCATGCGGGCGTGCTGCAAGTTTTGGAGGAACACGGGATCGAGTTTGATGCGGTGAGCGGCACAAGTATGGGAGCTTATGTTGGGGCCCTTTATGCTTGTGGAGTTTCCAGCGAGGGAATGGAGCAGCTGGCCTTGGACTGTGCAAATCCCTGGAAAATGCTGAAGCTCTTGGATCCGGTATTTCCTCCCCGACGAGGATTCCTGCGTGGTGAAAATGTGATGGCCCGGTTGCGAGAAAGTGTTGGATACACCGAGTTGCAGGAGCTGAGCGTGCCCTTAAGGATCACTTCGGTGCGCGTGGATACTCTCGAGCGGGAAGTTTTTGATGATGGCGATCTGGCGCGTGCGGTTTTAGCCAGCGCCTGCATTCCAGGTGTGTGTGAGCCGGTCGAGTTTCGTGGCTGCCACTACATTGATGGAGGGATCGCTGATCCCGTGCCGGTGCGTCCGCTCTTGGAAATGGGTGTGGAGAGAATCCTCGCGGTGAACACAATTCCTAATCCGTCGGACATGGTGAATTGCCTGAAGCTGGATCAGGAACAAGCCGCACAGCAGGCTGGGCTGCCGGGTTTGGTGTCGAAGCATTTGAATTGGTTTAGTCGAGGCAACATTTTGGATATTCTATTTCGTGCGACTCATGGCGCACAAATGAGACTCGCTGCGCAAGCGTCCGCCGGGGCTGATGTGATCATTCGACCGGTGCAATGCAACTCGCGCTGGCATGATTTTCGGCATGCCGCCGATTATGTGGCTTTAGGCAGGCGCGCGGCAGAAGATATGCTTCCTAAGATTTTAGAATTTGCGTCGTCAACCTCTAACCCCCAAGAACATCATGAATCCACTTCGAAATCGATGGGCATCCCTGCCCGGATCCACACTGCGTAGGCTTCAAGCCCAGCAGTTTCGGTGGCAGCTCGAACATGTGGTGCTGCCCTTTTCATCCTACTATCGTGAGCTGTTTGAGCGAGAGGGACTCAAGGCCTCGCAGTTTCGCGACCTAACAGATTTAAGTGCGATTCCCTTTAGCAGCAAAGCCGATCTGGTGAACACAAGCGAACGGCCTGAGCAGTCGCGTCGTTTTGTGCTAATTCCGGACAAAGAGGTTTTGTCGCGTAGACCGTCCACCCTGCTACGCGCCTTAACCCAAGGCCCGGCAGCAGCCAAAGCGGCCTTGCAGCATGAATGGCGTCCGGTTTTTCTAACCAGCACCACGGGACGCTCGGCGGATCCGGTTCCTTTTCTGTTTACCGGCCATGACTTGCATGAATTAGAAATCGCTGGTGTGCGCACCATGCAGATCGCGGGAGGCACGCCGGATATGCGGATGATGAATGTGTTTCCTTTTGCGCCACACCTCGCCTTCTGGTTGGCCCACTATGCGGGTACGGGGTTTGGTGTCTTCATGCTGAGCACTGGCGGTGGTAAGGTGATGGGTACCGAAGGTAACATCCGGATGATGAAAAAGATTCAGCCGGATGTGATGATAGGGATGCCGACCTTTCTGTATCATCTGATGAATGAAGCGGTGGAGGATGGGCACACCAATCCGAACCTGAAGAAGCTTGTGCTCGGGGGTGAAAAAGCGCCTCAAGGTTTGCGACGCAAACTGAAAGAGCTAGCCGCCAAGCTTGGGGCCAAGCAAGTGGATGTGATTGCTACCTACGGTTTTACCGAAGCAAAAATGGCTTGGATCGAATGTCCGGGATCTGAAGGTGAAAAACATACCGGCTACCATGTGTCGCCGGATCAAGCAATCATTGAGGTGGTCGATCCAAAGACCGGAGACCCGGTGGAAGAAGGACAGTCTGGAGAGATTGTGTTTACTCCGCTACAAGCTCGCGGCTCGGTGGTGATGCGCTATCGCACTGGAGATTTAATTTCTGGTGGACTGCACTACGAGACCTGCCCGCATTGTGGCCGGACCATGCCGCGTTTGGTGGGCACCATCTCTCGCGTAAGCGAGGTGCGTGAAATGAATCTAGCCAAGCTGAAAGGCACCCTGTTGGACTTTAACGAGCTTGAAAACTTATTGGATGACACCCCTGGGGTCGGCTCGTGGCAGATCGAGATACGCAAGCTGCACGATGATCCCATGGAAATCGATGAAGTAATACTGCACTTGGAGGACCCTGGAGAAAGCGAACAGGGTGACGTCGAAGATCGGGTGCGCCGCCGCTTCGTGGCTTATACCGAAACTCAACCCAATCGCATTGAATTTCATTCAGCCAGTGGGATGCGAAAACTGCATGGGGTTGGCGAGCAGTTAAAAGAGCAAAAGCTTGTAGACCATCGTCCGACAGCGAAAGCACCTACGGCAGAAAGGAGCCCGGCATGAAATCGCGCGTAGCCATTGTTGCTGGAGTGCGTTCGCCGTTTTGTAAAGCCGGGACTGAACTTGCCCACCTATCCGCCGCCGATTTGGCCAGCATGGTGTTCCGCCAGTTGTTGGCGCAAGTGGAGGTGTCGCCGGAAAGCATTGATGAAGTTTTGTTGGGTTGTGTGGCGCAGCCCGCAGAGTCCATGAACCTCGCGAGGATCGCGGCTCTGCGGGCTGGAGTGCCGGAGAATGTGCCAGCGGTCACTGTGCATCGTAACTGTGCTTCGGGATTCGAAGCGGTGTTGGCGGCGTGCCAGCGAATCGCCGCAGGGGAGGGGCATGTATACTTGGTGGGCGGAGCAGAGAGTATGTCCAACATCCCGTTGTTCTACCCCAAGAGCGGGGCGAAAAAGTTTTATGCCTTGAATAAAGCCAAAAGTTTTCCGGCAAAACTCAAGGCACTCACCAACTTTCGAGCAGCGGATTTTAAGCCGCAAATCGGTTTGCAGTTGGGTCTTTCGGATCCGGTCTCTGATCTTAACATGGGGCAAACCGCCGAGATTTTGGCGAGAGAAGCCTACATCAGCCGTAAGCAGCAAGATGCCTATGCTTGCCAGTCTCATCAGCGCGCCATCGCGGCGCAAGACTCGCTGGCGGAGGAGTTAACGCGCATCTTTCCTGCATTGCAAGGAGGTCAAGAGGCGGTGCTTTGTGATAATGGCCCGCGTTCCGGCCAAAGCATGGAGGCCTTGCAGAAGTTAAAACCCGTCTTTGAAAAAGGGACCGGCACGGTCACAGCAGGCAACGCTTCTCAGGTCAGCGATGGAGCGGTAGGGTTGATAGTGATGAGCGAAGAAAGAGTGGAAGAATTAGGGCTCACCCCTTTGGGTTGGGTGACCGGATATGCCAACGTAGGTTGCGACCCGGCTCGCATGGGGCTTGGTCCGGTCGGTGCTATGAAGCAGCTCCTGGCTTCCAAAAAACGCGCTTTGCGAGAGGTGGACCTGTTTGAGATCAACGAAGCGTTTGCGGCCCAAATCCTTGCAGTGCTGAAGGCCTGCGAGTCTGAGCTAGGAAGTGTACCCCATGATAAACTGAATGTGAACGGTGGGGCCATTGCTCTGGGGCATCCGGTGGGGGCGACAGGAGCTCGCCTGATTCTGACCGCTTTGAAAGAACTCCATCGTCGCGAGAAGCGCTGTGCTGTGGCCAGCGCTTGCGTGGGTGGTGGGCAAGGAACTGCAGTAATGTTGGAGGCCGCATGAAAAATATAAGCACACAACGCACCTATAACGATTACTTGTTGGTTAGCTTTGACCGAGAAGGGAGCAGCGCTAACATTTTTGATGAAGCTACGCTTGTGGAACTGGGGCAGGTTGTGGACCAATGTCGGGAAGAAGAAGGTCTGCGAGGCGTCATTTTTTTGTCGGCGAAGAAGTCGATTTACCTGGCCGGGGCTGATCTCAATACTTTGAGTAGCGTGAAAGGTGAGCTGCCGCGTTTTATTAAACTCGGGCAGAGCGTTTTCCAAAGTGTCGCCGATCTGCCGATACCCACGGTGGCGGCCGTGCATGGGGCTTGTGCTGGGGGAGGTTTTGAGTTTGTGCTGGCCTGCGACTATCGGGTAGCTGATCCGGAAGCCAAGGTGGGCTTACCAGAAGTGAATTTGGGTATCCTCCCTGCCTGGGGCGGTTGCACGCGCTTACCTCGATTGCTCGGCTTGGCTCCAGCGTTAGGCATTATCCTGCAAGGGAGCCTTAAGCCGGCCGGGTCCAAAAGAATGCGAGCGGTTTTTGATGGGTTCGCCGCTCGAGAGCGTTTGGTGGATCTTGCGCGATCCGTGATCGAGCGGCGGCGTCCGCGCAAATCAAAGCGAAGTCTCTGGGCTCGACTGACGGCGCCGGTTGTTTGTTCCATAGCTCGTAAGCAAACCTTAGCTAAGACCCGGGGACATTATCCTGCTCCGCTGGCAGCTCTTAATGTTTGTGGACAGGCGTTTCAGGCCAAAACTCTGACAGTGGGTTTTGAGGCAGAAGCGCGCGAAGTGCAGAAACTAGCTGGCGGATCGGAGAGCCGCGCCTTGATTCAGTTGTATCTGAACGGAGAAAAAGCCAAGAAAGTGGCCCAGCCTTCGCGAGAAATCCGTCGAGTGACGGTGGTGGGCGCGGGAGTCATGGGTGCAGGAATTGCCCACTGGCTTAGCGCTCGTGGTTTTCAGGTCGCGTTGGCTGATATGAACCCGGTTGCCGTGGGCCATGGAATGGCCAGGATTGTCAAGCTCTACAAAGATGCGGTGAGACGCGGCCTTTTGACCTCGCATCGAGCTCAACAGGCTTTTGATCGAGTGACCCCTTTGGAGAAGGGTTTAGGCCATCCTGATCTTGTGATCGAAGCCATTGTCGAAAAGATGAATGTGAAGAAAGAGCTTTTTGCATGTCTTGGACGGGAACTGGATCCGGAAGTCGTGCTGGCCAGTAACACTTCAGCGCTTAGCATTGAAGACATGGCCCAGGCGGCTGGAAATCCCCAACGTGTGTGTGGCTTGCACTTTTTCAATCCGGTGCACCGCATGAATTTGGTTGAGGTGGTGGCCAGTAAGTCGACTTCATCGGAAACGGTGGAGTTGGCTTGCTGGTTGGTGAGTCGGATCGGAAAAACACCGGTGGTGGTGAAGGATCATCCGGGTTTTTTGGTTAATCGCGCTCTGTTGCCAAGTCTAACTCACGCGGTAAGTTTGGTGCAGCAAGGTGTGGGAGTGGAAGATGTGGATGCCGCCATGCTGGATTTTGGCATGCCTATGGGCTCCTGTCGACTCTTGGACGAGGTGGGCTTGGACGTCGCGCTGCACGTGGCCGAAACTTTGCGCGAAGCTCCGGGACAACACTTGGAGCTGCCGGATCTTTTGCGTCGGATGGTGGAGGAAGGTTTGTTAGGCAGGAAAAGCGGTGCGGGTTTTTATCTTTATCCCAGTGAGAAACTCAACCGTTTACCTGGCTTGCCTCCGCGCCACCGGACCGACAAACTGGAAATCGCCAAGGAGTTGGCCGGCCTGATGGCCGATGAAGTGCAACGGTGTGTGGACCAGGGTGTGGTGGGCTCTGCTTGGCAAGCGGACTTGGCCATGGTGCTAGGCACCGGATTTGCCCCTTTCCGCGGTGGGCCTTTGGCCTGGCGCAACCAAGGCGTAACCCCCTCCGCGCCGGTCGGCGTGGAACTACCCCAGAAGGTACACACATGAAAACTGAATCTCTTATTGATACGTCAAAAATGTCGGCGGGTCAGCGCGAAGCGCTTGAGCTGACCGAAAGCGCGCGCGAAACTCAGCCCTCACGGCGGGATTCTTTGGCGACCGGCTTATTTATGGGTCGCTTGGATCTGCCGGAGCATTTTCCGGAGCAAAGCGTGGAAGATCGGGATCAGGGTGATGCATTTCTGAGTCGCCTCGAAGCTTATCTGCATGAGCATACTGATCCGGATGAGATTGATCGCACCGGAGAAATCCCGGAGCAGGTGTTTGAGGGCTTGAGCAAGCTGGGTGCGTTTGGGATTAAAATTCCATCCAAATATGGTGGACTGGGACTGTCGCAGACTAATTATTGCCGAGCCGCCATGGTCCTTGGGCGTTGGTGCGGGAATCTGACAGCTTTAGTGTCAGCGCATCAATCCATCGGGGTTCCGCAGCCATTGATGATGTTTGGCACGGAGGCGCAGAAGGCCAAGTTCTTACCGAGGGTTGCTCAAGGGGAAGTCTCGGCTTTTGCCCTCACCGAGGTGAATGCGGGTTCAGATCCGGCGACCCTAAATTTACGAGCGGACCCGGATGGCGACGATGCCTTTGTCTTGAATGGAGAAAAGCTGTGGTGCACGAATGGGGTCAAGGCGGGGGTAATTATTGTGATGGCAAGAACACCTGGAGAGCTGCGAAAGGACGGGACGCAACGGACCAAAATCACCGCATTTATTGTGGAGATGGATAGTCCCGGCGTGGAAGTGGTCACCCGGTGTCACTTCATGGGCCTCCGCGCTTTGTATAACGGAGTGATTCGGTTTACCAACGTGCGGGTGCCTAAGGAGAATATCGTTTTAGGCGAAGGCAAAGGCTTGCGCGTTGCGTTGACTACCTTGAATACTGGTCGCCTGACTTTGCCCGGCGCGTGTGTGGGCTTGATGCGGCGTTGTCTGGAGATCAGTCGTAAATGGAGCACCGACCGGGTGCAGTGGGGTGCTCCCATTGGCAAACACCAAGCCATAGCTGATAAGCTGAGTAAACTGGCTGCTGATCTTTTTGCATTGGAAACCATCACGCTCTTTGCCGCGCAATTGGTTGACCAAGACAAAACTACCGACGTAAGGCTTGAGGCGGCGCTGGGCAAGCTCTGGGGTACGGAGCAAGCGTGGGCTGCTATTGACGCCACCATGCAGATCCGAGGGGGGCGTGGCTATGAAACGGTAGAGTCCTTAGAATCCCGTGGTGAAGAGAGTGTTCCGGTCGAACGACTTTTTCGGGACAGTCGAATCAACACGATTTTCGAGGGGTCGAGCGAGATCATGAGATTGTTTGTGGCGAGGGAAGCACTTGATCCGCACCTTCAACTCGGTGCGCCGGTGTTCAATAGCGGGGCTTCTCTAACAGAGCGTGGCCAGGCGGTGTTGAGGTGTGCCTGGTTTTATGGCCGATGGTTTCCTGCGCTGTTTATACCTCGATCTGGGGTGCGTTTGAAGGATGTCCGGCTGGGAAAAGCCGTTAGGCGGGCTGAAGCAAACGCACGCAGTTTGGCCCGGCGTCTTTTCGTTGCCATGGCAAAAAATGGTCCAAAGCTGGAACGGGAGCAGCTTCTTTTGGGACGCTTTGTGGATGTGGCCGCAGAGCTTTATGTGTGCGCGCTGACTTGCCTGAGGGCGGATCAAGCGAAGGAGCAGCGAGAGGAAAAAATCGAACTTGCCTTGCATTTTGCCGAGGCGAGTAGCGAGCGGGTGCGGAATTTGTTTGCAACGAAGAAGGAGGGCAAAGCCAGCTATCGCTTAAGTCAACGCATTCTGGAAAATGCACACCTTTGGTTGGAACGCCACGAATCCGTTCGGTGAGTATTGAACAGGCAATTACTCTCCAGAGGGCCTGAACTTGAAACAGACCGGCGACCCGATTACGGCGCTGCTACGAACCTCTCCGGGCAGGCCTGTCTCAGTGTCTAATTCACGAATAACGACCTTGTCATCGTCCTGGCCACCAACGATGAGCCACCCGCCGCTGGGATCGATCGCAAAGTGGCGAGGTGTTTTGACACCGGTCGGAAGGTTGGCGCGAAGGACTGGCATCCCATCCTCGGCAATTTCGAAGACTGAGAGGGTGTCATCCCCTCGACTGGAAGCATAAAGAAAGCGACCGTCCGGACTGCAAGCAACTTCAACGCCTTTTGCAGAATCAGGACGAGCTCCAGGGTCATGCATTGCGACGGTGGCAAGCAAAGCAAGGTGGCCGGTGACCACATTTCGCTCAAAGACGGTGACCGAAAGGCCCATTTCATTGATCACATAAATCCATTTTCCGTTGGGGTGAAAAGCGAGATGCCTTGGCCCCGCTCCTGGAGGCACTCGTGCGACCGGGGGATCTGCAGGGCTGAGGGTTCCGGTGTCATCAAGTTGGTAGATCCAGATTTGATCAGTGCCAAGGTCACAGACATAAACATTTCTACTATCCGCTGAGGCATGAATCGAGTGTGCATGAGGCCCCTTTTGTCTGTCAGGATCCGGGCCGGAACCTGATAACTCAACTAAGCTGGTCCGCTCGTCAATGTCGCCATGCTCTCCGATTCGAAAAACTGCAGCATTGCCGCCGCTGTAGTTGGCAACCAAAACGAATCTTTGGTCTTGAGTGATTGAAACGTGGCACGCCCCTGCTCCGCTCGAAGGCACCGAGTTCAGCTCTGTAAAGCCGCCGGTGTCGTCCACTGCAAAAGCCACTAAATTCCCTTCAGGACTTCCTTCCTGAATCGCATAGGCAAAACGGCCATCCAGTGAAAATGCAATAAACGAGGGGTTTTGCATCTCTGTCGCCAAGGATACTGACTTCAATTCACCGGATGCTGGGTCGATGCGGGCGTGGTAAATTCCTCTACTCGGTGAGTTCCGAGTGTAGGTACCTATGAAGACGGACAGATCACTCGCTAACATGTGAAGAGGAAAAAATATGGTGAGAAGAGAAAGAAACCATCGGGTTGGCACTAGAAAGGAGTATCACCATTTCGAAAAAACGCGAGTCTTGTCAGCGCTGATCAACTACGACTTAATCCGCTTTCCGACGAGTGCCAAATGGCAAAACTGAAGCAAACAAAGGAACGGCACTCCGAGAGCCCGATGCGTGCAATCGCAAGTCCGGTTTGATGAGGGGAAGAAGAAGTCGGCGCTCAACGTCCTTGCGCCTCCCATCGCGGACTTTTCTACCTACTCCTAATACAACTTCATGGCAAAACTCGGCTCCTGCTGAGAATGGCGTAAACGCATTTTGGTAACGTTACCAAAATGCGCGGTCGTCAACAAAAGCTAGCAAAGATTCCTTGGTTGAGCTGTGCGTTTTTTAAGGTTACGACTCTGTTGTATGGATATCGCAGTGCTTTTTGCTGACGGCTTTGAGGAGATCGAGCTGGTTGCTCCGGTGGATATTGCACGGCGAGCGGAATTGGATGTGCGCCTGATTTCTCTTTCAGGCGAGCCCTTGGTTACGGGTCGCTCAGGCATGAAGATCCAAGCTAACGAGACAGGTCGGCAGCCTTTTGTTTGGCAAGGGCCAATGCCGCGAGCCGTTTTTTTGCCAGGTGGACCTGGTGTTAAGGCTTTGCGCGAACGACCGGATCTTATTGAGGCCCTGAAGTTGCTTCACCAAAACGTGGAAGTGCTCGCGGCGATTTGTGCCGCACCTCTTCTGTTGGCTGATGCCGGCTTGCTTGAAGGGCAGAGGTTCACCGCGCATGCTTCGACATGGGATGAGCTCGACTTGGCGGATCGCCAGGAAAAGGTGGTCCACAGCGGGTCCCTTTTGACTTCTCTCGGTGCGGGAACCGCCGTGGAGTTTGGCCTCAAGCTAGTTAGCTTGCTTAAGGACGAAGGCACCTCCAAGAGTATTGCGCAGGGGATCCACTTTTACTAGTCGAATGCGCGACTTTACAGCGGCAGCCCTCCTGCCGTCCAAAGCGTTTCTCGCCGATTGCCTTATCCCATGCCCCTGCCGGGGCAATTGCTTTTCTGTGAGGTCCGGTGGCTTGCGCCCCCGGCTAAGATCCTTCAAACGCTGACCGGCCGATAGAGATCCCTTAAGTTAGCGCTTATGGGAGATTCCCATGGGGCGGCCTGCGCTCTCTCCTCGGGAAGGCAAAGGGCGAGCCGCTAGGAATGCCGGTCGAGCGAAGAGGACATCAGGGGCTCAAGGACTCGCAGAGCTTGGTAGGCCGCTTTTACGTTGTGCATTCGAAAGATGGAGGCCCCGTGCTGCGCCAGCCAGAGCAAGGTCCCGATGGTGCCTGCGTCACGTTGGAGGTGTTCGGGGCGGTCTAAAGTTTCTTTGATGATCCGCTTGCGTGAAATGGGCCAGAGCACGGGCCGCCCCAGTGCAGAGAGATCGTCCGCTCTCCGCATAAGAGCGAGGTTGTGTACTTGCTGCTTGGCAAAGTCGATTCCGGGATCGAAGATGAGCTGATCCTCAACACAGCCAGATTGCAGCGCTAGTTGGTGCCTGCCTTTAAAAAACTGGAGCACTTCAGCCACTACGTCCCGATACTCGACATGTTCATGGCTAACTTTGGGTTCGCCGACGCTGTGCATAATTAGGAGGCTGGTCCGGTGCTTGGCTGCAAGACCTGCGGGTTCACTATTGGGGAGTCCCGACATGTCATTCAACATTTCCACTCCGCAAGGCAATAGTTCTTTCATAACTCCCGGTCGCCAGGTGTTGAGCGAAAGAATCGGAGGAAACACTTGCTCTTGGTCTTTAGGGTGGAAGAGCGTGCTTTTCCACACCTCCAGAAACGGCTGCACTCGCCGGATCTCTTCAGCTTCCGAGACGGCGCTTCTATTGGTGCGAGCGCTTTCACCGCCCACGTCAATAATATCTGCTCCTTCGGAGACCATGTTCTTCGCACGCATCATGGCTTCTTGGATGTCCAAGGTTCCGTCGCCGGAAAACGAGTCAGGATTGATGTTGATAATCCCCATGACCAAGGGGCGTCGTGGAAAACTAAGCTCCCGGCTGGGGAGTTGAAGCCGACAAGCGGCTTGCCCCCAAAGGTTTGGTTCGGCGTCAGGTGCGATCAAACGGCACGATTTTACGGGGCCGACGCGTCGACTAGCCGATCCCGTTGCTTCATAACTTCGTAGCGTGTATCGAGGTCAGGATAGACAGTTTGAATAAAATTGGTGAGCAGCTCATCGGTTTCCTCAGGCGTGCGACCGAAAGGCATAAGGTTTTCGGTGATGTTCATGGTCACGGTGATGTAAGCCCATCGTTGGTTGCTGCCTTCTAGAATGCGGTCCCGAATGTCGAAAAGCGTTCGGGTGAAGTGTGAATGCGTGACGTCCCGATGACCCACGAACCAATAGTAATGAATGCTATTAATTTGAATCGAGTTTTCTTCGTCGATCCGATGACGAGCCATGTTAAATAAGCGGGTGGTTTCTAAGGCGAACCGCTCTGGGGAAGGGTTCCCCACTTCTTCCATGTCTTCTTCAGTTGGCGCGAGCTCCAAGGATTCTTGGCCAACCACGCTATCTGGTCGATCCATCCAAATTCTCGCGGCACGAGAGTCCTGAACAGTCCAGCCTTGAGCTGGCAAGCAGCGTTCCGGACGGTGAATGCTGTCGTTCATGTCTTCACCAGAAAGAACAATGGAGACGTAGATCTGGTCGCCAATTCCATTGGTGTAAACTTTGCGAGCAAACTCAGTATCAGGAGCTAAGACCTCGCGTTCCCTCTCGGAGACCTCGACTTCTTCCCCATGCCAAATGAAGGAGGCTTCGACACGCGAGGGGAGATCCATATTGACCCCGGCCTGGCGTAGCCCCGGGCTTTTTGGCAGAATAAAAAGAGCGCTCAAACCAAGTGCGAGCACCACGGTAAAAATGGCAAGATTTTTGGTATGCATGATCAGTATTCGAAGCGATCTGATTTTTTGGAGTCCTCGGTCGCAGTCTCGCCCGAAGATTCTGCGGCAAGCGCAGGTTTCTTAAAGAGTTTGCCGTAGTTAAGATTCACCAGCCAGGCAAAGATGAGCATGGCACCAATGGCGATCGGGAAAAAGATGAAACCCGAGTAATCATGATAGATGCCCCCGGCCATTTCAGGATCCACGTAGCGGGCGAACAATATGATGGTGACGATGCGACCGGCGTTGCCGATGATAGCAAAAATGACCGATGCCGCAAAAATGACCCCTTTTTTCCAATAGCTTTTTTGGGTGAGATGGACAAAAACACCGGTGACCATAATCATGGCGATGAGAGATCGAATGCCGCTGCAGCCCTCCGCAATTTCAAAACCAAACGTTCCATCCGCTGCGTGTAGGGTGGTGCCGACCGAGTAGACATTGATTCCGATCAGATTGCACACGACATCCGCAAACCCCGTGATCAAAAATTGCAAGCGGAAGGTCATCTGCTCAATGGCTCCCACAGGGATCATGAACAAAAGCATGACCGTGGCAAAAAGTAAGATCCGGGCATGGTGCCTTCCGAACAGGTAAAGTAAGGCTCCGCCGACAAAAAATGGCAAGGCTACCATGGCGAGTCGTGCCTGCAAGGTGCGGATACCCATCAGGAATATCACAACTCCAACGCCAATCACGGCTAGTCCCCAGTTGGAAGGCTGGATTTTTGCTTGAGTTAATTTATCCCAGTGCCAGTAGACTAGGAAAGCGAAAAGCGGCAGCACGAGCCAACCGTGCTCCTGATTGTATTCCGGTTTCCATCGAACTGAGGCCCAGCGCCAAAGATTGATGTCGCTAAAAAGCGGCAGGTGAAAGAAAAAATACCAAATAGTGAAACCAAGCAAACCAACAAGAGCGATCTGGATGGGATTTTGTTGAAAGTGGCGAGTGGTGATTTCAAGGATCCCGTTTCCTGATTTGGGAGTTGGGCCGGACTCAGGTACGTTGCTAGACTGCTCAACGGGGGTCTTAGAAGAATCAGCCGATTTGGGCGTAGATTTCATATACTCGCAATTAACTCAGCGCTAAGAGGTTTGCAAGCTTTTCAGCGGCGGCCATTATCGTGATTCGAGCCCCGCCAGTTTCACTTGTCAGCGGCGAACCTTCAGGTGAAGCTATAAAAAATGACTTCAGCGATCCCGATCCCCACGTCCCATCTTGACCCCATCAACGCAAAAATTTTGAGTATCTCGGAAGACCAGATCCAAGGCTTTCATCGCGCACCATTTCATTCGATCGCTGAGTTGGCGCAAGTGTCGGTTGAGGAAGTGTGCGGTCGGATCGCGGCCATGCTGGAGGCGGGGAGTGTCCGGCGGGTGCGTCAGACTCTTTTAACCACAAGTCTCGCGGATGGCGCTTTGGTAGCCTGGAAGGTTTCCCCCGAAAAGCTCGACTCGGCCTTTGACTTTCTGTTTCAAGACGATCCGTTCTCCGGTCATGTGGTGGTTCGCTCAACCGACAGTGAGTCGGCAGGAGCCCAATATCGGCTTTGGACCACAGTGAAAGTTCCGGCTGGTATCTCCTTGGAGAAACACTGTCAGTTTTTAGCCGAACGCATTGGAGCCGAAACGCATCGCATCATGAGGGCTAAAGGCATTTTCACTCTCGGGGTGGGGCATGTTCGACGTCAATCTATTGAACCCGGCGATCGAGCCCCACAACCAGCAAACATGCGAGCGACCGGGATTACTCCCCTTACAGAAGAGCAATGGAATGTTTTGCTGGAGCTGAAGGTTGAGCTGAAGCCGGAGGAAATCGCTCCTGGGCTATGGGAAAATCGTGCTGCCGCCATGGGCCTGGAGACCGAGCGCTTTTTTGAAATCGCCGAGGATCTGAGTGCGAAAGGTGTGGTCGGACGTTTCTCAACTTTTCTCGAGCACGTGAAGCCGCAGAAAGACGGCCAGCGCGTGACCCGGTTCAACGGCCTATTTCATTGGGCGGTCGATCCCAGCATCGCCGAGCAGGCTGGGAGTGAGGTGGGCCGTCACCGCATCTTAACGCATTGTTACTGGCGCGAAGCCGGGCCTGAGTTTGGAAACGTTAACATCATGGCGGTTGCTCATGGCACGGACAAAACCCGGTTGCTCGAACACAAAGCCGCCATCGATCAACACCTCAAAGAGTGTGGGATCGAAGTCACCTACACCAACGTCTTCTGGGGAGGACGCTCCGAAATTAAGCCCTCCGAAATTTCGCCGCTGGTCTATGAAGAATGGGCAGCGCGGCATCACGCTTTTGCAACCGCTGAATAAGATTATATGCATCCTCTCGCCACTCAGCTACTCATTGTTCAAAATCGAGATCAGGAGCTTCAAGCCATCCGGATGGAGTTGGCACGCATCCCGGTCGAAGAAAAGCGGCTCGACGATGCCGAAAAATCCGCCGCCGCGAAACTGCAAGAAGTTCAAAAGCATCTGAAGGATCTTGAGGTGCGCCGCAAAAATCAAGAGCTTGAGGCGCTAGGCAAAAAGGATCAATTGAGCCGCTTCAAAACCCAGCAGATGCAGACGAAAAAAAATGAAGAATATCAAGCGCTGGCTCACGAGATAGTTCACACCGAGCACGCCATCGTGGGCCTGGAAGACGAGGAACTTCGAATTATGGAAGAAGTTGAGCTGAGCAAACAAGCTGCGGTCGAAGCCCAAGCCCATTGGCAAACACAGGCCGATGAATTAAAAACGAGGCGCCTGGCTTTGGCAGAAAAAACCGCACGGCTTAAAGAACGCCAAACTGAAGTAGAGACAGATCGAGCCCAGCAGGTGGAGGGCATTTCCCATGACATTCTGCACATGTTCGACCGGATTTTTGCCAATAAAAAAGATGCGGCTCTCGTGCCTCTTGAACATGAAAATTGTGGCGGCTGCCACATGCGGGTTGCGGCTACCACGGTTCTGGCTCTCAAACAGCTGAAAGATGATGAAGCTCGCTTGGTCAACTGCGATCAATGCGGACGCTTTCTTTACCTGCAACAATAATGGGCCGTGCCTTGCGATTGGCTTGTCTTGTGCGATTTATTTGTTCTCTAAGGGTATTAGAAAAGGGTCAGACTTCACTATGGACGTTCAGCAAGAAAACTTTTTAGCAGAAAATCTACGTATCGAACCGGCAACACTGGAAGATCTTCCCGCGTTGACCGATTTGCTTTACGACTTGTTCTCGCAAGAAGCCGATTTTGAGCCTGACCAAACCAAACAAACCCGCGGACTCCGGTTGATTCTTGAAGAGCCTAAACGCGGAAGAATTTTTGTGCTCCGCTTTCACGGCAGGATTATTGGAATGATTAACCTCTTGGTCACCATTAGCACGGCCGAAGGAGGGTTTGTGCTTCTTTTGGAAGATTTGATCATCCATCAAGATTTCCGCAGCCAAGGCTTCGGCACTCAACTGCTGTTGCATGCTATTGATTATGCCCGGGAAAAAGGGTTTAAACGCATAACGCTCCTCACCGATCGCCTGTCAGAGAACTCGATCCGGTTCTACAAGCGCCACAAGTTTTACGTATCGGATATGATTCCCATGCGGCTGATTCTCGAAAGCTCGGATTAAGGACAAAAAGCCCCATGGAAACATTGTTCCACGGGGCTCTTCTTTAGCTAATTAACGAGAAAGATAATTACAAGGTCTCACCAGTCCGCACGCGGATGGTTTTGGAAACCGGTTGCACAAAAATGCGGCCGTCACCAATTGCACCCGTTTTTGCAGCACTGGCCAAAGCCTCCAAGGCTTTTTCGGTAATGTCTTCGGCGACTACCACGTCCACTTGGACTTTGGGGAGCAGATTGACTTCATATTCGGCACCGCGATAAGTTTCGGTGTGCCCTTTTTGACGTCCACAGCCACGCACTTCAGTAACGGTCACACCTTCAGCGCCAGCTTCGAGCAGGGCATCGGTGACTTCTTTGAGTTTTTGTGGGCGGATGATTGCAGTTAAACGATTCATAGTATTTTTAATAGGTTTTTGAGGTTTTAATGTTATCAAATCCCGCTCGGCAAGCGAGCATGGGGTTTTTGTTAGACGGTTTGCTTATATAGCTAGGGCCGTGCCAAGTTGTATGGGTATTCGTAAATGACTTGTTTTGAACGACTTACGAAGTGGGAGCTCCTTCGGGCTTTGCTGATTTCGGTCATTGACTAACCGGATGGTGGTCAGAAACTGATCAGAACCAGCCGCCGAGTTAGCGATCGCGCAGCTCCCGGTGCCGCATTCCTCTTCTGTCATTGAGTTGTGGAATAAAAACGATTCGAGCTTATTCTAAATGATGATGAAACAACTTTGCTCGATTTTCGTTGGCATCACCTTGGTAACCAGCACGAACCAAATAGCCGCCACGGAGTATCCGGATGTATACGCCAAGTTATTGCAGACTTATGTAGGACCCGAGGGCGTCAAGTATGCGCAATGGCATGCAAACGAACAGGATATGGAGGCGATACGGGAGGTAGTCGAGTTTTATGGAACCACCAAGCCGCCTGAAGACAAGGCCGCATCCTTAGCGTGGCATCTCAATGCTTATAACGCTTGGATCTTGCACAATATTTTACGGAAGTATCCTACGGATGGCCCTCTCGCGGGTGAGGCATTCTTTTTTCACGGGAACCGGATTAGGGTTTCCGGTCAACGCACAAGCTTTGATAATCTGGAGCAGAAGCTTATTCGGCCTGTCTTTAACGAACCACGTATCCACTTCGCCCTGAATTGCGCCGCGGAGAGCTGCCCGCCCCTTTGGAATCAACCCTTCCGGGCAGCAACTTTGGATGCGGATCTTGAAATGTTGACGCTAGCTTTTATCAATAACCATCCGGAAGGAGTGGTAGTTGCCCCAGATGGCCGGGTACAACTTTCCAAAATCTTCGAATGGTATGCCGAGGACTTCGGCGGAAAAGACAATCTCCTTGCCTACGTCAATCAATACCGCAATCAGAATATCCCGATCGATGCCCGCGTCGAAATTCTAGAGTATAGCTGGTCGCTTAATGAGACTCCTTAGCCGAGACGCACTCGCCAGGATGGGGGCATCTGAGCCCCAGGCTCCCTCGCAGCACGATTCTGCTACGAATTTTAATCATATTTCCACCGTTGGTAACCCGCGAGGCCAATGGCCAGACAAGTTAGCGCCAACGGCGCAGCTTTATTGTAGCCTGGGGCATTCGCCCCAGGTCCCCTCGATAATGATAGACTAGGGCTGAAGGCCCGACTTATGTGATTTGAGCTCGTTTTCGAGCCGCACGATTCCAAAGCCCCTTACGCCCGGCTCTGGACACATTCATTCGTATTTTCACCGTTGGTAACCCGCGAGCCTGGAGGAGCCCGGGTTCAGAATTCTTAAAAGATAAAAGGGACTCCGTGCTGATCAAAAATCGCTCGCTGCTCGGCGAAGTATTTGTCGACCAACTTTTCAAACCCGCCCTGCTCACGAAACTCGGCAAGAAACGCATTCACCTGAAGCCTTAATTCGTCGTTCCCCTTTTGAATGCCCACGGCCCAGTTTTCTTCTTGGAAAGGCTGCAGAATCATTTTGGTTGAATCAACGTGACGAAGATGATGTTGCAGGATCGACATTTGGTCATACAAAAACGCATCCGCTTTGCCCTGAGCCACTTCCAAGATCGCTGCGTTCTCCCTGTCGAAAACTAAGACCTGCGCTTTGTCCATGTGTTGTTGAACAAAAACATGTCCGGTGGTGCCTTTCTTAACCGCAACCCGAGCCTCCGGCACATTAAAATTCCAAATGTTATCGGCCGGCGAACCAGCCTGAGTCAGAATGGCGAGACCCGTCTTCAGGTAAGGATCAGAAAAATCTATGGCGCGAGCGCGCTCCTCCGTAGCGGTCATGGAGGAAATCACCACATCCACTGCTCCGGTCCGCAGCGCCGGGATCAAACCATCGAATGCGGTGTTGCGAACCACCACTTTGCGTCCGAGAAATTGCCCTAAGGCTTCTGCTATTTCAACGCTAATTCCAGCCGGTTGCCCGCGTTCATCGACCATTTCAAACGGCGGGTAAGCCAACTCCATGCCGACCACCAAGGGTCGTGGCTCCTCTGTGGGAGGTTGAGCATCTTGCGCTGGCAGCGAGGTTGGAAGCGCGAGGATGAAGGTTACAAGCAAA
Organism: Verrucomicrobiia bacterium; assembly: GCA_036804205.1. GTDB lineage: Bacteria > Verrucomicrobiota > Verrucomicrobiia > Chthoniobacterales > CALDSX01 > DAIRSW01. Next base: position 6,606 of record DAIRSW010000014.1, on the reverse strand, counting down.
AGGGCTGAGCTAAAAGTTTTCATAAAATTATACGTTCTAAACGGCTGAGCTAAAGTGTTTGGTTGCCAAACAGAAATCAAGTTCAGCTTGGTTTATACGTGTCAGAGAGATGTTCGGCGTGGCGCCCGACTTTTTTTAGACATTCCTCGACCAACTTCTGTTCGTCTTCAGACATAGGTTCCATCACCTCTTCCAGCCGTTTGCTATGCTCATGAAAGGCCTTCTCGATAAGAGCGCGTCCTGCGTCGGTCAGCTGCACGCGAATCACACGCCGATCTTTATCGTAGGGAGCACGTTCGACTAAGCCTTTCCGAGCCAAACGGTCCACCGCAAGTGTGATGGAGCCGCTAGTCAGTAAAACTTTGCGACCGACCGTATTGATCGGAAGAGGGCCCTTATGAAGGAGCACCTCCAGAACAGTGAAGTCGGATAGACACAGTCCGGTGCTGGCGATGCTTAGGCGCTCCACCTTTTCTATGGCATGGTTGGCCTTCCAAAGGACCAACCGCAAATGCACTCCAGCACTTTTGGGGGACGTGTTCACCCTCTACGATGTGACCGAACCATGCGAAAAGCAATGCCTAGCGATTGTTTGCTCAAAAAGACATGCTCCGGGTTCGGCACGAGCGTGAAGCCAGGTGAAACCGCCCGCTAATCTTCTTTTTTGATAGCGTCTACAGTGGCGGTTATTTCTCCATCCATAATCTTCGCCCGGATGATATCGCCTTCTCGGGTTTCACGCACCGACCGGATGATCCCGCCCTGCTGCCCCATCAAAATGCTGTAGCCGCGACGCATGGCATTGCTCGGACTCAAAAGATCTAAGCGGGTCTGAGCATGCTGGCAGACTTGCTGTTTGCGTTCCAGCACACGGCGCAAAGCGGTCTTCCAGCGTTCGCGTTGGGCAGCCACTTCTTTGCGGAGAGGCTCAAGCTTTGGTTGGGCAGCCTGCCATCGTTTGCGCAAATCATCCAAGCGGTGTTGACGCGCTTTGAGCTGTTGCGATGGATGCGCCGCTTTTAATCGGGCTTGGGCCTCGCGAAGTTTGTTCTGCAAGCGCTCCAGTCCCCGGCTGGTTCTCCCTTTGAATCTTTCCGCCGCGTGATCATAAGCTTGCCAGGCTGTGGCCAGTCTTTGGTTGACCACCCGGTGCATACGCTGCTGGGTTGTTTGAGTTCGGGCGCGCAGCTCAGAACCGTCCGGGGTAGCAAGCTCAGCGGCGGCACTGGGAGTCGCCGCCCGCAAGTCCGCGACAAAATCAGAGATAGTAAAGTCGATCTCGTGGCCCACAGCGGAAATGATCGGGACGGGGCATGCTGCGATTGCACGAGCTAGAGTCTCATCGTTAAATTCCCACAAATCTTCCACACTGCCACCACCGCGCCCTACAATAATGATGTCGATTGGTTCGTGCCAGGCGAGCAAAGCCGTAAGGCCCGCACGGATTTCTTCGGCTGCGCCCTGACCCTGAACGCGCACCGGAGAAAGTACCAACTTCACCCAAGGAGCGCGACGTCCAAGAATCTGAGTCATGTCTTCAATCGCTGCTCCGGTGGGACTGGTCACCAAACCGATACAACGGGGAAACTTCGGGATGGCTTTTTTCTTGGAGGGATCGAATAAGCCCTCGGCGTCCAGCTTGGCTTTCAGCGCTTCGAACTGAGCTTGCAGTTTGCCTTGGCCGGCAGGCTCAACCCGGTCGACCATAAGTTGGTAATTACCTCTTGGCTCAAAAACGCTGATGTTTCCATGTAGACGAACGGCTTCGCCTTCTTTGAGTGGATGCCCTCGAACCGCTCGTCCGCGAAAAAGAACGCAGCTCAGTTGAGCCCGGTCGTCTTTAAGAGTGAAGTACTGATGCCCAGATTTTTGATTTCGCAGATTGGAGATTTCACCCTCGACCGCAACCTTTGGAAAATCATCCTCAAGGGTTAGCCGGATTTGTAAGGTCAATTCGCCGACGGTTAATACTTTTAACTCGACGCTTTTTTTCGTGGCCGGAGCTGATTCTTCGGGTATAACCAAAGGCTCCTCGGCCGGGACAGGGAGCATTGCAAAAAGGTCCGGCTGCGCGTCGACAATTGCTTTGGTTTTCGGGGTGCGAGGTTTTTTCAAATGGGCTTCTGAGGCTGCGCCAAGAATGAGAGCGGGCTTTGCTACCGAGGCTCGTTGCCTGTGACCTTAGGCTTAAGCCACGATCTTTGGATGTTCATTCTCGCAATAAAGAGTGTGAGCCGCTTCTCCAATTTCGATCAGGCGCAGTTGGAGTTCGTCGAGAAACTCATGCAGGCCCACCCGGAAAATTTGTTTGATGGTGCTGTAGGTTAAGCGGTAGCGGAGGGCTCCCGAGCAGCGCTCGGCTTCACTTGAAAACGCTTCACTCTTCTCTCCGGAGATGGAGTGCAAAGCTCGATCCAGAGCGGTTACGCAGAACAAAAGCGACCGTGGAAAATCCGGATGCAGAGCGAGAAACTCAGCCACTTTCCATGGAGCAATTGGTCCGGCATAAGCTTTGCGATAGGCTTCAGCGGCCGAGCAGGAGCTGAGTACCGCCATCCACTGAATAATGTCAACCGTTCCGCCAACCAGCTCGCCACGGGGGAGGAGAATGTGATACTTCACATCCAGAATCCGGGAGGTGTAATCAGCCCGCTCCAGGTATCGTCCAAAGCGCATAAAGGCGTAGCCTTCGGTCCGGTTCATGGTGGTGTCCGTGACCCCCTGAAACAGATACGAGCCTTCGATGACATGACGGTAAAAATCGTAAGGCGAGTTCGCAAGCAGCTGCCTCGCTTCTGGCGAGCGCATGAAAAGGTGCATTTTGTTAATCTGCTCCCACATCTCGGTGGAGATCTGCTCTCGAACCGTCCGAGCGTTTTCGCGGGCAAAAGCTAAGCAATTGACGATTGAATTGGGGTTATCTTCCGCGAAAGTCATGTAGTTGCAGACGGTTTCCCCATTAGCCACCGGATGCAGACTGTAAAAGCGCTCCTGATCTTCCAGGGTGTTGATGACCGGGGTCCAGTGAGCGCCCACTCCGCGTTCGCCACCGGTTTCTGCTTCCAGCGCCAGCTGCAAGTTGACGTTGATGATGCGAGCATTGTTTTCAGCGCGCTCAATATATCGGCTTAACCAGTAGATCGAACTTGCGACACGACTTAAGAGATACATAAAATTATTCCTGGCTCTGAGTTTGGGTTGCTTGATTACTCCAAGTGGGCGCGCCATCCAATACCCAAGTATCCTTGGAGCCGCCGCCTTGGGAGGAGTTGACTACCAACGAACCTTTTCTAAGCGCCACGCGGGTCAGGCCGCCCGGAATAATGGAGACTTTTTCTCCTGATAAAATGTAGGGACGCAGATCAATATGACGCCCCTCGGCAGCCCCATCGCAGAGGGATGGATGACGGGAGAGTGAGATGACCGGTTGAGCTATGTAATCACGAGGATTTGCTTTAATGGCCTCGCGATACTGGGCGTGCTCCTCCTTGGTGGCGTGCGGGCCGATGATCATCCCATATCCACCGGATTCATTAGCACTTTTGACCACCAGATTTTCGATGTTGTCGAGGATGTAATTGCGCTCGTCCTCAATAGCGGAAAGAAAGGTTTCCACGTTGGCAAGGATGGCGTCTTGATCAAGATAATAGCGGATCATATCCGGCACATATTTATACACCACTTTGTCATCGGCTACACCAGTGCCAAGTGCGTTGGCAAGACTGACGTTTCCAGCCTTGTACGCCTCGACAATACCTGGTACTCCGAGTAAACTGTCTTTTCGGAAAACCTCAGGATCCAAAAAATCATCATCGATTCGGCGATAAATCACGTCCACCCGCTTTAAACCTTTGGTGGTTCGCATGTATACCACGTCTCCGGACACAGTTAAGTCCCGGCCTTCAACGATTTCAACGCCCATGGAGCGTGCCAGAAAACTGTGCTCAAAGTAAGCCGAGTTATAAATCCCCGGTGTCAAAAGGACCGCGACCGGATTTTCGCGGTCGGGAGCTTTCTCAGGCGCAATGTGTCTAAGCACGTTCAAAAGCTCTTGACCGTAATGATCAACCGGGCGCACCCGGTAGCGTGAGATGAGGCTGGGAAAAATCCGTTTCATGGCGTGCCGGTTTTCCAGCACATAAGACACCCCGGACGGGCAGCGGCCGTTATCTTCAAGCACGCAGAAGGTTCCCGTCTCATCACGAATCAAGTCCGTACCGCAAATGTGAATGTAGATATCTTGAGCCACTTTAAGACCCGCAATCTCGGGTCGGAAATGGCGAGCGCTCCGGATGATTTCTTCAGGGATGACCTTATCTTTTAAGATCTTTTGTTCTCCATAAATATCTTTCAGGAAAAGATTCAGCGCAGTGATCCTCTGAGTCAGCCCCTTTTCAATGGTAGCCCATTCCTCGGCATGTATAATGCGCGGGATTAAATCAAAAGGCATGATCCTTTCCGTGCCCTGATCGTCACTGTAAACCGTAAAGGTTACTCCCTGAGTGAGAAACGACTGGTCGGCCAAATGCTGCTTACGCTGCATTTCTGCCATATCCATTTGCTCAAAGCGTTCTAGCAACTCGGAGTAGTGCGGTCGCGGTTTCCCATCCCTATCGAACATTTCGTCGAAAAAACCGCCAGTATCATATCCCTGAAACAATTGACCCATGATTTAGCCTAACAAGCCCTAGGAGCATGGCAAGCCAAGATTCGCGCAAACCAGTCAGACTCGCTTCAGAACGGAGACAGCAACGCTGAAAGCGCTCTGGCCCTCTTAAAATAAGGCGAAACTCACCATGAGTCTTGAGAAATCATGTTGACCACCTGCTGGCTCCTGCTTTGGTGGGGCGATGCAAAAGCTGAAAAAGATTCTTACTCACCCTGCCTTTCTCATCACCGCAGGAGTGGGAGCGCTTTTGTGTGTCGCAGCGGTGGTCGTGGCCATCCAGATGGGCGTCACGGTAGAAATGGCCCGCGAACAATTTGATCGTCTTCTGGACGGGATTCGTGATAAGCCGATTCTGCTTTTCGTGGCTATGGCCATTCTCCCGGCGTTTCCCGTGCCGATTAGCCCCATGCTTTTAGCAGTTGGAGCGGTCTTCAAGCCCATTTGGGGCGGTCCCTTTGCCTTTGCGTATGCCTTATCAGCCGTCATTGTGAACATGAGCTGGGTCTGGTGGGCCGCCGCTTATCCCGGTCGCAAAGTTGCTTCCGATCTTCTTAAAAAATGTGACATCACCCTGCCTGAACCGGACAAAAAGAAAGGTTACATTCCTCTTCTCATCTTTTTGCGCATCACTCCCGGTTTTCCTCTCTTCTTGCAAAACCTCATCCTAGGTTTTGTCCGGGTGCCCTTTATCCCTTACATTCTGATCTCGTCCGCTCTCACTAGTATTTACACCTTTGGCTTTGTAATCCTTGGTGGAGCAATCTTCGAGGGAGAAGCCAAAATCGCTCTGCTTGCTGTCGCCGTGATTTTGCTGGGCATCATCATCACCAGTTACTTAAGAAAAAAAGCCCCACCAGTCGAAGGCTTGCAACCTCGGCAGGACTCTGAGCCCTCAAATCAAGACGGTTCCCATCCGTAGATCGGCACGGTTTCGCACCAACTCGCCACCCGGACGCTGTTCTCCAAACCCTCCGGGTGCCAAGAAAATCGTTCCTTCAGCTCGGTGTTTTCAAAAAGGTGAAACTCGCCTGCGCCGAGTTTTTCTTCATGCTCTTGGTCGAGCAAGGTTAGGGTCCGCATGCTCATTACACTCTGCCACTGCTTCTTTTGCTCCGGCTCCACGTAATAACTGTCCGGAGTCACAACGGTGAGGAGTTCGAGATCACTAGCCCACTGGGCCCAGCGACGGAGCCACACGCGATCTTCGGCCTTACGTTCCGCAAGTTCTACCACACATCGCTGGCCCCAAATCGTCGCGGCTTTTTGCAGAAATGCTTGGGCCGCCTGACCTCCTTGTTGTGCACTTAAGACGCGCAAAAGGCCTTGGGCGCCTCCTGTCAAAAGGACTAAGTGTTCATTTTGTTCCTCGAACCGCCTCCAAGACAGCGGCGTTTCGCTGGAAAGTAGTCGACAAAGCTGCGAATAGCCGGCTTGCCCTTGGGCGAGCAGGACCACTTCTCCCACCAAACCAAAAGCAAGTTGCACCTGCACCGTAGCACCAAGAATAGGACGCACCCCGTGATCGCGGCAGGCGTGAAAAAACTCCATCGCACCCGCCACGCTATGGTGATCGGTCAACGCCGCAGTCGCCCAACCTTGCTTGGCACAAGCCGCGACGAGTTGCGCTGGCGTGCCCGTAGCCCGCAACAGGGAGTAGTGACTACGACAATGTAGTGGTGCAAAATCCATTCTCTAAAGTAACGACAAAGAGACTCCTACAGAACCGGAATTCATCCGCACGACAAAAAATGGACGGCCATGCATGTATGCAGTATATATCCGCAGATTTCGCCTATTTTTTTGGGAGAAAGCCTGCCATAAAGTCTAGGCAGAGTAAATATGACAAAACAGTCCAGACATGTCGATGCCAAACGAAAGTCCTAGCCCTACCAACCGTCCGGGTCGTGCCCTGCTGCTTTTGGGTGGGTTTGTGCTTT
>DAIRSW010000013.1:16312-29443 GCA_036804205.1 Verrucomicrobiia bacterium | reverse complement strand
AAACGCATTTTGGTAACGTTACCATTTTGCTCGGTGGCGATCCCCGTGCCCTTCCCCTCCTCTACGTGTCACGAGCGACCCGAAAACGCATTTTGGTAACGTTACCATTTTGCTCGGTGGCGATCCCCGTGCCCTTCCTTACCTCAGCTTCTGCCGCAGTCTAGCCGGGGATCTGATTGGCCAAAACATCATTGCCGGCGAGATGCTACCAGAGTGCGCTTGGCATTTCACGCACGCTCCTTCCTGGCGCCGAACGACGAGGAGAGTCAGAGGTGGCGTGGGGATTTCATCCGGACATTTCTTGAGCGGGATCTGGCCAACCTGGGCTTTGGGATGTCGCCTGGGACGGTTCTGAACAATGATATCTCATTATCACGGGCAGATCTGGAATGCATCCGAGGTGGCCTCATCGATGGGTGGCGGCCAACACCGCCCGCAGTTATCTTGATGCACTGGAGCAGACCTACATGGTGCGGCGGCTGCAGCCATGGCTCGAGAACCTGGGGAAACGCGTGGTGAAATCACCGAAGATATACTTCAGAGACTCCGGCCTCTTTCACGCGTTGCAAGGCATCGGGACACATGGGGTGCTGCAGACACATCCAAAGCTGGGCGCCTCTTGGGAAGGCTTCGCGCTGGAGCAAGTCATCGCCGCCTGGTCGATTCACGATGCCTGGTTTCACACCGTCCACAGCGGGTCGGAGCTGGACTTGTTGTTCCTGCAGGAGGGTAAACGCGTTGGGGTGGAGTTCAAACGGGTTGATGCTCCACGCTTGACGAAAGCGATGCAAATTGTGCGGGCGGATCCGCGGCTGGATGAGCTGCGAGTAGTTTATCCGGGCGACCGAACCTATCAGATGGCAGATGGGATCGCCGCCATTCCTCTGAAAGAGGCGGTGAAGGCTTCGAGTTTGCCTTCCGGCCCGTCCTGAAGACTCAGCTCAAGGGGGCCGACTGAGCTTGTAATATTTTTTTTTGCGGGGGTTACAAGTCTCGGACGCGGCTGCCTCTCTGGAGGCCACTGGGGTTGCCTCCAGAGAGACAGCTATTCTGACCAGGGCTGGAGCGAGGTATAGATGGTGACTTCATTCTGAAGCTCCATATAAAAGTCTGGGAGCGCTTCATCCGGGATATTTAAACCATGCAGTCGGTTGCTTTGTTTTCGCCGGTGCACCGGAAGCGTTTCATCCAATGGCAGCTCAAGCTCGATTTCTGTGCTTAAAACGGAACGTAGGGGAGGGAGATCCCCCGGGATGAGCATGACTACGTTACGGACTTCAAAGGAAATCTTGACCAGTGCCCGTGGGACGCCCGCGGACTTGACTTCTTCGAACCGAACGGACCCGGTCGCTTCGGCGGCGTCAAAGTTCAGGTTTGTGCTTGGGGAATCCGCGGTCCGCTGCTGGTTTCTCAAGGATTCGAGCAGCTCATCTGCTTGAATGTCCCACTGCGCTCCTACTGCACGCGTGACCCCGAAACCAAACACGCTTTCCTCGTTGAATTCGGGTGGACGAGCTTCGCGAATTAGGTTTAATGCTCGTGCCCAAGGTGGCTCCGGGGCTTGCCCGTTGACCGTCACCCGAGCCCGTGCACTCTCCCGAACGATTTGAATGGTGATATCGGCCGGTAAACGTAATTCTCCCTCCCCATGTTTGGCGTAGGTCCCATTTTCGGGTTCAATATTCAAAATTTGCGGCCAGCCTTGCTCATCCACCGCTTCCACGGTCAGTCGACCCCTCAGTTCCATACCCCATTGCTCTTCGCGTCCGGGCATAGCGCGCAGGGCAAAGGATGATCGGAGGGAATTTTTTAATGCCACCGCGGTTGCGTAATGAAAAGATTGGCCTGGCTCAACCGGACGTCTAAGCACGAGTCGATGTTCCTCGGCGCTGACCACCGCACTGTCCCCTAGCCATATCAACAAGGTGAGCGCGCAAAGATGTATGGCTCGTTTCATATTATTCAGATTTCTCCGGCTCCCGATAGTTGGCCACAAATTCATCATGAAAGTTTTTAAAACTCCCCTCCTCAAGGTGTCTTCGAACCAAGTTCATCAGCTCTAAGTAAAAATGCAGATTGTGCAGGCTCACCAAGCGCAACCCCAAAATTTCCTCAGCTTTAAGCAAGTGCCGGATGTAGGCGCGGGAAAACTGCCGACAAGCCGGACAGTTGCAGCCAGCCTCGATGGGGGCTGTGTCGAAGCGGAACTGAGCGTTGCGAAGATTGAGGGTGCCCAGCGCGGTGAAAGCCGTGCCGTTTCGAGCAACGCGAGTTGGCAACACGCAGTCAAACATATCCACGCCGCGGGCGACCAGCTTAACCAATTGCGGTGGCGTGCCCAAGCCCATGGTATAACGCGGCTTGTCGACCGGCAAATAGGGTTCGGCCGCTTCCACCGCATGCATCATCTCTTCCTCTGGTTCTCCGACGCTCACGCCACCGATGGCATATCCGGGAAAATCCATCTCCACCAAAGACTCCGCGGCCTGTCGACGCAATGCTGCGTGGCTCGATCCTTGAACAATGGCAAAGACCAAAGGCACTCTTCCATTGCTGTCCTCTGGCGGGTTTTCGTGCAACCACTTTCGGGCGCGAGCTGCCCAGCGGGTTGTTAAGGCGAGACTTTTTTGTGCGTCCGGAAACGAGCAAGGATACGCCGGACATTCGTCCAGCACCATGGCCACATCCGAGCGCAGAGTTCGCTGAATCTCCATAACCGACTCGGGAGATAGAAAACATGACGAGCCATCGATGTGACTTTGAAAAGCAACTCCTTCTTCGGTGAGCTTGCGGAGCTTCGCCAAAGAAAAAACCTGAAACCCGCCGGAGTCGGTTAAGATGGGACCTTGCCACCCGATAAAATGATGCAAACCGCCGAACTTCTTGATCACGTCTAAGCCCGGTCGCAAAAAAAGATGATACGTGTTCCCCAAAATGATCTGGGCCTTCAGTTCGTGCAGCTCATCAGGACTCACAGCCTTTACGGTGCCCTGTGTTCCGACCGGCATAAAAATGGGAGTCTGAATGTCTCCATGCACCGTGTGCAAGATCCCTCGCCTTGCTTTGGTTCCCGAGGAATCCTGTTGTAGTACTCGAAACACGGCCATCTCACTTGCACTGTGAACGAAAATCGTTTTCCAGCAAGCTTTGGTGGCGTTTTTGTCTCGCGAAGACCGAAACCATTTTGTGGAATGCGATCTCATGTTATGATCGGCGGGATGTCTATACCAATCTACCTCGGATCGATCCTTCTTGAACCCAATCGGTGGCAAAACCCCAAAGTGCCAAGTTTTTCCCTAAGTGACTGGATCCCGCAAATCGCGGCGAGTGATTTCGATGGCCTGGAGCTTTGGGAGCCCCATGATTTGGCAGCTTCGGATGTTGAAAGAAAAATGCTCCGTTCTGGAGCTCCGATCAAAATTTGGAACTCTTACTATCTGCCACATCAAGCCAGACCAGAAGAATGGAAAACGGTCTTAGATGGAGCGATCCACTTCGGAGCACACGGTATCAAGTTTAACTGGAGTGGCAAAGCTGAAGACTGGGATGGCTGCTTGGCGGGCACCAGACAATGGTTGAGAGAACTCCCGACTAGTGTGACCCTTCTCTGCGAATGCCACGAAGGCTCCCTGCTTGAGACACCCGAGGCGACACTGCGCGCTATCGATCAGCTTGGTGACGATGCCGAGCAGTTGGGCATTATTGTACATCCCTTTGCTATCAGCGAAGAAGCGCTCCGGGATTGGCTCGAAAAATTGGGCGAGCGCATTGTTCATTTGCATGCCCAGGCGCGGCTAAGTACTGAGGGACGCCCTTTTGTTACCGTGGCCGAAGCGCAAGAATCCATCAACAGAGCAAGCGCCATACTTCGGGAATACAATTTCCAAGGCACTTGCACCCTAGAATTTACTGGGGGGATCGGCACATCCACCGACACCCCGGAGGGCAATTGGGAACAAGCGCTGAAGGATCTAAAAATCCTCCGTGAGGCCCTGCAAGCCTCATCCTAAAAAAATCTTTTTGACAACGGCGCATCCTGTGGCAGCCTCCTTGTCCCATGGCAAAGAAAAGTTGGCTAGAACGCAATAAACGTAAACGCAAAACCGTTGAGAAATACGCGGTACTCCGTGCAGAACTCAAAGCGAAAGGCGACTATGTGTCGTTATCCCAATTGCCCCGGGATGCCAGTCCAACACGTCTTGTAAATCGTTGTCAGCAGACAGGCCGGCGTCGTGCATTTCTTCGTCGTTTTGGATTGTCACGTATTACATTTCGTGAAATGGCCAGCGCGGGTATGATTCCCGGCGTGACCAAATCGAGCTGGTAATCCGCGCTGCGAAGCGTTTTTTTGCGAAGCTGTTTCTAGGCGATCTCGAATAGTCCCTCGCGCAGGGCTTCACCACGCAGGGCTTCTATTAACGAACCCTCGCAATTAATGCGGGCAAGCCCGGCCGCACGCTGCCGGCATGCTTGACGCCAAATCGCAAAGTGATTCCGATAAGCCACTTCATACGCGCTTAGGACGGCTTGGTCCACTCGTTGATCTTGGCTTTCACCCGATTCACAATCCACCAACTGCATCGGCCCATGCCAATCGGGGAATTCTTCTTGGGAAACAAAGGGAGCTAGAACCATCACCCGCCCTCGACTCGAGAGCATTCTGTTCAAGAGCGGCCCAGGATCGCCCGGTTCCAACAAGTCGCTGAGCACGATGCGGAGAGAACCCGGTCTGAAAGGGAGGGCTTCCCATGATGGACGATTCCGTTCCATCCACCAATTCGCGGTTCCTCCCCACTCCTCCTCCCTAATCAATCTCCAGCGATACCCTTCTTGCAGCCATACTTTGAGGCTAGCGCGTGCTCGTTCACTCGCTTCGCGCAGAAAAAAAAGCAGCTCCCAACACCGCTGTTCTTTCGCCTCCAGAAAGCTCATTGAAGCGCTGCGGTCAATGCACAACTCCACCACGGGACATACTTCCTCCCGAAAAAGCTTAAGAGTTAGGTGACCTGTTCTCGCATAGGCACGCCAATCCATGTGTCGCAAATCATCCCCAGCCACGTAGGGTCGATGTTCCATGAAGTCGAGTGAACTCCCGACGCCGCTTCCGAGCACTTCCCCGGTCCGGCCAGACCATTCACGCTTCGCGATTGCCAGGCGATATCGCAAAGCTGCCTGATTAGCCGCGCTTCTGGCAGAGCTAATGTTCACAGCTTTCTCTGAGCCAAGCGTTCGGTTCTGCTAATGACAAGTAAGTCGCCTCGCCCCATAAAAATCATCATCAAGCCAATGACCAATGCTAATCCTGCGTATCCCGGCAAGACATTTTGCCATTCGCCATCTCCCAAAAAGCCGCCAAAAACTCGGAGTGCTCCGAAAGTGGGAAAATAGACAAATAAGTCGCGCAGACTCTCTTCAGCTGCGCTCACGATGAGCAGAAACAAAGCCCCAAGCACAAAAATGATTTGCCACTTCACATAAGCCTTCATCAATCCACCCGAGCCGGACTTGCTGAACAATCGGGCTAAAGCCATCGCGACGATGACCGCCAAGTAATTGATAAGAAGGCCGGTGATGATCGTCATGGTATCGTCCACATCTATACCTTTATGAGCAAGACAAAAGGCTGCTACCAGACCGAAGCTTATCGCCGTGTAGACCATGCTAGTAAACCAACCGGGGTAAAACAGAGCCCAACCCAGAATTCTACCGAGAAAACCCCATCGGGTAAAAGGACGATAAATCCTCGGAATAGATCGAACCCCTTCAAAAATACCAAAGACACTCACCAAGAAGCTGGGAAGAGCAAAAAAGATCAGCACGGAAGCGACTTCATGATCAAAGCTTAACGCGATAAAGGCTGGAACCCATAAAAGCAGACTCCAAAAGCGAATCCATCCCGTGTGATTCTCGGCAGTGGGAGCAACTTTTAAAGCTCCGAACTCAAGGAAGAAAAGCACTAGCAGCCCCATTCCCAAAAGCACCAACCCCTGCTCCCTCCAGAAACCTCCATCGAGCCCAAAAGACGTTGGTCCTCCGCCACCAAAACTCGCGAAGGCGAGAAACATCAAGAGACCGGACATGGTGGAGTACAAAACGATCACGCCACCAAAAATAATGATAGCTCGCAGTGCACGATTTTCGAAAGCTGACAGGCCGACACAGACCCCAGCCACCATCACCGCGCAGGCGGTGAGCCAGAACAAAATCTGGAGGTCAGACACAATGTCCACCCCACCCAGGTAGTAACGCAACAGGGCGTAAGGCAACACGGTAATAAGAATCAAGACCAACTGCGCCGCCAGCGAAGTCCATTTCCCCATGACAATGCGTCTTGCCGACAGCCGACTCAAGGTAATCAACTCCAGGGTTTTACCTTTCAATTCTCCGTGAATCGCCCCAAACCCGGCCAGAGGGAGGAGTAGCATTGGTATGCACACCATAGTCCAGAAAAATGTGGTTGCACCCATAGTTGTGAGCTGACCACCCTGCTGACTGATCAATTGACCGGTCATGGTAAAAAACAGCAGAACCTGCATCAACAGAAAGGTGATCACAAACATGCGACCGCGTAGGCCTTGCCGCACTTCCTTCACCAGCATGGGGTTTACAAAGTCACGCATTACTCCGCTCCAGTTTTGGGTTTGCTCTGCTGTTCCTGTCGATCCCGATTTTTTTGTTCGACCACTTCGACAAACACATCCTCCAATTTTCGTTCTTCCACATGAAATCCGGTCACTCTAACATTTCCGAGGATCATCGCACGCAACACCTCTGCAAGGCGCGTATCACTAGCATTTGCCAGGACCACGCGACCTCCATTTTTCAGCGACTCGGCCCAGCGAAGATCCGGATGGAGGCTCACCCATTCTTGCACCGGCCCTACCTCACCCAAAAATCGCAGTTCGATGATAGCTTCAATCGCGGCGCCCCGAGTCAAGGACTCGCGATCCCCTTGATGCACAATTTGCCCTTGATCGATGAAAAGCAGGGAATCGCACATCTCACTGAGCTCGCTCAAAATATGGGAGCTGATCAAAATGGTTTTCCCTTCTTCAGCGAGAAGGCGGACAAGACGCTTAAACTCCACCCTAGCTTTCGGATCAAGGCCGGCCGCCGGTTCATCAAGAATCAGCACTTGAGGATCGTGAATTAAAGTACGGCCAAGGCAAAGTCGTTGGCCCATTCCTTTGCTTAGCTTATTCATCATACGATCACGCAAAGGGTGCAGATCGATAAAGTCCATCACTTCGTCCACACGCGTTTTGCGTTCCGCTCCCTTGAACCCATAGGCCCGGGCGAAAAAGTCCATATATTCCCAAACGCTCATGTTGTCATAAGTGCCGTAAGAATCCGGCATCCAGCCCAGGCGGCGACGCACCTCGGTGGGTTCCTCAGAAACATTAAATCCGCACAGAGCGGCTTGTCCCTCGTCCGGATGCTCAAGCGTCGCCAGAATTCGCATCGTAGTGGTTTTCCCGGCCCCATTAGCCCCAATAAATCCCACCACAGATCCTTGCTGCACGTCGAAGGAAACGTCCTGCACCGCATACACATCCGAGTAGCGTTTGTGCAATCCTTTGACCGAAATGGCCGGAACTTCTGATTTAACCGAGATTTCCATACCCTACTCCACCGCTCCGTAAACCAAGCCGATATCCGACCATTGAATGGCTTGGAGGCTTTCGATTTCTCGTCCGGTAGCCCCCAAGGTGCGACCGAAATACGAGCCTGGCGGAGGTCTTTCGCCTAATTCCTTGATGGCCCGCTGCAAACGTGGATGCCAATTTTCGCCGGCCCACCAGTCTAAAAACTCCTGACGCGTTGCTTTCTGCAAGGACACCTGGCCGCCCGAGGCCAAAGGCCCGCCTCGCCAGTAATCGTCCGGGCCTTTTACGAAGAACACCTCTTGCAAATTCAGATCAAGGTTGGACTGGAGGACATCTCCCTGATGCACCACCGAAGAGCGAGTGGTTCGAACCCGCTCCGCGTAATGAGCCTGGATAGCTCGACTCCGAAACCAATCCCCGTTTCTGTGAAGCCCTCGCTCGCGCAGGGTCGTCATCTGATGCATCCCCGGGACAGCATTAATCGCCGACAAAAACAAGGTGGGCTCGGGGAATTCAAACTGATCCGAAAGCAGCACGGACGTCCGGGCTGTTTGAGCCATAATCGTGATCTCCTTGGGACTTTCCCGCGCATAAACGACCAGCGTGGTTCGTATGCCGCGACCGCCGAAGCCTTCGCTAAACACAATCAGCAGACCTAAGAAAAGGGACGCCGCGATGGCGATAACGGGCGTCGTGATAAAAAGCCTTGCACGGCCGATGCCCCGAGCAAGAACAAACAAGTTCAGCGGACCAATCAAAAGAGCAAAAACTAAGAGGAACACGACCAGCAAAACAACCGGCACCTCCAGGGCACCCAATTCGTCCGCCAATTTGGTGGCCTGCCCATCGGCATCCCTAAGATCCGAATTCAGACTCGGCCGGGTGGAGGGCAGCGCGGAGATGCGTGTCTGAAAAAGGCCGTCTAGTTTGGTCCGGTCCTCCGGCAGGTTTTCCTCGACGATTCGACCTAAACCAATGCTGCGTGGCTCCTCAATCGGTCGTCCGGCGTCTTTCCAAATCTCCAAGGCCCCTCCGCGGGCGACCCAATCTTCCAAAACCACTCGCTTGGCGGGTTCCAGCGTGCGCCACTCGTCCTCGGTGATGGCCAAGATATCAACCGCAGCCAGACCCAACCAATGGCTTGGAAAATAGTCAAAATAGCCAACCGCACCCAGACTGCCTGAGAGATTTCCCTGCTGCCCCCAACCTCCGCTTACCAGTGCTGACGATACCACGCAAAAGGACAGGCGACCGGCACCTGAAGAATGCCGTGTGTTCGACCACGGAACCCCGAACTGGTCTTGGATCAAGCCGGCTCCCCGGACAGAAATGGTGCTGTCTGTTGAATAGCTGCCCGGAAAACTACGGACTGGCACGTAAAATTCCGCTTCCAAGGATCTGCCTGCTTGCAGTTCGATTTGCCATTCCGCTTGATCCGCCAGCTGGGTGTCTCCTCGATAAGACTCCGCTGACCGCACCGAACTCCGGAGAGTCCAACGCGCGTCAACCGGGTGCTGAAAATCTACGGACCATCGCATTGGAAAGTATCCTATAGGCGGAACAAATTCCAAAAAGGACCTTACTTCTCCACGCACTAAAGAGTCCGGATCGTGACGAAGTCGATGCTGCCATTGTCCGGGTGCTGTGAGAGGCACGCAGATTAGGCTAGAGAGCAGCAATTTTGAGGCATTTTTAATGAGTGTTCCCATCAGAATAATAAACGACATGTTGACGGGGTTTAAACAGACAGGACCGGGGGCGTTTCCAAGGCTTGACCGGGAATTTCCCCTAACAACTGGTGCACCACTTGGGGGGAGCTAAATCCCTCTAATCGTGCCCCGTAGTCCAAGACCAAGCGATGCTGCAAGACCGGCAAGGCCAAAGCACGAACATCCTCAAATGCCGCATGGCCGCGCCCTTTGATCAACGCACGCGCTCGACTCGCCGCCACCAAAGCCAAGGCCGCTCGTGGGCTTGCACCAAATTTAATCTGCTCACTGGCCTTTGTTCCTCGATGGGTGCCGTCCACCAGCCGGGCGATAAAATTTGCCACCGCTGGGGGAAGATAAACCCGACCGACAAGTTGCTGCAGCTCCCGTAGTTCTTCACGACTCATCACTACCGGAACCGCCACCTCTTCTCCTAAGCGGCGTCCCAGGATGATGCGTTCTAAAGTAGAAACATTGTTGCCTTCGATCTCGAGTTTGAACAAAAACCGGTCCAACTGCGCTTCAGGCAGCGGATAGGTGCCTTCCAGTTCAATGGGATTCTGTGTTGCCAAGACAAAAAAGGGTTGAGGCAGCAAGTGCGTTTCACCCATGACGGTGACCCGAGCTTCTTGCATCGCTTCCAAAAGGGCACTTTGCGTTTTGGGACTTGCGCGATTGATTTCATCCGCCAGCACAAGATTGGCGAAGAGCGGACCAGGTTCAAACCGGAAGACGCGTTGGCCCGCTTCCTCCTGCAAGATGGGGTTGCCGGTGATGTCGCCAGGCAAGAGGTCTGGGGTAAATTGAATTCTCCTCGCTTCAAGTTGTAGAGCTTTTTGCAGAGCTTTGACCAGCTCGGTTTTGCCGAGACCGGGTAGACCTTCTAGAAGGACGTGCCCGTTAGCGAGAAGTGCGGTGAGAACCATCTGCACCAAGTTTTCTTTGCCAAAAATGACCGCGTTCAGAGCGGTTTCGAGCTTTTGAATCATCTGCTGAGCTTGCAAAAGCTCGGTTTCAGGGATGCCAGGTGTTTCTGAGGAAAAGCTCACTGCAAAGGTTTAAGTGTCCCTGAGCCACTTGGCAAGACGAAAAAGCGACACCGCGAGGCCGAAAATTGCTGCCCACGAGGGTCACTTCCCCGTCTTCGTCGGTCGAGCACTCCGCAGGAGACCAAAGCCAACCGTCTTAGTTGCGGTTGAGGAGCTCGCGAACATCGTTCACGCTAAGCTGTTGACGCTCTGCTTCTCGAGTTGTCCGATCCAAAGTGTCCTGTCTGGTTCCCCGAAATGGCAGCTCGCTGGGGACCCGCACCGCTTCCGTTGCGATGCTTTGATCTGCAAATCGGTGAGTGGGCGTTTCCACCCGACCGGTGACCACAGCGCGAGTGGCTTCGCGTGTAGCCCGACTTGCAGCCTCGTAGGAACCGGCCGCATAACCTTCTCGAGACAAATTGTAGCTGGAAACTCTGGCTGAACTAACCCGAGCCGGCCCGACGGCAAAGCGTTGCCTGCTGACTGTGCGCGCGTTGCCGCTTCCAGTGAATGCACGTGTCAAGAATGACCTTTCAAATCGCGAACTGCCGGCCTGAAACTGGAGATTCGCTTGATCGAAGCCTTTGGTTCGGTCGGCATTGAGAATGGAGCCGATGCGTTCCTGCTCGGCTACTGTCCCTTGAGCCCGTGCGGTCTTCGCCGTGATGCTGAACCCAGCTATGGCGCAAGCGCAGGCCAAGGAAAAAATGTGAGTGAACCGACTCCGCCTTTTCATAGGAATACGAAATGAAAATGCCCTAAACCGTAGAAATTGCAAGCCGAGGATGCTGCAATTCATGGGCGAGAATGCTCAAAGTGTAAATTGCGGCAGTCTCGGATCGCAGAATTATCGGTCCCAAACTTAGTGGCACACAGCCTTCAGCCCTGGCCATGGCCATTTCGGCGGGGGTAAAGTCGCCCTCGGGCCCAATCATTACTGTCACAGATTTCGGCAAGACCGGGAGTTCACAAAGCACCTCTTTGAGGTGCTGCGCAGCGGGCTGTAGCGATGCCAGCAGTCGTAGGTCTTGTCGAGGGAGCTCAACAAAAAACTGTTTCACGCTCATTGGCGCGCTGATCTCTGGGAGATGGCTTTGCCCGCATTGCTTGGCGGCTTCGATGCTGGTTTGTTGCCATTTGGCTTGTTTGCTAGCAGCCTCCTCCGCGTCAAGACGGACGATGGTGCGGTCGGAGATCAAAGGCACCACGCGGGCCGCTCCTAACTCGGTCGCTTTTTCAATAATCCAGTCCATCTTTTTGCCTTTCGGAATGGCCTGGGCCAGGGTGATTTGGCAGGGCAAAGGTTCTTGCTGAGCCTTGGGACCTAAAGAAACGCTCACCGCGCTTCGACTAACCGCGTCGATGGTTGCGGAGAGTTCGCGGCCCTCTCCGTCGAAGATTAAAAGACGATCCCCCGGCTGCAAGCGTAGCACGTCGCGAGCATGATGAGCTTCTCCCTCGGGCAGTTCAATGGGAGAATCGTTCAACAACTCGGGCGGAACATAGAAACGGTGCATTCTTTTTTCTTGGCCTACCAATGCAAACAACGCAAGGGCTGATAACGGTCCTGGGGCGTTGCCCCAGGCTACAATAGATCACGCCTTTGGCGTTCAATATGCCTGTGGGCGCCAGTAATTGCGCATCAGCCCTATCCGGATTGATTACGTCCGTGACGTACGCGTTCGCATTAATTCGATTCCACGCTGAACGCCGAGAATCGCCTGACTTGGATGGAGCCACGACTCAAGCGTTTGCCGGCGTCGGCATTTTCAAACGGAACACCGTCCGTATTGCCGCCCGGGTCGATTACCCATGCACCGATAGGGCTACATCGTTCGAGCGCCAACGGCGCAGCTTTATTGTAGCCTGGGGCAACGCCCCAGGTCTGGATGACACCATTGTTTAGGGCTGAAGGCCCGACTTATTCCACAATACCTTGACCTCGAACTCATTCAAAAATTTGGGGTGCACTACGATGAGAAATAAGTTTGGGATTGACCGCTTTGAGCCGGGCCTTCAGCCCTCATTTCGTTTTTGATGGCGGTCCTGGGGCGTTGCCCCAGGCTACAATAGATCACGCCTTTGGCGTTCATGAAGCCTGTGGGTTGCGCCAGTAATCGCGCATCAGCCCTATCCGGATTGATTACGGCCGTGACGGTTGCTCGTTCGCATTAATTCGATTCCACGCTGAACGCCGAGATTCGGTTTGGGTCTCGATACCTTTTCCAAAGGAAGCGCAGGCTTTTTGCCTTTAGAATGAAGATTATCTTGAATTGTCTTTCAAGAAGCGCTGGATTGCGCAATGACTGGTCAAACCTCAAAAATTATCTTGTTGTGCATTTTCTGCTGGGTAGCCGGGGGAGTGGTTTCGTTTTTCGCATTACGACATACCACATCGGAAAAAGCTGATGAACGCGTACGCGCTGGCCTCATTGCGGTCGCCAGTAACCAAGCCGCCGCTACCATTGCTTTACATCAAATTTTGGAGGGCGAGGAACAAGGAAACGCCGATGCTCTCATGTTTCGACTGTTAAGCGGACATGCTCAAGTTTTAAGCGCGCATCGTGAGTTTCTCACACCAGAACTCATGGAACTCGAAGCGAAAGCGCGTGTCTTGTCCGAAGAACTCAAAAAACGGATTCCATTAACGGATCCGGCGGATTCAACGGTCGAGGATCGCCAACCAGAGAACTTTTAAGGCTCAGGGTGCAAGAAACATGCCTCGTCAGAGTCAGCTTCGAGCTTGTTAGATGGCTTCGTCGCCTTGCTCTTCGGTTCGAATGC
>DAIRSW010000013.1:2050-16302 GCA_036804205.1 Verrucomicrobiia bacterium | reverse complement strand
ATGCGAATCGCGTTCTCGATCGGGAGCACAAAAACTTTGCCGTCCCCGATCTTCCCCGTTTTGGCCGCTTGAACGATGGTTTGCACGGCGGTGTCTACCTGATCATCCTTGACCACGATTTCAAACTTCACTTTGGGTAAAAAATCTACGGTGTATTCTGTCCCGCGATAAATTTCCGTATGTCCCTTCTGACGGCCAAAACCTTTGACTTCACTCACGGTCATACCTTCGATGCCGATTTCCGAGAGTGCTTCCTTAACGTCTTCCATCTTAAAGGGCTTAACTATGGCCTCTATTTTCTTCATGGCGGCCAATATTAGAGAACCCTGACATGCATTGCAAGAGTTAGTTGCAAAGAGAATGGATTCATTTGTATGGGAAACGCCTGATTGAGGTGATTCTTTGAGCTTTTCATGCCGACATATTGACACGCTCGCTCTCTGGGCTGAAGGCTTAGCATCAACTGTATTTTATGAGCAAGACTGGATTTGATTACGCACCCCAAGGAAAACCTCAACCTGTTGTTCAAGCGGGCGAGTTTATTTTTGCAGCCGCTTTCCTGGATCACGGACACATCAATGGGCAGGTTAAAGGACTTCAAGAAGCTGGTGCTGAGCTAAAGTGGGTTTTTGATCCGGACGCTGAAAAGGTGAGGGCATTTGTGAAATCCTTCCCGACCGCAAAGCTTGCTCGCAGTTATCAGGAAATTTTGGACGACCCTGAAGTGCGTCTAGTGGCCGCAGCAGCCATCCCCAACCGTCGCGGAGAGTTCGGCGAGCAGGCTATGGGCGCGGGGAAAGACTATTTCACAGATAAAAGTCCTTTCACCACGCTTGAGCAACTCGATAGCGCTCGCAAAAAAGTCGCCGAAACCGGACGGAAATATTGGGTGTATTTCAGCGAACGCCTCCACAATGAGGCCGCCTGGCAAGCTGGCGAGCTTTGCCGACAAGGAGCCATCGGCAAGATTCTTCAGGTGATCCTCCTCGCTCCCCACCGCCTTAGTAAAGCACACCGTCCAGATTGGTTTTTTGATAAAGAACAATACGGTGGAATTTTGACCGACATCGGTTCACACCAATTCGAACAGTTTCTGTTCATGGCAAACGCTCACGGCGGGCAGGTGAACTTCGCCCGGGTGGAAAACTTTGCTAACCCCGAGTATCCTGGTTTAGAAGACTTCGGAGAAGCCTCGCTGACACTTGACAACGGCGTATCCGCCTACTGTCGACTCGATTGGTTTACGCCGGATGGCTCGAGTTCTTGGGGGGATGGACGCCTGTTTGTTCTTGGGACGGAAGGCTCGATCGAAGCCCGCAAATACATGGATGTTGCCACCGGGGGAGGTGGCGGAAATTTTGTCAACTTGGTGAATGCCACCGAGGAGATTCGCATCCCTTGTGGTGGCGTGGCGGGCTTTCCTTTCTTCGGAAGAATGATTCTTGATATCCTTAACGGAACGGAAGAGGCCATGACTCAGGACCACATTTTCATGGCCGCCGAGCTATCAATGACGGCTCAAAAAATGGCCGACCAAAAACACTAAAACTCCCGTCGTCCGTCACCTCGATTTCTGTCTAGCACTCCGGCACTCATGCGTCCTCAAATCATGGTTTTTGATATTGGCATGGTTCTCTTGCCTTTTGATTACCAGAAGTCATATCACATCATCCAACCCCAATGCAAAAAGGCATTGTTATCGCCTGAGGTGGAGCAGCTTAAAGTGCAGCATGAAACTGGGGCTTTGCGCGGGGATAAGTTTTTCACGGCCTTAGCTGAGACGGTGGATTATCAGGGCTCTTTCGAGGACCTTCGCCAGGCTTGGTGTGACATTTTTGAGGTCAACACCCCCATGGTCGAATACGCCAGCGCACTGAAAACCCGACTCGACGGACACATCTATCTTCTTTCCAATATTGGCGATGTGCATGCAGCCTATTTGGAAGGGGAGCATCCTTTCTTGGGCATGTTTCGAGACCGCGTTTATTCTTTCGAGGTCGGCTGCATGAAGCCTTCACCAGAAATTTTTCGTCTCACTGAAGAGAAGTTTGCTTTGCCGGGTGGCCAAATTGCTTACGTGGACGACATGCTGCCCAACGTTGAAGCTGCTAGACAGGCCGGCTGGACGGTTGCTCACTACGACTGCACCAACCACCAAGATTTTCTGAAAGCTCAAGAGCTTTGGTTCGCCTAATCGGAACCACCCTTACTCAACCTGCTGCGAAACCTCGACCGTGGTGAGAACTTCCTGCTTTTGGGCCGCGGCATGATTGGCATTATGCAAAGAAATGTCGAGGAGAGTTTTTCCTACCATCAAGAGCACCAGGAAAAGAAGGGGTGTGCCTAAAAACATGAGGACGAAGAACCCGAGGAGCAAAGCCACGTGCAACACGACGATCCGCCCGTACGGTGCAATCATGAGTCCATCGATCGACATGGTGCGGATTTCGTTTTTACCAATGTAGTTGTAAAAAAAGGAGAATCCGTGACTCAGTGTTAGGCCAAGAAGTCCGGTCAGCACAAACCAATCAAAATTTCGCAAGAGGGCGAGAAGCGGGAACTCATGTGACATTCCGAAAAGCCCTCCGCCTGAACGCAAACTGCTAACCGCCAACGCAACAAACATGCCGTGCACCAAGCAGAATATTCCGTAATGCACCATAAAAAACGGGATCAAACCAAATTTCTTGAGCTGCTCAGTCTGTGTCCCATGGAGGTTCGTGCCCATTTTCAGCACGTTAAACGCCCCGACCACAATGTTTTCCGCCCAATACAGGATCAATACCGTGCCGGCATCGGCCCAGCCAAGAAAGACGGCCATGAGCGGAAAAATATTGGCCAAGACCAAGCCCACCACCGAGGCGTCGATTCGCAACAAATTGGTTTTCATACTCATACTCCTTTGACTCGCCGTCGCCGCTTATTTATGCAGTTCATAACGACAATCCATCCTAGCTCAAGAGAAAACCCAGAATAAAACCGTCCCTGCCAGCTCATCCTTCACAGAAACCCGCTTCTGCACTTTGCGTTTCAGCTCGGTCCAGGTAATTTACGCCCATGAATTCCCCGAAAAATGTGTCTCTGGCTCTTATTCAACTCCGTTGTGGAGTGGATCGCCAAGATAACCTGGAGCGCACGATTGGTCAGATCCGACATGCTGCCCAGCAGGGTGCCAACATCATCGGGCTCCAAGAACTTTTTCAGGGCCACTACTTCTGCCAGACCGAGGATCACAAATATTTTGATTGGGCTGAACCAATCCCCGGCCCAACCACGGAGACGCTTTGCAAGATCGCGGCCGAGTGCCAGGTGGTTCTTGTCGCTTCACTTTTCGAAAAACGCGCTCCCGGCCTCTATCACAACACCGCCGCCATCATCAACGCCGATGGCACCTTGCTTGGGAAATATCGCAAGATGCATATTCCGGACGATCCGCTTTTTTACGAAAAATTTTATTTCACTCCGGGTGACCTCGGGTTTCGGGCTTGGGACACTGCCGTGGGGCGCATCGGGGTCTGCGTGTGTTGGGATCAATGGTATCCCGAAGCCGCCCGCGCCACCGCCTTGCGTGGCGCACAGATTATTTTTTACCCAACCGCAATCGGCTGGCATCCCTCGGAAAAAGCCGAACATGGCGAGCAACAACGCAGCGCTTGGCAGATCATCCAACGCAGTCACGCGGTCGCCAATGGTTGCTTTATTGCTGTTACCAACCGGGTTGGCCACGAAGCCCCGGATGGCGGCGACGGCATCGAGTTTTGGGGCAGCTCCTTCGTCACCGCGCCAGGAGGCCAAGTCTTGGCCGAGGCCTCCATTGATCAAGAGGACTGTTTGATCTGCTCACTCGACATGAAACGTGTCGAAACCTTTCGCACGCACTGGCCCTTTCTTCGCGACCGGCGGATCGACGCGTATGCCGACCTTAACCAACGGTGGATTGACACCTAAGTTTTCTGCAGTAATTCCTACATCCTATTAATACTCCTATTAATACTCCTATGAATCGCGTGTCCCTTGCTCGTTTGTCTTCGACCCTCAACTCGGCCCTGTTGGCAACGCTGGGTTTCGCTGTGCTCAGTCTTTTCCAAGGTTGTGGCGGCAGAAACCAGCCCTACAACCCGGCCGCCGCCGCCGCCTCAGTCCCTGCCGGTGTTGAAATTACTCATGTCGCCGTCGACTGGCCGCAGGGTGGTGTTTACGTCATTGAAGCCGAAACAGGCCTGCGTCCCCGACAGATGGTGGCCAAAGGAATTGAAGCACGCGAGATGGAACGCATCCTCCGCACCTTACGCTTCGCGCTCACCGATAGCTTAGGCCGGACCGGCACCTTTGAAACTGCCAGTACCCGCCGCCGCTTTAAGGACGATCTCATTTTGGAAACTACTGTCATTGATTACACCTCGCCCGCCACCGCCAAAGTCATTGGCGCTTTGGCCGGCATCACCATTCAGGGAAAAATAAAGACGCGTCGCAATGAAGTTTTGCTAACCTACCGCGCCAGGCGCCCCATCGGGGAACGCGGACAAATGATGGCAGCCGGCGACGTCGATCAAGTGCTTAAGGGCATTGCAGACGAGATCGCCAAGAGCATGGCCGACTCGATTCGCAATCGGTTTCGCTAGACGTTCGACTCTCTCCCTGTTCTCCGATATGAATCCTCATGCCCAGGCTTGGCGGATGCCGGCCGAATGGGAGCCCCATGAAGCGACCTGGATTTCCTGGCCCCGTCCGGAAGGAATTAGTTTTCCGGGTGCCTACGACGAAGTGCTGCCCATCTTTCGAAAAATGGTCGAGCTTCTTATCCCGTCGGAGATCGTTCGTATTAATTGTGGCGGCATCGAGAAGTTTGTGGAGAAACAGTTAGCTGGTCTGGACATGTCCCGAGTGGAGCTGGTCTCCATCCCCACCAACGAGCCGTGGTGCAGAGATCATGGCCCGATGTTTGTTCGGCAACAAAGCACAGGGCGTCTCGCCATTGTCAATTGGACCTACAACGCTTGGGGAGGGAAATATCCGCCTTATGGCTTTGACGACGCCGTCGCGGGAGAAGTGAGCGAACGCTACGGATTTCCCCTTCTGCAAGGAGGGATGGTCCTTGAAGGCGGTGCCATCGACGTCGATGGGCAGGGCAGTCTGCTCACCACGACCTCATGCTTACTCCACCCCAACCGTAACCCTGACCTGACCCAAGCCGAAATGGAAAAGTTGATGAGTCAAGCTCTCGGCATCGAATGCTTTGTTTGGCTAGGCGACGGAATCGCCGGGGATGATACCGACGGACACATCGACGACATGACGCGGTGGGTCGCGCCCGGACGGGTCGTCACTGCTCGCGAGTCAAACTCGCATGATCCAAATTTTGAGTCTTTGGAGGACAACTATCAACGACTCCTCGAATTTCGCACCTCACAAGGTAACGCGTTGGAAGTCTTTTCTATGCCGATGCCAGAACCGCTCTTTCGCGAAAACCAACGGCTGCCAGCTAGCTACGCGAATTTCTATATCGCCAATGACGTGGTGCTTCTACCGGTCTTTGGTGATCCCCAGGACCAGGAAGCCATTGGACTCTTGCGCGGTGTTTTCCCCGACCGAACCATTTGCCCCATCGACTGCCGCAGCCTCGTTTGGGGTTTGGGAGCGTTCCATTGCCTTACCCAACAACAGCCCGTTGCGGAGACCCATTCATGATCTCGTTCGCCCGGTCGCTCCTCCATAAGTCATGGCTCGGAGCGCTCATTTTGGTTTTGGCAACCTTTCTCCGCATCGATGGTCTTGACCAAAAACCCGTTCACTTCGACGAAGGAGTCAACGGCTGGTGGTGCGATCAAATGGCCAGCCGAGGTTATTATCCTTACAGCCCAGAGGACTACCATGGTCCGTGCTATTTTTATTTGCTCTTCGCTTCGCTGCAAATAGGCGGGCGCAACGAGTGGGCGTTGCGTATCCCGGCCGTTCTCTGCTCAATCGCTCTGGTCTGGGTCATTCTCCGACTCGCACCCTGGCTAGGACGTAGTGGCGCAAGGCTCGCAGCTTTTGCTGTGGCCACATCACCAGCCATGGTGTTTTACGGGCGCTATTCCATTCATGAGTCACTTTTTGCCCTGACCTTAGCCGGTTTGCTTTGGGCAAGCTTATCAATCCTGCTTCCCAAGCAAAACGCTCAAGGCTCCCTCGCGCCCTGGACCTGGCTTGGCGTAGCGTCCGGCGTCATGCTAGCCAGTAAAGAAACGTGGGTCATCCACATCGGCAGTGTGCTCATCGCACTCCTGATGGTCTACGCCTACCAAGCGGTGCGCCGCATTCCATTCGGTGCGCAACCCGTTCTTCTCACGGTCGGCATCGCTTTGTCAATAATTCCGCTGCTTCTCATCCCCACGCTATTTTACACCGGCTTCGGAAGATGGCCGGAAGGACTGGGCAAGTTTTTTGAATCCTTTGCATTCTGGGCGGCCACTGGTCTTGAAGAAGAGAGTGGACACGAGAAACCAGAGGGGGTTCTCTATTGGGCCAAACTGATGGGCCAATTCGAATGGGCCTCCTTCCTCGGTTTCTTACTAACACCGCTGGTCCTTCTCAAGGCTTTTCCTAGCTATGTCCGCTGCTTAGCGGTAGCCACCAATGGCATGCACCTTGCCTACGCCATAATTCCTTACAAAACACCGTGGTGCATCGTCTCCTTCCTGTGGCTTTACCCGGTCGTAGCGGCTCTGATATTAAAAAACTTTTCAGTAAAGCACACCCGAATAAAAGCTGGTGTTGGGCTTGTCATCCTCTTGGCCGGGCTTATTCAATTGCTACCCACATGGCGTCTCAACTTTGTAGATCCAACCGACCCGAAACATCCTTATGTTTATGTGCAGACCAGCACCGAAATCGAGCGCTTTGTGGAGCCCATTCAAAACCGTCTGCGAAACGATCCTACCGCAGTAGAACTTCGAGGAGTTATTCTGTCTCACAGTTACTTCCCCATACCATGGCTTCTTGGAGAATTCAGAAACCTTGCCTACTACGGCGAAGGTCGGTTTCCGGAACTCGGAAATCCTGACTTCGTCCTGAGCGATGGCGAACGACTCGAACGAGTAGAAAAGGAACTCTCCCTTTCTGAGTATACCAAGGTCTCGTTTATTCTTCGAGACGGCCTAGAACCACACCACGCCTTCTTCCGAAACCACGCGTTCCCCGAGCTAGCCACTCATGATCCGTAAAGATCCTCGCAGTACGATCGCCACATCGCAAAACGTCCGCCCGATGCGAGCAGTTCCTCTACCTGACCCTGCTCGAGCAACTCGCCGTTCTCCATAAACACAAGTCTTTCGCCCGGTCGCATTGCTTCGATCTCATGAGAAGCCACCACCACCAAACGAGACTCTGCCTCTAGCCGTAGCCGCCCCCAAAGCCTGCTCTGTAAGTCCCCATCTAAGCCAGAACTCG
The DNA here is from genome assembly GCA_036804205.1 of Verrucomicrobiia bacterium. Taxonomy (GTDB): domain Bacteria; phylum Verrucomicrobiota; class Verrucomicrobiia; order Chthoniobacterales; family CALDSX01; genus DAIRSW01. The sequence goes on along the minus strand of DAIRSW010000013.1, from coordinate 8,871 downwards.
GCTCATCTAGCAAAAGCACCGCGCCAGGCCGCAGCCAGGCCCGAATCAAGGTCAGTCGTTGGTATTCCCCTCCCGAAAATTGCCCGTCCGTCATGGGCTCGGTTAGATCGCCACGATCCAGGCGAGGAGCAAGGTCCCAATCGGTCAGTTCGTTCCAAAGGACCTCTTCGTCCAGGTCAAAGCCTCCGAGACGCATATTTTCAAGCAAACTCATATCCAACCAAGTCGCTGCCTGCCGAGCCACCGAAAAAAAACTGCGAACCTCGCGTGCGTCCATGTGAGCAACGTCCTGTCCGGCAAAAGAATATCCACCCTTCATCCAGCCCACCTGCCGAAGAAGCACTCGCAGCAAGCTGGTCTTGCCGCTTCCGCTTGGGCCGGCTAGCCAAACCAGTCCTTTTCGAGGCAACACCAAATCAATCCTGCGGACGGCCACAAACCCGCATGCATAACCGGCTTCCACAGCTCGCAGCGCAATCAGGTCACCATCCGCCGAGTCGCAAGTTTGCCCGACAAATGTGGTGATAGGATTTCCCGTGGTGGCTTCGCCCGGGCTCTTCGGTTTCAGCCTGCGCTCGGCCATCTGCACCTCTCTCCACCGCAATGCCGCCTTACCTAGACCCAAAAAACCTTCCAGCGAGGCAACGCTGCCAAGAAAAAATGCACACAATACCGGCCCGCTCAATTCCCCGTCGAAACTTTGCCAAACCAATAGTCCGAGAACAGCCCATTGCAGAGCCAGAGAAACCGCTTGCCCCGCCGACTCCTGCCAGCCGGATTCACGAGTCAAGACCCGCTGCTGCCTTTCCAAAAGGCCTAGGCGCTCTTCGATCTCCGTTTGCTTCACCGGCGCTGCTCCGAATACCTGCAGTTCCTCCCAGCCTTCCCACCACGCACCCGCTTGCGTTCTCAACCGGCCCAACTCAATCCGACGTTTTGCACCATAGCGACTCGACAACCGCAAACTCAACCACGGCAGAACAAGGCCTAAGGTCAGTCCCCCGGCCATCAGCGCCATGCCGATCCAAACATTCAGCCACAAAGCAATCGGCCACACAACCAAAGCCACGCCGACAGCAGCCAAAAACGGAAAAATCACCATCAAGTATTTTTCCAACAACACATCCACATCGCTCACCCAGCGCTGCACCATGTCGCCCCGACGTTGGGTCATTGGAAAACGCTGCCAACTCGTTGACCACACTTTAAAAGCCTTCACCCTTAACGCTTCTAAGTAACGAAACACCATCTCATGCGAAGCCAGCCTCTCCACATATCTTGAGACCGCCCGGCCGATTCCAAAAAATCGCACTCCCACAAAAAACAGCATCAAGTCCAATATGGGCGGACGCTCTGCCGCTGCTGCCAAGAGGGCACTGCTAGTGCTCATCAAGCCCACGCTCAGCAGGAGAGTGCCAGCGCCTAGCACTGGCACCACGAACCACAAAACGCGCTTTCGATTTTCTGACAGCTTCATCCGGCCACCCCCTCCACTTGCCAGCCACCGTCTAGATAGCGGATTCTCGTCTGGGCAGCAGCAACCGTTCGTTGCCGATGCGCGACCACCACCAGCAGATGATCCTCCGCAATCCGCCTCATCGTGTTCGTGAGCACTGCCTCACTTGCCACGTCCAACGCCGAGGCTGGTTCATCCCAAATGTGAATCGGACGCTCACTAACCAGGGCTCGCGCCACTGCTAATCGATGCCGCTGGCCTTCACTCAAATCACGAGCAGACTCCGGCAGCCATCCATGCAAACCGCGTCGCGCAATCACTTCCTCCAGATCGACGGCCCGCAACGCCTCCCAACATACAGCCTCGGACTGATGCCCAGTTAATGTAAGGTTCGAAAAAATTGAGCCGGGGAAAAAATGAGGCCATTGTGGGGTCCAAGCAAACCGCTGCTTCCAAGTATCATTCTCGGCGCGCATATCGCCCTGCCAACTCATCCAACCCGCCTCCGGCTTCAAAAAGCCGAGCAGCAGTCGCATCAGCGTCGACTTACCACAACCACTCGGACCACTCACCGAAACAAAGCCTGTGCTTGGCAAAGCAAAGCTAAGGCCGGAGAATAGCTCGGGATAATCCGACCCGTAACGGAACGACAAATTCTCCACTTCCAAGCCTTTCCCAGGTGTCCGACTGGGTACATGGTTTGCACCATAGGACGGAAGGGACGCATGAGACCTACGGTGGTCCTCCTCGGCTTTAAGTGCCTGCCCTTTTAAGATTTCATCAGCGCTTTCGGCTCCCTCCATGCCAGAGTGATGGGCCGCGCCCAACTGACGAAAGGGCAGAAAGAACTCTGGGGTCAAAAGCAGCACTGTCCATGCGACTGCAAAACCAATCCAACCTTCTACCAAACGCACCCCAAGCTGGACCGCCACCAAAGCCGTGCTTAACATCGCAAAGAACTCCAGCACGAACCCGCTGAGAAAGGCGAGAGCTAAAACCTTCATGGTCAGCTCGCGAAATCGTCGACTCGCCTCAGGAACCCCGGCCGCTTGCGCGGTGTCAGCTCCCAACACCTGCAAATCCTCAAAGGAATACAGAATTCGAGCAAAACGCTTCTGCAAGCGCAGCATCATCCCCCACTGCTTTTCAATATGATCCTTGGTGAGCAAGCCGATCAAAACCATAAAGATCGGAATCAAGGGTCCACAAAACAAGAGTACCAACCCCGAAGGCCAATCCAAGAAAAAAACTGCTACTACCAAAACCAATGGCACCACCCCAAGCTGCAGACTAGCCGGCAAGTAGGTGCGATAAAACTGTTCGATCCTTCCTGAGCCATCCCCCAGTAAGGTCAGGGCCGTTTCGCACTCCATGGCTCCCTGCGGTCGAAGGGCCAAAACCTCTGACTGCCATCGGTGACGCATCCTCGCCGCTAATCCATGGGCGAGTTGCTCTTCGAACACGGTGCAAAGCATCCGGACCACCAGTAGACCCGCAACCCAGGCGAATGCACCAAACCATTCGTCGCCTTGAAAATGCGAGGCGAAACCCAAAGCGGTAGCCAACATCAAGCCCACCACCCACGCCGCACCGATCACGCTCAACGTGCGCAGAAAAAAGCTCAGCAGCAGAAGCCGGCATCCGCAGGCCTCCTCCCGCCAAGCGCGCTGCATAAGTTCGCGCTGTGCACCTCGTGCTGCGCCCGGCGGTTTCTCGGATGGCATTTAATACGTCGAGGAAATCGCCTCGCGCGTGACTCTCTGCCGAAACACCCAGTAACTCCAGCCTTGATAAAGCAACACAATCGGCACAAACAACAGCGCCACAATAAACATAATCTTCAAAGTCAGCTCACTTGAGGAAGCATTGTGAATGGTCAAGCTCCAGTCCGGATTCAGACTCGAAGGCATCACTCTTGGAAAGAGACCCTGAAAAGCTACAACTGTGCCAAAAATAATTGTCGCACCCACCATCGCGAACGCCCAGGCGGACTGACGAAACCGAATCAAAGGAAACGCCGCCGTAAAACACACAACCGGGATAAATGCCATGGTGCTCGGCACAATACCCATTCCTTCAAAAATAACCGCCTCCCACTGACCCCACACCACAAAAGCCAGAAGAATTCCCGCCGTCGGCCACCAAAGAAAACTCGCTGCGTGAAAGGCGCGCTCTCGCAATACCCCTGTGGTGCGCAAAGTTAAAAACAACGAACCGTGCAACGCGAACACAAACAGCGACACAAAGCCACCCAACAAGGCATAGGGATGCAGCAGGGCCAGCAAACCTCCCTGCATATTCATGTCTTCACCAATCGGAACCCCACGCACCAGGTTGGTAATGGCCACACCCCAAAGCACCGCTGGCAAAAAACTACCCCAAAAAACAAAGGCATCACAGGTCGTTTTCCACCAACGCAACGGGGACTTTGCGCGAAACTCAAAACCCACCGCTCGCACGATGAGCGCCAGCAAAATGACAAACAACGCCAGGTAAAAACCACTAAACATGGTGGCATACCAATGTGGAAAGGCCGCGAACATGGCCCCTCCAGCGGTTAACAACCACACCTCGTTGGCATCCCAGAATGGGCCAATTGTATTGGTGCACACCCGCCGATCCAACTCGTCTTTGCTAATAAAAGGAGCCACGATTCCCACTCCGAAATCAAAGCCCTCCAAGAAAAAGTAGCCAATAAACAAAATGGCAATCAACACAAACCAAATCGCTGCATAATCCATAAACAATCCTCGTCTTTCTACTTAAGTCCTAATCAAATCAAAGCGCGTGCGCCGCCTCAGGCTTCTCCTCACCTCGTGTGTGAGCAAGCGGATGCCCCAAGCGATGAATGAGATACACCCCGGCCGCAGCAAGGATTCCATAAACCAAAGTGAACCCGCCGAGAGTGGTCCATACCATTGGTGCACTGACCACTGTAGAAACGCCCTCACTCGTCTTTAACAATCCATAGACCACCCAGGGTTGACGTCCAATCTCCGTTACCATCCATCCCGCTGTGTTAGCAACAAACGGCAACATTAACATGGCCAGACCTAGCCGCAAAAACCACTGGGTTGACTCAAGCTTACCAAACCACCATAAAACCAATCCAAAGAAGGAATAAAAAATAAACACCATCCCTAATCCAACCATCACTCGAAAGCTCCAATAGGTAATTGCAAGAGGCGGAATATAGTTGCCCGGCCCAAACTCCGCTTCGGCTTCAGCCTGCAATTCATGCATCCCCTTCACCGCACTCACCGTGTCGTTGTGAGCCAACACACTCAGCAAGTAAGGCAAGCGGATCTCTCGCTCACTGGTGCGATTCTCTTCATCAAAAACGGCGAACAATGAAAAACTTGCCGGCTCCTCTGTATCCCAGAGCCCTTCCATTGCGGCCATCTTCATCGGCTGGGTATGCGCGGTGTGCTGGGCCTGATCATGACCAGTGGTCGCCAAAGCCAGACTGGTCACCGCCGCCACCACCAGAGCGATCCTCAGTGCCTTGGCAAACACCTCCACCCGCTGCTTGCGAAGCACATGCCAACAAGCAATACCGAGAACAAAAAACGCACCGGTCATCACGGCTGCCACCAGCACATGAGGAATTTGCACCCAGGCACGAGGGTTCAGCAAAATCGCCACAAAATCCGCAAGTTCAGCCCGGTCATTCCGTAAGACATACCCCACTGGCTGCTGCATCCAAGCATTGGCTATCAAAATAAAAACCGCTGACAACAGTGCGCCAATAGCGACCATCCAAATCGAGAACAGATGCAGCCAAGCGGGCAAACGATTTCGGCCAAAAAGCCACAAGCCAAGAAAGGTGCTCTCCAAGAAAAAAGCCAACAAGGCTTCAATTGCCAAGGGAATCCCGAAAATATCCCCCACAAACCGGGAATACTCCGACCAGTTCATGCCGAATTGAAACTCCTGCACAATACCGGTCACAATACCGAGGGTAAAAATCACCACAAAAAGCTTCCCGAAAAATCGTGCTAAGACATCATAATCCGCGATCTGCGAGCGATAATGAAAGGTTTGAAAAATAGCAACCATCAAAGCCAAGCCGATGGAAATGGGCACAAAAATAAAATGATAAACAGTCGTGATCCCAAACTGCCAACGCGCAAGCATCAATTCATCCATAATAGACCGTTAGGTCGAAAGAACACAGCCAGCAAGCAAATTTCGCAGAAAAACGAGCCCCCGGGAGGGCGAACCTCCGTGTGAGCCAATTCCCCCAAACCAAAGGTCAAATCCCCTCGCGCCCCAACCAATCCCCCAAAAACACCCCGGCTTCTACGCTTCGAAAACTCCATCGTTCGGACTCCGCTATTTCCATGAGCCACCTCCGAGGATTGGAATCACGCCTCTGCGCACCCCACACCACCTCGAGTTCCTGCGAACGTAACCACGTCAAAAAATCCGCCCCATTTTCCTCGACCACCCGAAAGTCCGGTGGATTCAACCACAACACCCGATCGCACTCCGGAGATCCGCCCCCTGCCGCGCAGTCGCCCGCTGGCCCGCTCAACACGAGCAACTTCACAGGCTCCAGCGTGCGCTTTGCGGTCCACAAAACAGCCCACCCGCCAGGTCCATCCCGCAATTCCGCACCATACCTGCGCCCCAAAACACCTTCGTCTAACCCCACATACAAACTTTCCGGCTTCCCGACCTGCCCCTCTGCGGGATAAACAATACCATTCTTCATCACCACATACTCATCCCCACCCGCAAAAAGCAGCCCGGCCAAGCAACCGGCGAACAACAGCCCAGCACACCCCACCACAGCCTTCTTCATCACAGAAAACCGGCCACTCGCCAAGCGCAAAATCCATATCCCAACCAACAACACCATCCAAATCCACACCCATGGTGTACGGAGCACATGCGAAAATGCAGCGGCACAGGCCAGCGCAATCCACATCGCCGCAGGCATCAAGTGCTGAATCCGGCTGCCGCTGGTCAGCAGGCCCAACCCTACCACCCCCCAAAGCATCACGTAGGCCGAAGTGAAAAGCCAACCGCCTTCAACACACCACGTCAGGTGACTCGAAAGCAAATTCAGCAACGAATGATCCTGGTTACTCACCCAATGGCTATGCGCCTCAGTGGCTCGCCCCCATCCCCAGCCCTCGGGAGCCATCAACAAAAGCTTGAGCCCTTCCCAATACACTTCCTGCCTCACCAACACCGATCCATCCTCTCCATCCAGCACCACCCTACTTCCTAGACGTGTCGTTGACATCAACACAAGACCAAGCACGACAAAACCCATTCCCAAAGCCACCGTCCCCCATGGCAAGCGAGGCACCTCCATACGCCTCACCCACGCGACTGCCCCACATACCACTCCGGC
>DAIRSW010000013.1:0-2040 GCA_036804205.1 Verrucomicrobiia bacterium | reverse complement strand
CACTGCCAAACCCACCACCGCACCACGAGATGCAGTCATCCCGAGTAAAACCAACCCGACCGCAGAGGCTAAACAGACCAGAAGAAACACCGCGCTTTGCCGGGGCCACGGCAACAACCACCACAAGCTCAAGATCAGCATAACAACGACCACCCCGGTATGGTTTGGGTTGTCTAGACCAAAATCCAAACGCCGCCACGTGGACAAAGCGAACCCGCTCAACTCCTCGGAACCTTCGGCGCTCATGCCTCCGGCCTACTCCAGCACCGGCCCCCAAGCGCGGGCCAACTCTTCGCTGGGCAGCCGCACCTGTTGATTTTCTGGCAAAAATCCACCGCGCTCCGCAGAAAAAACCAGCTGAGAATGCACATCGGCAATAAAAGCCGGCTCAAGAAACTGATCATTCCACACCCGCAGATCCCGGGCAGTCAACCGCGTGCCCCGTTGGGTCCGTTGGATTTCGCGTTCTGCTTTTTTCTTCATGGCATACTCAAAAAAAGCCAATCCGATTCGGTTGCTCTCCCGGTTCTCACTATGCCCCAGGCTCGGTGTGCTCCGGAGCAAAATACCATAATCTTGGGCTCGACATTCCTGGTAAAACCTTAAAGCCGACCGAAACCCCCGATCGCGACCACCGGTGGTAACCAGCCAAAGCAATTCACGACCTCCGGTGGTGGGGCGATCATAGCTGTTAGCCACATGAATATGCACCGCCAAAAACCGTTCTGGTTTCCGCAGCGCCAGCCGATGGCTCCAATGGGCACCTCGTGAAAAACCGTAAAGCAGCCAATCCTGTGGCGGCAGCTCATATTCGCGGCTCATTGCGTTCACGGCTCGGTCCCAGGCATGAGCCACCAAATCGAATTCGCGGCTCATGCGATTCGCATCGTAGGTCTGCAAGTCTTGATGGCTGCGTCCGGTTTGCCATAGGGTGGCTGTGGTCCAGGTAAGCAAAGCCAGGTTATGCTTATCTGCAAACTGCACCAAGCGATGTCCGGGGTTTCGCACCTGACCATCCAGTCTTTCTTGACTCGTTTCCCATGTGCAAAAAGCCAGCACACCGTTCACAGGCCGCTGCTCTGGTAGTCGCAAAACAAAGGCGATCTCCGATTGCCCGTCCACCCGCGTGGCAGCCCGGCGCTGAACAATCTCAATGGGGCGAGTGGGCGTTTGCTTTGCGGCAGCAGCGCTGGACCACAAATCGAGCAGCTTGCCTGAGGGAAGGTAAAGATAACGCTCTGGATTTGCAAGCAACTCAACTGATTGAACCACTTCATGAGTCACGGGATCAACGCCGACTGGACGATTCGAGGCGGTCAAGGTTTCGGCGAAATAATGCCACATAAAACTTCGCCCTACGGCTACACTTTTGGGCACTAGCCAGGCCCGCTTATCATTATTGGACCGCTGCGCTTGATAATCGGTCCACGCTCTCTCGAAGGCTGCCCCCTGAGGTTGTAGCGACCAGATCACTAAACCTTCCGCCGCACTTTTCCACGAGCTATGTGGTGTGCCAAGAGACACCCAGGAGCGGATCCGATTTGGCGTGCTGCTCAGGATCGCTTCTCCCAGTTTGATCCAAGGCTGCTCAATCAAAAGCAAAAGCTCGGCCTGCCCGACTAGAGATCGGTCGATCATTTGCAAAAGCTGACGGACATGCGCGGATTTAACTCCATCAAAATCAAACGGCAGTTCGCCGCTGACCGTTTTGGGCTTATCGATTACAAGCCTCACCACCGAGATCCCATGTTCTTTCGCAAACCGCAGTGCTTGCCCTAGTGCCTGTGTTTCCTGACTTGGATCGCACCAATGCTCGAAATAAAGAAACACTCGGCTAGACCGAGCAGGATAAATATCCAGCCGCGCTTCCGCTCCTAAAAGTGAAGTCGGCAAAGCCACGTGCCGACTTTGCTCGACCTTGCCATCTGCCAGGCGCGAGAAGACAAGCATCAGCAAAACCATCATTCCGACCGACCTCAAAGCGAGGTTAGCCCAGCAGTTTTTCAGGCGGTTCATCATAAAGACAAAAAGTTGCTTAAC
>DAIRSW010000012.1:6118-29521 GCA_036804205.1 Verrucomicrobiia bacterium | reverse complement strand
AGGCGTCTAACCCGATGACTTGGCAAGCTAGTGCCCATGAGGCACGGGCTTGCCCTGGGGCTCGGGAGCGCCAACGGCGCGGCTATATTGTAGCCTGGGGCATCGCCCCAGGTCACGTCCAAAAAAACAAACTAGGGCTGAATGCCCGGCTTATCATCCCATCGCAAAAACCTAGCCAACTCGCATTACCGTGGTCAGGATGAATCCCGCCCCTCGGTTGCTTTTATCCGGATCTACGGTCCAGTAACGCTATGTCCTTTCGCCTCGCTACCGTCCTTTCCTGCCTTCTCCTTGTTGCCGTGTGCGCCTCGGCCAACGAAAAACAAACGGAATTGCATCTCACCTTCGACGCCCAGGAAGCGGAACCCACCTGGACTGCCCAAAATGACAATGTGATGGGCGGCATCTCCCAAGGCGGGGCAGAAATTCGCGACGGCCAACTCATTTTCTCCGGCTCCCTTTCGCTAGATAACGACGGTGGATTCGCCCAGGTGCGCATACAAAATCTCGGCTACGACCTCAGCAATACAAACGGAATGAAACTACGCGTCATGGGTGATGGAAGGACATACCAGTTCCGACTAGCCACCGACGCGAGATACCGTGGATCACGCATCTCTTACAGCGCAGAATTTCCAACTAAGGCCGGTGAATGGACCGAAGTGTTCGTGAAATTTTCGGATCTGACCCCTAGTCACCACGGAAACACCTTGGATGGTCCGCCTGCCGATCTTTCGCAGGTCGAAGAGATAAGTCTGCTCATCGGAGACAAACGAGAAGGCCCATTTTCGTTAATCGTCGACTGGATGAAGGCGGAATAGGGCCGGAAGCCTCGCGAAGGCGTTCCAACTTTCCGTCTGAGCAAGCCACCCAGACCGATCGTTCACGTCTTGAACTCCTGCAATCTCCGCCTTATTTTTCTCCAATCCCCTTTGATCGTTAAGAATACTGGAAATCGAATCCACGGCCTCCGGTCAATACGCGGTGCCAATTTCTCGCACAGCCAATCCGGATCAAAGCCCGCCCACTCACCTGCAATACTCATCAAGTTCTGCTGCAGCACCGGAGTGACTTCAAACCGCAAAATCTCTTCAATCTTCGCGACTGAGTAAGGTGAAGCAGCGAGGGTTTGAGCCAAGCGCTCGAAATCCTCGGTTTCAAGCTGGGTATCAAGGAACAGCTCGGACAACGCAAGCCAAACTGGAACTCGTTGCTCGGTTTGCGCCTGGGCCGGATTCGTTTCTTCTCTCAAAATCTATGGGACCTCCCCGCTGCCAAAAACTGCTCTGATTGCGCTGTTTAACCCAAACAGACTTGAAAAAACAAGGACACCATTCGGCCATCACGGCTAGGCTCGCGGCTTAATCTTCACGAGGCGGCGTGTGTCGATGACGCATGACCGATCCGGATTTGCTAATAATCCATCGAATGGTTGACCGCCCATCACCTTCCTCCGGACGGATCCACTCAATCAGAAGCGTCCCCTTGTCTGCAGAAATATACAGTCGCGGCTTCTCAAGACCGGCCAGGAAAAGTTCTCCGTCATACCTCATAGAATCGGAAAGTTCATCCACCTTCAGTGCAGACTCTTGAATCCTGAAGCCCGCAAGGTCCGTCCAGTATCGTTCGGGGACATCGATCTTGCGGCCTTCCCACTCGAGTTCAAAACTTGTAAGAAGCGTGCACCCCGGCCAAAACCGTTCCGGCAATGCTTTCCCATTAAGACTGTAGCCGGCTACATAACCATTGGCATCTTTGACCTCTTGAAGTTGGTCTTCCGTCGGCAGCGTTAAGCCAACCCGCAAGGTCGCGTCGCCTTCCTCGGCCCTAACCACGCAACTCAAAGGTTCGGTCACCTCGTTCCACCACATGGCCGGGCCATCATCCTGCGCTCGGCCCTGCTGAAAAGCGAGGACCAACGCCAGGATAAAAAGAACTGCTTTCATATTGTTTATCCAACGAAAAACGTGCGCTATGTGTTCAGTAAGTGCTTTCAAAGTAAACCAAGCCTAGATGCCCAGTCGCCAGTAGCCAAGCACATTTCTTCAAAACGCTTCAGCTTCGCTGTTCCTAAAACACCCACAAGGCTTTTCTGGAGCTTTCCGTCCACCCAGAGTTAACAGTTAGAGTGAGATGATCGAGCAATGACGCGGACAGTGCAAGCATCGGGTTGCATGATGCGGCCTGTTGGCTAAATTGGTTTCGTAAGCGTTGGTTGCACGTTGGAGTGACTCTCGTATGAGTAGGGTTTAGATCTGTGAGTTGTTATGGCTTATTTGATAGCTTAGGGCTTAAGTTGGGCTATCCATGAAAGGGTGGATGTAAGATTCATAGGGCTTCTGGGCGTGACGGTGCCTTTGGCTCACACGGAGCCCTCCCTCGCTCTGCGTGAGGGCCTACGAAATTCGTTCCGAATACTGCTAAAGAGTTTCTATCTCTGGTTTCTGGCTAATCTCTGGTCAAGAGTTGTTGTCCTTTCCTAGCGGCCCCGAGCTAAGCGACGATGCGCTTGGGCAAAATGGCCCGCGCTCATTGCCGCGATGATAGAAAGTTCTCCTGCCAAAGCTACGGCTCCGCAGACTTCCGCCAAAGCGCGAGCAGAGCCTTGGCCGTTTCCTAAACCAAGCATATGCAAGCACGCCTGGGCGCTAGGCAGTCCTGTGCCACCGCCCACCGTTCCGGCGACCACATTGGGTAGGGTGACCGATGCATAAAGACTTCCATCCTCTCTGCTTTCAAAACGGGTGACCCCGACCGCACTCTCGGCCACGCAGGCCACATCTTGGCCTGTCGCCAAATAAAGCGAGGCCAGACCATTTGCGTAGTGCCCTTGCACGCCAATGCAGCCACTCATAACGCCTCCCAAGGCTGAGCACTGCCAGTAGTGCGCCATGGCTTCGGCGCTGCTTCGCAAGCGCGCTTCGACCACCTGCCTAGGCAATAGCACTTCGGCGCAAACTTTTTTACCGCGCACTTGAGAAAAGGATTGGGCACAGGCTTTTTTGTCGCCGGAGAGATTACTCTCCACATACCAGCGACCGATCGGCACCGGACTTAGGTCCACTAGCTTTTGGCAGATCGCTTCGGTGATTAAGGTCACCATGTTTTGTCCCGCGGCGTTGCCGGTGGTGAACTCGAACTGCGCATACACGTGGTTGCCTTCCAAATGGAGGCGCAACTCTTGGAATCGCGCGTGTCGACTTTGCTCACTGCTCACTTGATCAAACAACTCATCTTGCTCAGCAAGCCACGCTGCGAAAACTCCGGCTTCCCGCAGAGTATCAAAACAAAACACCGGGGCACGGGTGATCCCTTCGCTCAGGACCAGCACCGAACAGCCGCCGGCCTCGGTGATGGCCGTGGCCCCACGATCATACGATGCCACCAACGCGGCTTCGTGGGTGGCCAGAGGCACATACAGGTCTGCTTGACGCTCAAACCCTCGGATCCGGAGCGGACCAATGACTCCCAAAGGAAGAGTGATTGAGCCCACACAGTTTTCAATATGCTTATCATAATCCGGCAAGCCCTCCGAGCTCGGAGCTAAAGTGGACCGAGCGCTCGCTGGCAGGCCGAGAGCTTCTTCCAAAAGGTCCCAGCGCTTGGCGATGGAGCTGTGATCGACCCGGGTGGAGCCGGCCTTCTTGATTCGTGGGGGAAGCGGACTGTCCGGATCGGGCTTGAGCCGACCGACGACCTCAGCATCTACCGCCTTGCCGTTGAGCATGCTTTGCAAATGCTTGCGGATCGACGCTGAAGACCGAGCCATAATCTTTCCTAGCCTACGCGGTGGTGAGCTGAGCCAAACTCTCCGCATCCTCAACCGCCACACATGGGGTGCCTTTGCGAATCCGGCCTACCATTCCGGTTAACACTTTACCGGGACCCAACTCGAGAAAATGGGTCATCCCAAAAGCCAGCATGCCTTCGATGTTTTCTGTCCAGCGCACTGTGCCGGTCACTTGTTTGACCAAGCTCTGCCGGATCTCTTCTACGTTGGTGGCCGGCTGGCCCAAAGAATTGCTTGGCACCGGGACCCGAGGCATTTGCAGATCGATTGATGCAAGGACTTCAGCCAGCTCGTCTTGGGCGCTTTGCATCAGGCGCGAGTGGTATGCTCCCGCCACGGTCAGGGGAATGACCTTGCGAACTCCGAAGTTTGCAGCGATCTCGGCGGCTTTTTGAATTCCTTCCAGCGTGCCACTGAGCACCACTTGCCCTGGGGTGTTTAAATTGGCAATATCCACATCGGCTTCTTGAGCGAGGTTTTCGATGGCTTCGAGCTCACCGCCGATCAAGGCGGTCATGGTGCCGGGATACTTTTCGCACGCTTGCTCCATCAATTCTCCGCGGCGCGCCACCACTTTCAGGCCGGTGGCAAAGTCGAAAGTGCCGGCGGCACAATGAGCCGTGAACTCTCCCAGCGACAAACCAGCTGCGGCTTGAAAATTTAGGCGGTTGGAGGTCACTCGTTGCACCGCTTTTAAGCAGGCCAAGCCATGCACATAGAGCGCGGGCTGACAATTTCCGGTTCGGGTCAAGTCCTCCTCCGGCCCCTCCAACACCACTTTGCTCAGCGAGCGCCCCAGAATCTCGTCGGCTTCCTTGAGAAGCTCCTGCATCTCTGGCAAATCAGCGCCCATGCCAACTTTTTGGGCTCCTTGACCAGCAAAGAGTAGGGCGAATGGGGAATCAGAGAGTTGAGGCAGAGACATAAGCGGAAATCATCACACGCCTTCATGCCCAAGGCAAGCTGCCAGAAAGCCTTTGAACAAGGGGTGCGGAGCGTTGGGTTTGCTCTGAAACTCGGGATGAAATTGGCACGCCAAAAACCAGGGGTGATCTTTTAATTCAATCAACTCCACCAACTCCCCGTCCGGGCTAGTGCCTGAGACCACCATCCCATGCGATTCAAGTTGTTCTCGGTAAAAACTGTTAAATTCATAACGATGACGATGCCGTTCTTTAATGTGCAACGAGTTGTAGACATGCGCGGCGAGACTGTCCGGCTTGAGCGTAGCCGGCCACGACCCCAAGCGCATGGATGCTCCCTTGTCAGTGACCTCGGTCTGTTCGTCCAAAAGACTAATCACCGGATGCGGCGTCCGCGTGTCAAACTCGGTGCTATTCGCCCCGGTCAACCCGGCCACGTTACGCGCAAACTCAATCACTGCCACCTGCATCCCCAAGCACAACCCCAAATAAGGCACTTTGTTCTCCCGGGCGTACTGAGCTGCGACAATTTTGCCTTCCGACCCACGATCTCCAAAACCGCCCGGCACCAAAATTCCGGCCACATCTCCTAGGAAAGTTTCGGCACCTTTCTCGACAATCTCCTCCGCATCCACCTGCGACACATCAATACCGCAATCATTGCTCGCCCCAGCCTGAGTCAGCGATTCATACACACTTTTGTAGGCGTCTTGCAGCTCCAAATACTTCCCGACCATGGCGATCTTCACCCGCTTAGAGGGGCTGATCACGCGTTGCACAAATTTTTTCCACTGCTTCATCTCGGCCTCGGGCAGATCCAAATTCAGTTGCCGACATACAATCCGGTCGAGCCCTTCCTCCTGCAGTAGAAGAGGCACCTCGTAAATCGTGTCGCGAACATCCGCCGCTTCGATCACTGCATCTTGAGGAAGATTGCAAAAAAGCGACAGTTTTTGACGCAACTCCGAGTCGAGCGGATGTTCGGTGCGACACACCAACACATGCGGTTGCAGGCCGATCTCTCTGAGTTTCGCCACGCTCTGTTGGGTGGGCTTGGTTTTTAATTCGCCCGCTGCGGCAATGTAGGGGATCAAAGTGACATGCATCACCATCACATTGGACGGACCGGCTTCCAAAGCGAACTGCCGGATGGCTTCCAGAAACGGGAGACCTTCAATGTCTCCCACCGTGCCACCAATTTCTGTAATCATCAGATCGCCGGGCTGTTGGGCCAGCAGCCGGATGCGTGATTTGATTTCGTCGGTCACGTGAGGAATCACCTGCACGGTTTTACCGAGATAATCCCCGCGTCGCTCCTTGGCCAGGACCGAGGCATAAACCTGCCCGCTGGTCAGGTTATGGTTTCGGGTCAGCCGACAATCCGTGAACCGTTCGTAGTGCCCAAGATCAAGATCGGTCTCGGCTCCGTCGCTCAGGACATAGACTTCGCCATGTTGAAACGGGCTCATGGTTCCTGGATCCACATTGAGGTAAGGATCAAACTTCTGCATAATGATCTGCAGCCCACGATTTTCGAGGAGGGTTCCGAGTGCCGCGGCGGCGAGACCTTTACCTAAAGAGCTAACAACACCACCAGTGACAAAAATATATTTCATAGGAACAAATCGAGTCCCTGAGCATCCATGGCCTAGCGCCCTCCGTCAACGCAAGGAAAACAAAAATCGAGCAACGGCGCGCCATGGCCGAAGATTGCTTTGGGGGCGGTTTATGCCATCGCTTCAACGAGCCAAGCCCCACAGTGTTTTTCGTTGACTTGCGCTTTGCCGCCAGATAACAAATGGCATGAGCACAACCGGCATTCCCGAAGGCTATCGTACCTTGACCCCTTCTCTCAATCTTCGTAAGGCCACTGAAGCCTTGGAGTTTTACAAAAAGGCTTTCAACGCCGTGGAACGCTTTGTGATGCCGGACGAAACGGGCGGCGTGATGCATGGGGAGTTTCAAATTGGAGATTCGATCGTTATGTATTGTGATGAATCACCGGAGTGGGGCGCGCTCAGTCCCGAGTCGGTCGGCGGGTGTCCGCTAAGTCTTAATCTTTATGTGCCGGACTGCGACGCCTTGACCGAACAAGCCCGCACCGCCGGTGCTGAGGTTCAGCGCGAGGCCACCACCTATCCGTGGGGCGAACGGAGCGCGATGGTGCAGGATCCTTATGGGTTTCGCTGGGCCATTTGTACTCAGGTCGAAGTGGTTAGCCCGGAGGAGATTCAAAGACGTATGGTCACTTGGAATCCCCAAACCAATACCTGGTAAGGCTGCCGCTTCCAAGCGGGCGGTGGAATAAGCAGGGGGTGGCTTTCCTCTCACTCACTGCATGAACACTCAACTCAGCTCTCTCGCCAAGGACTTAACGAATACTTACCCACGTAGCCCCCGTGCAACTCTGGCCGGGTATGTGGTCGCTGCTCGAGCCCTCGACAAATGCCGTGCCACACTCGCGGCCACAGCGGGAGAATATCATTTCGATTGCCCTCTGGACCGTCAGTTCTTTGATTTTTCTGGCATCGATTCTGATGAATTCAAAAGCTACGTGGCCACTGGCGCCGATGATGAAGCGGTCGCCGCATGGGTGACCGAGCACTCAAAAATCAAGGAGCGGTCGGAAGTGGTCAAGTGGAACAACCAACTCCGCTATACCCGTCCGTGCGATATGCCGCAGGAGGTGCAGCTTTTTCTGGAGGATTACATTGCCGAATTTATCCCGGAGGATAGACCGGTTTATGTTTGGTTCGACGTTTACGATATTGAAGAGAAACGCCTTTAGTCCGGCGCTGTCAAAAAAGCATCCTGGGACACTCTGAGCGATGTTCTCGGCTGCTCATCCTCCATTCTTCTGGCGTTGCTGGACGCCCTCCTGTGCGCCTGAGTTTGGTCGCAGCTCTTGAGAATCGAACCCCGCTGAACAATCATGTTTGCGCCCCCCGGGGCCAGCCGGCGAGCCCGGTGGAAGCTTATTTCTTCATGGTCTTCGTGGCCTTCATGGCGAATTTTAGGGTCCTCACGTTTCAATTGAAGGATTTTGGTTCATTTCCCGCTTCCTTTACATTGATTTCTGCGCATGATACTGAATCCGGAGGGAGCGACTGTTCGCCTCCGTTTTTATTTATTAACGTGTTTTCAGATGTCCTCTCCTCGCCGGCAACTTAAAATTTTTCCTGGCCCAGCCCACCCCGCTCTTGCTGAAAAGATCGCCGGGCACGTAGGACTCCCTCTTGGAGACATCACCGTAAGCTCTTTTCCTGACGGCGAAACTTTTGTAAAAATTAATGAAAATGTGCGCGGGCGCGACATTTTTATTGTCCAACCGACTTGCCCGCCGACCAATCAAAATCTGATGGAGCTGCTGATCATGGTTGACGCAGCTCGACGCGCCAGCGCGGCACGTATTACTGCTGTGATGCCATTCTTTGGGTATGCTAGGCAAGATCGAAAAGATCAGCCACGGGTTCCCATCACTGCAAAATTGGTGGCTAACTTGCTGGTGGCTGCCGGTGTGAGCCGGGTGTTGACCCTCGACCTCCACGCTCAGCAGGTGCAAGGCTTTTTTGATATTCCGGTGGATCATCTTTATGCCATGCCGGTTCTTCTGAAGTATTTGCAAAGTCGCAAGATTGAGCCGCAGGTGGTGGTGACGCCTGACGTTGGTGGCATCAAGGTGGCTTCGGCTTACGCGCAAGCTTTGGGCGCCGACTTGGCCATTGTGGCAAAGCGACGTCGCAGTGCCACTGAGGTGGACTCATTGCATGTGATTGGTGACGTCCAGGGCCGTGATGTCTGGCTGGTTGATGACCTCACTGAAACAGCTGGGACCTTGACCAACGCGGCCAAAACGCTCCGAGCCCAGGGTGCTGGAAAAATCTATGCCGGCGTTTCGCATGCGGTTTTAACACCTTTAGCATTTGAGCGCTTGCAAAATTCTGAAATTGAGGAACTGATTACTACCGATAGCGTTCCTGTAAAAACGGACGAGAACACTGCGATAACAGTGGTTTCGATCGCCGAACTGCTCGCGGAAGGGATTTGCCGGATTCATAACGATGAATCTGTGACATCCCTCTTTGAAATTCATGGTGCGGCGACTCCCTAGGGTAGATCGCCAACAAAATGCCAGTAGTTTCGGAGCACTCACATTTCCATTTTTTCCGCGCCAGCTGAAAAGGAAACGACTCGCCCGTCGAGCCGTTTTTTTGTTTCGTTGGCCATTCTATTTTTCCGTTCACAGTTTACTTTATGAAATTAAAAGCACAACCCCGCGAGGGCAAAGGACCTTCCCTTGCCAAAAATCTTCGTCGTCAAGGCCTTCTCCCGGCCAATGTGTACGGATCCAAAACCAAACCCATCAGCCTGACCGTCTCCGAACGAGACATGGCTGTCCTTCTTGGCCACGCGGTTGGCGAGAACATTCTGGTCGATCTTGAGGTCGAATCTAAAGACAACCCTTTGCAGACCATGGCCCTCATCCAAGAGGTGCAGCATCAACCGGTCACCGGAAAAATTCTTCACATTGATTTTCATGCCGTATCCAGTGACGAATCGATTTCTGCGGAAATTCCCATTGAAGCCACCGGCGAAGCGATAGGGGTCAAGAACTTTGGCGGATTGCTGGAGCATCTGGTGCGTAAAGTGCAGATTCATTGCTTGCCAAAAGATTTGCCCGAAGTCATTCGCGTGGATGTGTCACATCTGGGCGTGGGAGATTCTTTGCACATGCGCGATCTTTCACTTCCGAGTGGTGTCACGACCAAAGCGGATGGCGACATCGTGGTTTTCCTGGTTGCCGCACCTCGCGTAAGTGTGGCCGCAACCGACCCGAAAGAAGCCGCCAAGAAGTAATATTTTAGACAATGGCGTGGTTCGGAAGAAAAACCCAAGCAGAAACAAAGACGCTTGGGCACTTGCACGTCGTGGTGGGCTTGGGTAATCCAGGTGCACGCTACGATGGCACCCGCCACAATGTGGGTTTTGACGTGGCCGATGCCCTGGCAGAGACCAGTGGGTCACCTTGGAAAAAAGATGCCCGCAAGCGCCTACTTCATGCCCACACGGATGGCCTGGACCTCATTAAACCAATAACCTTTATGAATCTTAGCGGCCAGGCGGTGCAAGCGTTTCTCGGTTGGAAAAAACTACCTAGCCGGGTGTGCTTGATTGTGGCCGATGACATTGCTCTTCCCTTAGGCAAGCTGCGCCTCCGTCCCAGTGGTTCTGCCGGGGGTCACAATGGATTGCGTTCGATTATTCAACAGCTCGGCGGGGAGGATTTTCCTCGCCTCAAACTCGGCGTCGGCGGGGCTACGCCGGAGACTCGGCACTATCCCGAACAGCCACTTGCAGATTTTGTTTTAAAAAAATGGGCTCCCATAGAAATCAGCGCTTGGAAGGATATGATCCAGCGCGCCACGGAATGTGTACGACACATTCAAAGGTTTGGACTTGAACCTGCCATGAATCAGTTTAACTAAATGATGACATTAATTATGAGTAAACAACGATATGAAGGCCTCCTCGTCTTGGACACGGGCGGCAATGATGAAAAGGCCGGAGAAATAATCGACCGAATACAAAGCGACTTCACCACCGAAGGCGCTGAAGTCGAGCAAGTGCAAAAACTTGAGCGGCGTAATTTCTCCTATGTGGCCGGGAAACTAAGTTCCGGTTATTACGCCAACTTCATCTTTACGGCTGAACCGGACGTGATCGATAAGCTACGGATCAGATTTGTGCACGACCCGCAGGTGTATCGACAACATTATTTCAAAGCAGAGAAACAAAAAGCTGGGCCGTCAGAAAACTAACCAATTACGACCTGACTCATATCTGCCACGCATCCTCAGTTTCAGTTTTAAATCCAAACTCATGAAGATAGGCATCATTCTGCTCCCACTCGTCATCGCCCCAATATTTTTCTTGGGCACCCCAGTCATCGCTTCTGGCTGGAACTTCACCTTTGAGACCGTAAACCATACTCCCGAAGAAGGCTTCCCATACTCAGAACTCCGCTTTAAGGGACCGGAGAATAATATGGGATTCATTTTACCTGAGGGTTGGGTTGCAACTGGAGGAGGGGATCGTTTAGTATTTAACCCGGCTGGACGCGCTCAGGTGCGCTACGAAATTCAGGCTATACCCGGAGCTGGCACTCATAATTTCGACGACGAGCAAGTCGTGGAAGCCCACCGTAAATGGGTGGTCTCTATCGTTCCTCCCGAAGCTCAGGAGATTTCTATCGTCGAAGAAAATCGCGATTTTTTCCCGGTCACAACCTTCAATAAATACCAATTCATCATCGGCTATAGCCTTTTCGGCTCGTCGTATCGGAGAAGCATCTTTTTGCTCCACGACAAGCACGAGAATCAATTGCGTTTTATCACGACCGCCCCGGAAGCAGAATTTGCCGAATTCCACGAGGAAGTGCGCCGAGCCATGTTCGGCTGGGGCGCAGTTGATTAAGAGATCGAGCCCCCAGGCTTCGTAGCCTTGGTGGTAAGACCATCCGAGACCGCTGTTGGCGGATTGTGGCGGCAAAATTTGCCCCAATTACAAGCCAACGCTTGCCAACAAACCGAATCGACTTCATAGAATTCCTGCACCAGGGATATTATGGAGAACGAGGAGGTTTTTTTTACATTAGGATGGATTGTGGGAGCCGCGGCCATCTTCGGCATGCTGGCTCGCCTCATCCGGCTTCCGTCCATTGTCGCCTACCTTCTGGCCGGATTAGCTATCGGACCAGCACTTGGGCTGGTTGAGGTCACGGACAATATCGACCTCATCTCCCACGCCGGCATTGTCCTTCTGCTTTTTCTAGTTGGGCTCGAGCTGAGCTTCGAACGCATTAAAGATGTTGGCCCGGTCGCTGTGGTGGCCGGACTTGGACAGGTTGTTTTCACCGCTTTGGGCGGTTTAGGATTATGTCTACTCCTGAGCTTCACACTCATGGAATCGCTTTTCCTTTCCGTGGCGCTTACTTTCAGCAGCACCGTCGTGGTGGTGAAAATCCTGTCTGACAAGGGCGAGCTTGACACGCTGTACGGACGTATCGCGGTTGGCATTTTTCTGGTACAAGATCTCGTGGTGATCGTGGTTCTCACCGTTTTAAATGGCCTCCAAGCGGGGTCAGGCGAAGAGGGTGCAAGCAACTTGGTTTGGGGTCTGGTCCGGGCATTTCTGGGCATGGGACTCATGCTCGGAATCGTCTTAGTGATGGCCAAATTTGTTCTCGGACGAATCTTTTCTTGGGTGGCAAGCTCACCAGGCACGGTGTTCATATGGAGCTTGTGTTGGTGTTTTTCCATCGTGGCCCTGGCATATGTGCTGGACTTATCCATAGAGCTTGGCGCCTTCTTCGCAGGGCTAAGCCTGGCTCAAATGCCGCACCACCGCGATTTGCAGTCGAGGGTCAAACCATTGATGAACTTTTTTGTCGCCGTCTTTTTCGTAGCGCTGGGCATGCAAATGAACCCCGGCGAGTCTGCATCCGACTGGTTTCCTATCCTAGTGCTGTCGCTTTTTGTTCTTGTCGGCAACCCCTTGATCTTCCTGTTTATCATTGGGCGGATGGGCTACAGCCGACGAACCGCCTTTCTTACCAGCGTTACGGTCGCTCAGATTAGTGAATTCTCGCTCATCTTCGTCGCCAGCGGGTTCGCTGCAGGCCTAATTGGAGGCAACGTGGTCACCATCACCGGAATGGTCGGCATGATCACTATCGCCGCCTCAGCCTACCTCATTCTTTACAATGGACTGCTTTTCGCCTGGCTCGATCGGCTCAAGCTCCTCAACATTTTTGGAGGAGCAAAAGAAACCAAAGGAGGCGCAGCTTCCCAGGAATGGAAGGATCACATCATTATTGTGGGGATGAACACACTCGGAAAACTCCTGGCCAAACGTCTCCATGAGCATGGGGAAACCGTTCTCGCCCTCGATACCGATCCCAAAAAAATGCGCAACCTGCCCTGTGCATTCATGCAAGGCAGCACCGACTACATGGAGACCCTCCAAGCCGCTGGACTCAAAGACGCCAAGCTTCTCATTAGCGCGTTGCAGATTGAAGAGAGCAACGAGCTCCTCGCCTATCGCTGCCGCGAAGCAGGCGTCGCATGTTGTATCCATGCCATTGATCTCTCGGTCATGGAGAATCTCCTGAGCATGGACGTGGCATTCTATCTTTTACCCAAGGTTGATGGGGTAAAAGCTCAGAATCGATATCTGAAACAGGAGGGCTACCTGTGACCGCTCTAGCACTTCTTTTAGGGATCGCCGCAGTCGGGTTTGGAGTCTCCTTGTGGCTAAGAATCCCGGTCATTCCTCCCCTGCTTCTTTTGGGCTTCGGATTAAGCTTTCTCCCTTTTGCGCCTTCGGAAGAGTTGACTCTGCGGCTGGTGGAAATTGGCTTAGCACTTCTCGTTTTCGCAGCCGGCATTGAGCTCAGTCCCAGTCGCTTTCGACATCAAACCCAGGCCGTGCTTTGGGTGGCCGCCCTCCAGTTTCTTCTGATGGGATTGCTTGGTTTCGGGATCGGACTTTTACTCGGTCTTGGGCCGATGGCCTCCGCCTATGTTGGTTTTGCCATCTCCGCAAGCTCCACCCTGGTAGCCGTCCGGCAACTTCGACAAATGCGCCAGATGTTTCAACCGTTCGGACGTTTGGTCACCGGTGTTCTCCTTATTCAAGACGCGGCCCTCGTGGTGTTTCTCGTGATCTTTGCGGCAGCGCCTGAGTCGTTCTTGGCTTTCGGGATGAGCCTTGGTTCCTTGTTGCTCCTGTTCATTTTTGCTTTGGCAGCCCACATCTGGTTGGTGCCTTGGCTCACCAGCAAATACCGAGCGGATGAAGAGTCACTTCTCCTGTTCGGCCTGGCTATCCTTTTTGCCTTTGGAGCTTTAAGCCGAGCCCTTGATCTCCCTCTGGTAGCCGGAGCCTTTTTGGCTGGCTTTACGCTTGCAGCTTTTCCGGTCAATGGACTCCTGAGGGGGCTAGTCACCTCCATTACTGATTTCTTCCAAGCGCTTTTCTTTGCAGCCTTGGGAAGCTTGCTCGTCCTGCCCACCCTGCACACGCTGTTCCAGGTGGTGGTCTTCGTCGCCTTGGTGGTTGTGATAACTCCGCCACTGGTCTGCGGCATAGCCGAGTGGCGCGGACAATCAGCCCGGTCCGGACTAGAAGCAGGCCTGCTTCTTTCACAAACGAGTGAGCTTGGTATTGTGCTTGGCATGGTTGGAATGGTGAGCGGGCATTTAGATGTGCAACAATTTGTGCTCATCTCCCTTGTGGCAGTCATCACCATGACCCTCACGCCACTTCTCGGAACCGATACGGTTACCTGGAAGCTGCTACACTGGCATCCAAGTCGACGTCGGAAAACCGGTCGCGCCAAACTCGAAGGTCATACCTTGGTTTGTGGCTTTGGAAGTGCCGGCATGTGGGTGGTCAAACCTCTAAAAGAAGCCGGACACCGACTGCTGGTGGTGGACGATGATCCCAAAGTGATTGAGCAACTTCTGCGAGCAGGCATTCCCTGCCTGAGGGGAGACGCATCCGACGAGCAGGTCTTAGAAATGGCGCAAGCCAAGAAAGCAAAGCTTGTGATCGCCTCAATTCCAAAGATCGGAGATTTGCTCAAGGTCATTCACCATGTCAGCGGCGTCAAAGTTATCGCCCGGGTGATGGAACAAACCGAAGCAGATGCAGTCCGGCGCCTGGGTGGTGTCCCCATTCTTAACGCAGAGGAAGCCACCGAACAGTTTATGAAATGGTTCGAACGATCCCATCAAAAAGACAAAGAAACCGCGTGAGCGTTCCCCATGAAAATCGCTGATCTTCACACCCATCATCCACTTTGTCGACATGCCGATGGTAATCCAATCGAGTATGTGGAGGCCGCGCAGAATGCTGGCCTTCTAGGCATTGGTTTCTCGGACCACAACCCCATGCCAGAATCAGACTTTGATTCTTGGCGGATGGACCTAAGCCAGCTAAAGACATACCTTGAAGACATTCAAGACGTTAAGCGTCGAGCTGCGCCGTACCCGGTGTGGCTGGGTTTGGAGTGTGATTACATTCCCGGCTACGAAGATTGGATTGCACACCTCGCCGAGCAGGCCCCGTGGGACTACTTAATCGGCTCCGTACACTACATCGAACCCGGCTGGGACGTCGACAATCCTGACATGCAAGATCGCTTGGACGGCGGCAACCGAGAACGGATTTGGCAAAGCTACACGGACTTGATGGTTCGTAGCATTCGCTCGGGCCTTTTCGACCTGATCGCGCACCCCGATTTGCCCAAAAAATTTGGTCATCACCCGCCCGATGATCGTCGAAGGTATTATGAGCCTATCGTGAAGGCCGCACAGGAATGGGATGTCACCATCGAACTCAACACCGCTGGACTCAGAAAACCGGTGGGAGAGATGTACCCTCATCGCGAGTTTTTGGAGCTGATGAAAACAGCCGGAGTCAAGCTAGCCATCAATTCTGACGCACACCGACCCGAAGACGTGGGGGCAGACTTTCAAGACGCCATCGAGCTGGCTCGGGAGCTCGGGTTTACAACCCTCCGCCGCTTCGAGCAAAGGCAAGCCATCGACTATCCGCTGCCCTAGCTCCGGCGTGGCAGGACGTGCTTTAAATGTCAACCACCCGCTATGCTGGAGACACGGAGGATGGGCTTGCTGAGCAAGAGAGTTTCTTGCTGCATTACTGATTCATTTGAATATTCCTGCTTTGAAAGATGGCATCAAGCGCCTCGTTCTTCAAATCTAAGCCGATGCACCTCTGTGTCTCAGTGCCTCTGCGGTAAAGATCCTCTTTTTTGCCCGGCCGACGAGGGGGATTCCGGTTGGGCACTTCACGACGCAACCATGGGCGAGGTCATGTCGTTATTTTATAAATAGTTTTTATGCGTGTTGTTATTCATTGGTTCCGACGTGATCTGAGATTGGTAGATAATCTTGCCCTCCACTATGCCAGCGAGCACTGCGATCAATTTGTGCCCGTTTATGTTCTAAGCACTTGGAAAGATTATCACCACTGGACCGGGCCAAAACGACAATCGTTTCTTTGCGATTCGCTTGAATCTTTGTCCGGCAACCTCCAGCACGAAGGCGTGTCTCTGATCATTCGATCCGGTCAGGCCGATCAGGTTTTGCTTCAACTCGCCAGGGAGACCGAGGCGTGCTTGGTTACTACAGTCCGAGATCCTGACCCATTCGGACGTGCCATGGAAGAGCGGGTGCAGAAAACCCTCGCCACCCTCAGCGTGGACTTCAAGGCGCTCAACGATACTGTGATTCACCCTGCTGATGAGGTGTTGACCGGAAGCCAGACTCCCTATCGGGTTTTCACGCCTTACGCCCGTGCTTGGCGCAACCAACCCAAGCCCTCCCCTCTTGGGAAGGTCAAGCTGAGTGGTAAAGCATATTCATCCCCAGTCCCCAGCGAACCGCTGCCCACTCTCAAATATTGGGATATTCAACCGGACGGAGAGCATGTGGCCGGAGGCGAACGAGCAGCGCGTGAACGACTCAAGACATTTCTCAGCGGTGCCGTGCTGGAATACGCGGATCAACGCAACACTCCAAGCCGAGAAATCACTTCGCGACTCTCTCAAGATCTTCGCTTCGGATTACTTTCACCCCGGGAAACCTGGAAGCGCGCGCAGGAGATCGAAAATTCGCACGAAATTTCAATCGCAGAAAGAAAAAATGTGCAAGTGTTCATCACCGAACTCATTTGGCGCGAGTTTTACCAAGCCATTCTCGCCCATTACCCGGAGGTGCTTGTGCATGAGTTTAACCCCAAACATCGCAATCTTCGTTGGAAGTCTGCGGCCTCACACCCGGAAACTTTTCAACGTTGGTGCGAAGGCCGGACCGGCTTTCCATTTGTTGATGCGGGGATGCGGCAACTTGTGGCAACTGGGTTTATGCACAACCGTTTGCGAATGGTCACCGCCATGTTTTTAACGAAAGACCTACAAATCTATTGGAAGGATGGCGAAGCCTTTTTCCATCGACACCTCGTTGATGCTGACATTGCGTCCAACAACGGTGGCTGGCAATGGAGTGCGGGAACCGGAGCCGACGCTGCGCCCTATTTTCGAATTCAGAATCCGTGGACCCAAGGCCAGCGCTTCGATGCGGACGGCGACTACATTCGAAAATGGATCCCTGAGCTGAAGGATGTGAAGGCCAGCGAACTTCATCAAGCCCCAAAGAATGGTCGGCCATTGGCCAAAGACTATCCGCTCCCCATGGTTGACCACGCCGAAGAACGAGCAAACTGCCTAGCCATGTTTGCTGGCAGCTCGCCCCCTAGGGGTGAAACCTCCGGAGCCTAGGTGGCTGCTGAAAAGCCAGTCTTACGATCGGGAGCTGGAACGTCACTCTCGGTCTGGTGCACATGATCCCGTGCGAATGCTGCTGCCCCGCCTCCGCGATCCCCTCTTTACAAGGCTTGTTTTGGTAACTTTGCCAGAAGCCACGCCTGTGCATGAGGCTATCGCGGTTCAGGAAGACCTAGCTCGAGCGGGTATGAAGCCGCATACTTGGGTGCTCAACCAATCCTTGAGTTCGGTTCAGCCAGAGGGCGCTTTGCTACGTGAAAGAGCATTAGCTGAGCGCTCTCACCTCCAAGAGGTCTTACACCAAGATGCCTAACCCCAAAAAAAACCTATGCCCACCTACGTTTACGAAACCATACCAAATCAACCCGGCCAAGAAGTGGAACATTTCGAGGTCAAACAATCCATGAACGAGCCCGCCCTTGAGAAGCATCCGGAAACCGGTGTGCCGGTTCGTCGCGTGATTCTCGGTGGCAACTTGCTCATCAAACAGGAGGCAGGTTCGGCCAATGCCTCGTCAGGCTCCTCATGCGGTTGCGGTCCGCTCGGCTGTTTCTGATAATTTAGATCAACGAATTGATATTGGAATTTTTACCGCTGACGAGGCACGCCAAAGCTTGCCGCGTCAGCGGTTGAAGTTCTGCCGAGTGCTACTTCGCTTCCGTAACGGCTGGATTAGGCAGGTCTTCCTTTTCGACTGCCGCAGGAACCGTGGTCCCTGCCCCAGGCTTAGGCGTCACTTTCCAGAAAAGTCGCTCGACTTCCGACCAGTTCCCGAGAAGCTGACGTGCCCGTTCGCTCTCGGTCCGGTCAAGGTGGCGATAAATCCATTCTTTGAGCAGGTTGACATCCTCCGGATCCTCAAGGCGTGCGGCTTGGATCAGATGATTATTCATCAACTCAGGGAAACTAGCATGCTCGTCGTAGACAAAGGCGATGCCCCCGGTCATTCCCGCACCGAAGTTGCGCCCGGTTGCTCCAAGAATGATGGCCATGCCATTGGTCATATACTCGCAGCCATGATCGCCTACGCCTTCAACTACAGCATTCGCCCCGGAATTTCTTACGCAGAAACGTTCACCAGCTCGTCCGCTCGCGAAGAGGGCACCACCGGTAGCCCCATAGAGAACGGTGTTACCGATAATCATGTTTTCGTGAGGAACAAATTGCCTGAGCGTGGGTGGCCGGACGATGATCTCGCCACCGCTCATACCTTTGCCGACATAATCGTTGGCTTCCCCAACCAAATCAAGCTTGATCCCGGAAGTCAGAAAACAGCCCAGACTTTGACCCGCGCTGCCGGTCAGATTGAGGTTAATCGTGCCTTCCGGCAATCCTGCCCGACGATGTTGGTAACCAATTTCTCCACTCACCTTGGTGGCCACATCGCGATCCGTGTTCCTGACCTTATAACTTAAGGTAATGGATTCGTCACCGTTGATGGCGTCCTTGGCGTCCTGAAGAATGATATCATCAAGTTCCCGGTCGTTAGGCGGATCGTTACGTTCCCGTGTACAGTGGCGGGACTGGCCTTCGTCGCCTAGTGATAGCGGAGAGAGCAAGGTGTCCAGCTTGAGGGTGTTTGCTTTAGGATGATCCGGTACATGCCGCTGGCGGAGTAAATCAACCCGGCCAACCAAGTCATCAATGGTCGGAACGCCTAACCATGCCATGAGTTCTCGAACTTCTTCTGCGACAGCGTCAAAGAAAGCGATGATGTGTTCAGGTTTGCCTTTGAATTTGGCGCGAAGTTTTTCAACTTGAGTGGCCACGCCAACTGGGCAGGTGTTTAAGTGACATTGCCTTACGTAAACGCAGCCGGCGGCAATAAGAGCAATGGTCCCAAAGTTATATTCTTCTGCTCCTAAGAGTGTTGCTTGCACAATATCGGCCCCGGTTTTTAAGCCGCCATCGGTGCGCAAGGTTACCCGATCGCGCAGACCATTCATCATCAAAACCTGATGCGCTTCTGCTAGTCCGATTTCCCAAGGAGAACCGGCATGCTTGATTGAACTTAAGGGTGAAGCTCCGGTGCCTCCGTCGTGGCCCGAGATCAAGATGATGTCGGCGTGAGCTTTGGCGACCCCAGCCGCAACGGTTCCGACGCCGGCTTCCGCCACGAGTTTAACGCATACCCGGGCCCGAGGGTTCACCATTTTCAGGTCAAAGATAAGCTGCGCGAGATCTTCAATACTGTAGATGTCGTGATGCGGCGGTGGACTAATTAGCGTGACGCCAGGCATGGAGTGCCGGAGCTGGGCGATGTAAGCATCCACTTTATGGCCGGGAAGCTGTCCGCCCTCACCGGGTTTTGCTCCTTGCGCCATTTTGATTTCGATTTCTTTAGCACTGGCTAAATAGGCTGCGTGCACACCAAACCTACCGGAAGCCACCTGCTTGATGGCACTGTTGGCGAGGTCACCATTAGGCAGTCGATGAAACCGGCGTTCGTCCTCTCCACCTTCACCACTGTTGCTCTTACCGCCAATTCTGTTCATGGCAATGGCCAGGCACTCATGAGCTTCAGGGCTCAAGGCTCCGAGGGACATTCCAGCCGTGGTGAATCGACGCCGGATTTCGTCAATCGGTTCGACTTCTTCGACCGGAATGGACCCTTCTTTGCTCTGTTGAAATTCCAAGAGATCCCGCAATGCCAAAGGCTGCGTGGCGCGAATTGCTTCGACGTAAGCTTTGTAACTTTCTGCTTCGCCGGTGCGGACAAAAGTGTGAAAGTTTTTAATAACTTGAGGCGTTACCGCATGGGCTTCGCCTTCTCGCCGAAACCGATAGTAACCGGGGTCGCCAAGATCCAACGCGCCTGATTCTTCGTCCCCATCCTGCGGCGTGGGGACGGCCACCCCAAAAGCATGGTTGTGTCGGGCCAGAGTTTCTTGTGCAATTTCGTTCCAACTGATGCCTTCCACTTTGCTGGAAGTTCCGCAGAAAGCCACCTTTACAAGCTCGGTCGATAGGCCAATGGCCTCAAAAATTTGAGCTCCATGGTAGCTGGCCAGCACTGAAATGCCCATTTTGGACATTATTTTAAGCAAACCTTTGTCGAGTGCTTGCCGGTAGTTGGTAGCGGCCTCCGCAAACTGAAGCGAGCCGAGTTTTTCTTTATGAGTAAGCTCGCGCAAAGTTTCAACCGCGAGATACGGATTGATGGCGCTTGCGCCGTAGCCAATGAGACAGGCAAGCTGATGGGTATCTCGCGCTTCACCGGATTCACAAATGATGCTGGCTTTCATCCTGAGACCTTGATTGACCAGGTGATGATGCACCGCCCCGGTTGCCAGGAGCATAGGAATGGCGGCGTGCGCGTGATCCACTCCGCGATCACTTAAAATGATCAGGTGCTTGCCATTGCGGATTGCTGTGGTGGTGTTTTCACAAAGCCGGTCAAGAGCTCGGCGCATACCCTGTGGGCCTTCAGTGATATCCCAAAGCACAGAGAGAGTCTCTGCGGCGAATTCCGGTTGCTCGAGCTTTTTGAGGGCAGTAAGCTCTTGGTCAAATAAAACCGGCGACTCAAGCTGAATGAGCCGTGCGTGCTCAGGTGATTCTCCAAGCAGGTTTCGCCGCCAGCCCAAAGCTGTAACCAAGGACATAACCAGTTTTTCTCGTATCGGATCGATCGGTGGGTTGGTAACCTGCGCAAAGAGTTGTTTGAAGTAAGTGTAGAGCAGACGCGGCTGCAAAGAGAGCACCGCTAGCGGTGTGTCATCACCCATGGAACCAACGGGTTCTTCACCTTTCTCGGCCATGGGTTTTAAAATGAGATTTAACTCTTCATTGGTATAACCAAAAGCAACCTGCTGCTGACTGACTCCTAAGATATCAAAGTGATTATCCTGTGGCGGGGCCACGAGTTCACGATGCTCGTTAAGGCGCCAGAGATTGTGTTTGAGCCATTCGCCATACGGCTGGCGTTCGGCAAGTTCCTGTTTGATCTCGGCGTCGCGAAGGAGCCGGCCTGCTTTGGTTTTGATCCCAATCATTTCCCCGGGAGCAAGACGGCCTTTCTCGATTACCTTGCGATCATCAAGTTCGGTCATCCCGACCTCTGATCCCATTGCGAAGATGCCGTCCTGGGTTAGTTTAAAACGAGCTGGACGGAGTCCATTTCGGTCAAGGCAAGCGGCGACTGTTTCGCCATCGGTAAACACGAATGCAGCAGGCCCATCCCAAGGCTCGATAAAGCACCGGTGATACTCATAGAATGCTCGGATCTCTGGCGTTAATTGATGATCGTTGCGCCAGGCCGGCGGCACCAGCATGGTCATGGCATGAAGCGGATCACGTCCACTCATGGTCAACATTTCAAGGGCATTATCGAGGCTCGAGGAGTCGGAACCGTAAGGCTGAATAATAGGGGAAAGATATTTGATGTCCTCCCCCCAGCACGCGGCGTCAAGCTCAGCCTCGCGGGCGCGCATCCAGTTGCAGTTACCTTTCAGTGTATTGATCTCCCCATTGTGCGCGAGGGTGCGAAATGGTTGCGCAAGGCTCCAAGTTGGAAAGGTGTTCGTGCTGTAGCGCTGGTGGAAAAGACAAATCGCCGTTTCATAGTCAGGGTCGCTCAGGTCTGAGTAGAATTTTTCAAGGGACGGCGACACCAGAAGCCCTTTGTAAACAATGGTTCGATGAGAAAAGGAGCAGAAATAAAATTCTTTAATGCCATCTTCATGCACTCGAAATTCGATCTCGTTCCGGGCTAAGAACAGCTGCCGCTCAAATTCTAAGTCGGAGATTTTCTCTTGGCGCCCTACCATGAGGTGCATCATAACGGGGAGAGTAGAGCTTGCTTTGTTTCCAAGAACCTTGGTGTGCGTGGGAATGGCGCGCCAACCGAATAAAAACAACCCCCGGCTTTTGATCACATCCTCACAAATGGCTTGAGCACGTGCGGTTTGGTATTTGTTGTCGTGAGGGAGAAAGACCACCCCCACTCCGAGGTCTTCGTTCTTGAAAAGTTGATGACCAAGGGCCTCAACATGCTTTCTAAAAATCTTGTGAGGAAGCTGAGTTAGGACACCTGCTCCATCACCTGTTTTCGCATCGGCATCAATCGCTCCACGATGAGCGAGATTGCACAACGATGCCAAACCCATCTCAAGTACGCGATGGGAGCGCTGACCTTGTATTTGCGCAACAAAACCTACGCCGCAGGCATCATGTTCTTCCGAGGCTCGCCACAGGGAATTCTTTTCCAGTTCAACAGGTTTTGATATCCAAGACTTCGAAGTCACTGATGAGATAGATTTGGTGGCGTCAGAAGGATGCGTCATAAGCGTGAACCGTAGATGTTGAATTGAGTGTTAATTGTGATGCCGTTACGCCAAGCGGAGGGAAACAGATACTCTGCCCGGACATGGAGTAAGGTGTTGCCCCACTCTCGAGAGAACTCTCATGCCTTTGCCCGAAGAACCGAGCGCCCAGCGAGCGGGAAATACTTCATAGAAACTCTGATGAATACAAATCTTTTGTTCTGCGATTCAACGCCAGATGATTGCAAAGCCAGGGCTCCTATGTCCAAGGGGAACATCTATGAAGAAACTGCTCGGGGAAGACTTGCGATAACAATTGCAAAATGATAGTAAACATAGCACGATCAAGGGCAGGTGCCTACTGCCTGGATGCTTTTTTGACCAAAAATCCTCCAACCTGGTGCCTGGCTCTATCCGAAGGGAAAAGCCGCGTTCATGCACCAGGCAACTGCTGCGCGGCCTGCTGCCTTTTGGGGACTTCTAATCCCAGCTTTTCCTTAGCGTCCTTTATTTTGTGGGCAAGATTTTTCAGCTCGGCATCGTGTTCGAAAGCCTTATTCCAGTAGCTCAAGGCATTTTCTAGCTGCCCGAGTTGATCGTACGTGTCGGCAATATGGTCGTAAATTACCGCCATATACTCATCAATCACTTCCTGAGGACGATCTTCTGGCGGGAGCTCTGCGGCCCTGAGAAGGTGGACCAAGGCTTCTTCATATTCGCCTTTCTTAAAGTGATACCAACCCAGTGAGTCGATATAGGCACCCAAGTTGGGTTCCAGTTCGATGGCACGCCTGATCAGCTCACCAGCTTCATCCAAATTCTTCCCAAGCTCGACCCACATATATCCGAGGTCGTTGTAGGCGCTGCCGTTATTCGGATCCAACTCAATGGCTCGTTTATAAAAATAAGACGCTTTGCCCCAGTCCTTGGCCTGATGCGCAACGCTTGCCGCAAGATAATAATGATCCGTAACTAAAATCTCGGGGGTTTCGGCCTCAATAACTCGAATAACACCATCAAGCAAGGTCAACGCCTCCAGATGCCGTTGCTCCACTG
>DAIRSW010000012.1:0-6108 GCA_036804205.1 Verrucomicrobiia bacterium | reverse complement strand
CCTAGCTGGAAAAGAATATTTGGTTCACCCGGAAACTGCCTGGCCGCTTTTTCCAGAAGGGCAATTGCTCGCTCCCCACGTCCTAAACGGCGGAGCGTATCCGAAGCTTTTGTGTACGCATCCGGATTGGTAGGATCGGTATTGATGCTCTGTTCGTAATAATGAGCCGCCTGATCAAGATCACCCTCCGATTCAAGAAGCTCCCCGAGCTGTTCATACACCCTTGCATTAAGTGGGTTGATAGCCACCATTTCCTCAAGAACTTCGATCGCCTCAGTTCGTCGGGCCAGTTCAAGCAATGCCGAAGCGAGCCTCCTACGCACTTCTAAGTCTTCACGCCACATGCCGCGGACTAGCTGGTATAACTCGGTGGCGCGCTCCAACTGGCGACTCGCGTGAAAAAACTGTGCCGCACTTAAAAGATTCACCGGATCGGCAGGCGAAAGATCCACCGCTTTTTCAAACATCCCGTTTAATTCTTCGAGAGTTTCACTTTCTAACTCTCCCTCCCCATTCATCGCTTGGGAAGCCCGGACGGATCCGAGTTTAAGCCAAAATTCGGCAGATTCAGAATCAGACTGTGTTGCCTCTTGAAAGACAGCTTGCGATTCCTGCTCTCGACCCATGGCGCTCAGTGTCTCAGCCAACGTGATCACGGCGTCTGCTGAATTTGGGTCAATCTGACGAGCCCGCTCTGCGTAAGGCAGGCCACTTTCCGGACGATTGAGTA
Organism: Verrucomicrobiia bacterium; assembly: GCA_036804205.1. Taxonomy (GTDB): domain Bacteria; phylum Verrucomicrobiota; class Verrucomicrobiia; order Chthoniobacterales; family CALDSX01; genus DAIRSW01. The sequence continues at coordinate 5,378 of DAIRSW010000012.1, read as the reverse complement.
TCCTGTTGTAAATGGTCGCCAAGACGAGGGGCAAAGTAACATCCTCAGGATTCGCGGTCGAGGATTGTATCAACACATCAATCGCTCGGGCGGTGTCATTGCGCCGGAGATACTCATTGGCCACACGTCGAGCGAGCTGAATCTGGCTTGGATCATGATCCAAAGTCTCCTGCAGGGCTTTCAGGGACGCTTCGGCTTCGCCTTGTTCTTCCAAGAACAGCGCCCGCATAAAGCTAGAAAGCGCGTTCGCTTCGACCCGGTAGTCTCCTTGCAGCTCCAAATCCTTGTCGACATCCCAATCAATCACCTCGTGGAGTGTCGCGTCAAAGCCAATCGCCTGCTCGGGCTCGCTGTTTGACTGCTCAAGAAAGGGTTGAACAAGGGTGTCCCCAGATCGTGTGGAAGAATCGGAGCTAGCTCTCTCGAGTGGAGCAGTCTGAGCTGGCGCGAGAAGAGCTATGGAGCCAAGCCACGCCAAGCAAAACACAAGCAGGGCGAGTGGCGGAGCCTGAATGTTACCCTTTTTACCTAAGTCCCAAGACGCTTTCGGAGCAGGACATTTTTTGCTTTCTGTGTAAACCGAAAAGGTGCGCTTTACAAAGGAGCGAACTCTTTGAAAGTGGCTTACTGAGCTATAACTCCTGCTCTGGTTATACTGACGTCTGCGTCCTATTCCCAATACCGATGGAGCCATAGCTGGGAAATTACTCCTCTAAGACTTATAGCGCAAACGTTTCTTATGACGGTTTTGCTTCATGCGCTTGCGGCGCTTATGCTTGGCAATTTTGGTTTTACGACGTTTTTTTAAGGATCCCATAAGTGTTGATGAAGGGAGCGAGAGAAGTCTCTTTTAAGTGAGTGAGGTTATTGATTGGAAATTGGATACCCGGGAAGCAGACCCGATTGGGTACTCGATTGGGCGCACGTATTTGGGGGAACATGAATCAATCACAAACCAGCAATTAGTAAACAACTTTATTCAAGGGATATTCGATAATCCCCTCTGCTCCCAGCCTTTTTAGCGTAGGGATACACTCACGAACCACCTTCTCAGGCAAAACAGTTTCTAAGGCAAGCCATCCTTCCTGACTCAAAGGAGACACGGTCGGCTGACGCAAGGCGGAGATATTTTTAAGTATTTCAGCCAATGATTGCTGCGGAAGATTCATTTTTAGGCCCACCATTCCACGCGCCAGGAGTGCGCCATCAAGCAAAAGTTTGACGCTCTCCATTTTTTCACGTTTCCAAGGATCTTGAAATGCCTTCTGATTGGCAATCAGCTGGGGATACGACTCCATGATGGTCGCCAAAATTCTCAGACGATTGGCGCGAAGCGAAGAGCCGGTCTCTGTGATGTCGACTACAGCGTCAACCAGCTCTGGTGCTTTGACTTCGGTCGCACCCCAAGAAAATTCGATGTGAGCATTGACCCCATGCTCACTCAGAAAGCGGCGGGTTAGACCCACAGCTTCCGTAGCAATTCTTTTCCCTTCCAAGTCTTTCACATTGTGGAGGTTAGAGTCTTCAGGGACCGCGACTACCCATCGTGTTGGGTTTGAGGTCGCTTTGCTAAAGGCCAGATCACCCAGCACCTCCACTTGGGAGTCATTCTCGTAGATCCAATCACGGCCGGTTAAACCAAAGTCTAAATACCCACCTTCTACGAATCGACTGACTTCCTGCGCCCTGAGCAAACTCACACTTAACTCCGGATCATCAACCGCTGGTCGATAACTCCTCGCACTTCGTGCGATCGAAAACCCGGCTTTAGAAAAAAGGTCCAAAGTCGCTTCGTGCAGACTGCCGGTTGGCAGACCGATCCGTAAAATTTTCATGGTGGTATCGCTCATTTTCTTTCCGGTTGTGGGAGTCAAACCGATTGCTCGGCAAATTCCCCCTTAGGCAACTCCAGCAGCTCCAGCTGCCAGTTCATTAAAAGCTCGGAAGCTCTCGGCGGTTCGTAGGCGGCTCTTTCCAGAGCAGCGCGCGGGGCAATGACCGAGCCATCCAGTTCCAGCGCTTCAGCCTTCTCATCTCGCAGAGTTTTTAGCGCCTGAAGTCTTGCTTCCTGTTCCTCGGTCGCCTTCTTCCCCCGCGTATGCATCAGCTTGCGAGGCCACTCTTCTTCTGGCAACTTCAATGCTTCTCGAGCACGAGTTTCAAATTCTTTTCTATGCCCAGCCTTGAGCTGTGCACTAGAAAAGCGTTTGCCTTCATCAAAACAAATCGCAGCACGCAGCAACTCTTCGTTTCGCAAGACATGAAAAGTGGGACGATCCCTTTCTGCTGCCTCTTGCTCTCGCCACTGCCATAGGGCCCTAAGCACCGCAAGCGCTCGTGGTTTGAGCTTTGCGTAACCGCTGATGCGCCAAACCCGGTCCTCATCCTTTTCGCGAAAGACCTGACTCTGCCGCACCGCGCGCTCACAGGATTCTTCAAACCAATGCCATCGTTGCTTGGCCTTAAGTTCGGTCGCCAAACTGTCCATGAGAGGCTGGAGATGCATCGTATCATTCGCAGCATATTCGATCATGATCTCAGTCAATGGCCGTTTCGCCCAGTTGGCTTTTTGGGAAGTCTTGGCCAGCTGCACGCCGAGCACTTTCTCCAAGAGTGCCGCCAATCCGAGCTCGCGATAGCCAAGGAGCCTTGCCGCGATCGAGGTGTCCCGCATGGTGGCCGGCAGAAAAGGTCGAATGGTCGAGAGCATTTTCAGATCGTAGTCCGCAGCATGAAAGACTACCTCACGCGGCTCTGCCCAGGCCATTAATGGTTCTAGGTCCAATCCCTGCAAGGGGTCAATTAATACGGTCTCCCCGCTCACCGTGACTTGGATCAAACAGAGTTTTTCATGATAACAGTGCAAGCTGTCCGCCTCGGTATCCAAGCAAACGGGATCACCAGAGTCGTTGTGGCTTTCCAGCCAGGCTTGTAAGGTTGCTTGATCAGAGACTAAAGGGAACGACATATCTGACTTAGCGCAATCCTGTCAACAACAACTCAGCGTTGGTTCGGGTGTGTCGCACCGCTGAAATGAGTTCTTCCATAGCTTCGAAAGGTGGCTTGGTCAGTAATTCCTTCCTCAGATTAGAAATTTTTTTCATCTCTTCCGGATGATAGAGGAGCTCCTCTTTACGAGTCCCAGATTTGAGGATGTGGATCGCCGGATAAACCCTGCGCTCCACGAGCTCATGGTCCAAATGCAACTCCATGTTGCCTGTGCCCTTAAACTCCTCAAATATCACATCATCCATCCGGCTTTCTGTTTCAACCAAGGCTGTTGCTAAGATGGTTAGGCTCCCCCCTTCTTCCACATTTCGTGCAGCACTAAAAAAGCGCTTTGGCTTCATGAGCGCCTTGGTATCTACGCCGCCCGACATCACCCGACCTTTACCAGGTTGCATGGCGTTATAGCCTCGTGCCAAACGCGTGATGCTATCAAGCATGATGACCACATCTTTGCCAAGCTCAACCAGGCGTTTAGCTCGCTCGCTCAACAATTCGGCCACCTGGATATGTCGAGGAGCCGCTTCATCAAAAGTGCTGCTATAAACCTCTGCATCAACAGTCCTAACAAAATCGGTCACTTCCTCTGGACGCTCGTCAACCAAAAGCACCAGCAGTACCACCTCAGGATTCCCGAGACGCAAGGCCTTAGCGAGTTCTTTGAGCAAAATGGTTTTTCCTGCCCGAGGTGGTGCGACGATGATCCCTCTCTGCCCGCGCCCGATCGGGGCAACCAGATCAACCACGCGCGCACTCACCAGATCGCTACTTCCTGAACTTTCTAAGACCAACCGATCTTTGGGGTGGCAGGGTGTTAGCGATTCAAAATCGGGCGGCTCTTTCCAGTCGGCTACCGGCACACCTTCAATCGAGATCACCTCCACCGCGACCAGGTTATGATCCGGCACCTCCCGCGGGGGCTTAAGTGCCACACGGACTTTTTGTCCCGGTCGTAAGTTATGAGCACGGATGATTCCGCTACTCATATAAATATCGTCGGCTCCAGATCGGAAATTCCGGTGGGGCCAACGCAGCATCCCATGATGCGCTGCGGTCATTTCCAAAACACCATCCGCTTCGACTTGCCCACCCAAAATCAAAAATCGGCGGCCCAGTTCAAAGACAATTTCATCACGTGTGCGTTCGTGACTCACATACATCCCATACTTGCTGGCCAGCTGCACCAGTTCGTAAAACGGCGTCTTCTGCAACTCAGTGAGCGAAGCATGCTCTGGCGGGGGCGGCACATCTTCTCCAAACGGTGCTTTGGAGATTTCTTCCTCCTGCTCGTCACCATCTTCATTGTCATCGTCAAAGTCGTCATCATCCTCATCTTCGTCATGGTCACCCTGCTCGTCTCGTTCCGCATGCTCTGGCCTCTCTTCATCCTGTGTTGCGCTTTGGATTTCTTCGGCAGTCTCTCCTCTCTTTGACCAGCCTGGCGCGTAATCCTCGGAATCCTGTTCTGATTCTTTGCTTGAAGAAACGCGGCCTGAACTTTGTGAAATCTCGTCCTCCGGATGAGAAGATTGGGGATCGGCTTCTGCTTCAAACGTCTTTTTGCGACGCGGAGCTCGGGCCTTGACGACTTTCGTTCGCGCCTTTTTCTCCGCTTCGGCACTTGGCTCCGTCACTTCGGTTTCACTTGGGGTGAAATCAGAATGGGAGTCAGAAAAATCAGATTGGGGATCGGAAGGGTTGTCCATGGATGTTTATCAAAAACTGGGCGGCGAGGGTAATTTGCTCCTCAAACTGCTCCAGGCTAAATTCGTTCCAAAGAGCGAGATGCGCGTGAGGGAGTTGGAGCTTTTCGAGGAGAGGAAGCTGCGTTGCGAGCGAAAGATCCGCAAAATCTCCCAAACTACCGTGGCTATCGTGATACTCCTGCCTCCCTTGTTGAGCGAAGCGAGCTACAAGCCGACGGTGTTGGGTGTCTCGAGTGCAGGCGACCACAAGTGTGGTGTCGAACAAAGACTCGGCAGAGACCTCAAAAAGCAATGGTATGTCGCAGATCACATATGTGCAAGTGTTGTTTTGCCCATCTTGAGCCCCTGCGGTCTTAATCTTCTGGATAAACTCACGACACCGAGTCATCACCCTGGGGTGTAGAATTTGCTCCAGCGCCTTCTTCTGCTCTGGATCCCGAAACACCTTTTCTCCCAGTATTTTACGGCAGATCTCTCCTTCCGGGTTTAGCACAGCTCTACCCCACCGAAGAAGCACCTGTTCTCGGACATCCGGATTCCCAGCAAGCAAGTCGTGCACAACAGTGTCTGCATCAAAGAAACTTGCGTCCAGAAGTCGGATCAAAAATTTGCTGGCGGTGGACTTTCCAGAAGCAATCCCACCCGTCAAACCAATGATTAAGTTAG
>DAIRSW010000011.1:31546-32309 GCA_036804205.1 Verrucomicrobiia bacterium | reverse complement strand
GCCTCATACGTGATTGATCCGGTTCATGACCTCTCTGGCAAGGAAAGGCGCCATGGAGTACTTGCCGGTGTCCACAGAAATGTAGGCGCCTTTTTGCCTGATCCCGAACCGGTCACGCTGGTGAATGGTAGCATGCCGATCAGCGAGTGAACCATGCCCCTGCGCGAACACCCAACCGCCGCCAACCGTCACTACGTCAGCCGCCGAGGCGATACGCCTGCTCCACGGCAGGTACGCCTCTAGCTGCTGGAAGACAGATCTTGCAAGCTGCTGCTGCTCGTCGCGGCTCAATACTGGCGTTGCAGGTGGCTCGATTGTATGCGCCTCGATCTTCAGACCTGCTGGATACCATGACAAATAAAAGTCGCGCCCATTGTAGTTCTTGATGTCGCCAAAGGGTCCAGTGGCCAGCACGGCGCTGGGCCCCTGCACAGACTGGTTTGTTCGGACAAACAAGGAGAGCCTATAGCGATGAGACCACCCTGGCTCAGGCGGGACTCCTGCCGTCCGGTCAATTTCGATCCGCCCATGCCAGAGGGCATTGATTACCACATCGAATCGCTGCGAGATCCCCGGTTGCGCTTCCACACAGAGGTCCCCTTCCCACGAGTCACTCGCCGCGCGGACAGCCGAGACATGCGTCCGCATCGCCAGCTCGATCCGGCCCTCGCATTGGAGAGTCTCGACAAACCGGTCGGCGATCCATTGGGTCGCGACCGAGCGCTCGGGCCCACGTGGCGAGCGCGGTGTCGGCCCACGCGTA
>DAIRSW010000011.1:18977-31536 GCA_036804205.1 Verrucomicrobiia bacterium | reverse complement strand
GTCGCGACCGAGTGCTCGGGCACCCGGAAGCCCGCCAACACCCGTCGTTGATCCGCAACCGCAGACAAATCCGTTGCGCTGAGACGCTGCACCGAGGCGTCGCTCGCGTCCACCAGATAGCGCGGTGCATCTTGATGCTTGCGGACAAGCGCTGTCACATCCATATAGTATTGATGCGTCTCCTCAACAGAGCTGATGGAGTCTCTGTGCACAAGATAGAGATCGTCATCCGGAGTAATTGCGGGATCAATGGAGCAGCCGATAAGCTCTTCCATGAGTTCCTTGAACAGAAGCCCACCCGCGACCACGCCGCGCGCCGTGGCCAACGTCCTGTCGCCTGAGTAAAGATAGCCGAGATGGATCTTCCCCTCATTCCACCGGCTGGCCCCGGCGAAAGGCCCCGGCTCACGATCGATCAAAGTCACATTCATGCCGGCGCGAGCCAGCATGAGCGCGACGGAACACCCCATGATGCCCGCTCCAAGCACGGCCACCCGGCGCTCATGACTATTGGATTGTGCCGCTGGCATTCAGAGACTCCTCCATTTCTTTCGCTCGTCTGAGAATCCACTGCTCCACATCGCCGGTGAACCTCCCTAGATGTTGGGGAAGCGTAAGATTCTGAAAAGCAGGACTCACCTCTTCCGGCCTGATTCTCCCTACTGCTCCACGGCTTTGGCACTCCGCCCAAAGGTGCTTAAGGGACGCGAGATACAAGCAAAACACCAGCGCCTCCTGCTCCCAATCCTGCAATGAAACCGAGCGAATAACCTGCAATGAAGCTTCCACATTGCCGCGATAGGCACCCAGAAAATCTTCAGCCGAAAATGCCCTCCAGCCATCAGTGAGGCCGCCTTTTCTTCTATTCCAGCGCATGTAGAGAACCTCAGGCACGTGCAGAGCTGTGCCGAGCGCCATCAGGTGGAGCAGGTAAGGCTCGTTGGCCCACAACCCTCCCGACACCAGTCGGGGGAGCCGCAGGCCCTGCTTCAGTAGCGAGGTCCTCGTTATGCTTCGCAGCGGTGAGCCCCTCTCGGGCACGATGAGAAACTCAGCCATCCTCTGCGCACAGCAGCCAGTGTTTGCCCGTCCCACGGAGACATGCTCGGTCGCGCCGAAATGCCCCATGTCGCAATGCACACTCCCGGCCTCAGGATGGTCCTGCAGCTCGAGGACAAGTCGCGAGATGTAGGCAGGGAGGATAATATCATCATGGAAATAGATAAAGAAAAGCTCCGTCTCTACGAGGTCTAGCAGGAAGTTTACGTTCCCGACCCAGCCCAAGCGCTCCTCATGCACGTGCACGCTTAGCCGGTTGTCCCTGGCTGCATATCGCCGGCAGATCTCCGCAGTGGCATCATTCGATTGATCGATGGAAACGAGGATGCGAATGTTTTCATAATCCTGACTGGTGGCGCAATCGAGAGTCTTTTCGATGAAGTCCTCCGCCTGCCAGGCGGGAATGCAGATAGTGACTGCCGGGCCGTTGCTCATGGATGCGATGAAGTTTAGAGGTAAGAAGCGGGGTCGTAGGGTTCACTTGCGAGCACAAGCAAACTGCTATCGCTGGTGAGAAATTTCTGGACCGCCCATACGCCGGCGCGGATCAGCAGAAGCTGATTGCTCTGCTCCAACAGCACCTGCTCGACTTCACCATCAGCGCGCATTTCGATCTCAATGCGGCCGGACATGCATGCGAGCAATTGATCGCATGAACGGTGCGCATGTCCTCCGCGCGACGTTCCAGCAGGCACGTCCTGAACGTAGAAGACGCGTTTGGGTTCAAAGGAAAGATGTTCAAAGTCCAGAGCAATCAATCTCCCCCGGCTGTCGTCGTGGGCCTTCGACTGGAGCAGCACGGCGCGACCGGAGAGCCAGCTGCAGAGTTGATCTAAACGCTGTGTTTGGATCACAATAGGATGTTGGGGTCGGTCATGCTATTTTACGATTTTGGCGGACCCGTATAGCATGGCCGCCTCTGAAAGCATCGAGTGCGGTGAAATGAAGCTGGCGTGCATAATGAACATAGATTCCGCAAAATGACCCAGAAAATCAACCCTTGAAATTTCGGAGGATTGGGGATTCAGGGCTCGGAAGGAGCTGAGCTGTAAACCCATGGGTCCGATAGCAAGGCTTGCGGGCTCGGTTCATTCGGCTGTGGTTGCATTTGATATCTGATCCATTTTCATGAACTTCGCATTTCGGTCCTGAATTGCGCTAATTTAAGAGTGGTTTGGGAGGCATTGGACGATAAGATTCCTGGGGTCGATTTCGGTGTGGGAGGTGGCCCAATTTCTTCTGCGGCATAGTGATTGAAATCAAAGTTCAACAATCGGCAATCATCAATCAATCGTGCTGCTCTTTCACAAATCGAAACGATCCAGCTCCATCACTTTGACCCAGGCTGCGACGAAGTCTTGCAGAAACCTTTTTTCTCCATCGACCGTCGCATACACTTCTGCCACAGCGCGAAGCTCTGAGTTGGCACCAAAAACTAAGTCCACCCGGCTTGCCGTCCACTTGATCTCGCCGGTCTTTCTGTCGCGTCCTTGGTATCCGTGATCGACCGGTTCCCAGACAGTCCCAAAATCGAGCAGGTTTACGAAGAAGCCGTTCGTAAGCGTCTCCAGGCGCTCGGTGAAAACACCGTGCTTGCTGCCGTTGTGGTTTGTGCCAAGCACCCGCATGCCGCCTACTAGGACCGTCATTTCCGGAGCGGTCAGAGTCAAAAGTTGGGCGCGATCAACCAGCATGCCTTCCGCAGGGATAGTGTAATGCGCTTTGCTGTAATTGCGAAAGCCGTCGGCCTCAGGTTCCAAGAAACTAAACGATTCTACATCGGTTTGCTCTTCGGTGGCATCGGTTCGGCCTGGGGTGAAAGGCACGACCAGAGTGTGACCGGCTTTCCGTGCCGCTTCCTCAATGGCCGCGCAGCCACCTAGCACAATCAGATCGGCCAAGGAGACTTTTTTACCATCGGTGCGCCCTTGGTGAAAGCCAGTCTGCACACTCTCCAGTGCATCCAGAATCTTGCTGAGTTCCGCCGGCTGATTGACCTCCCAGTATTTTTGAGGAGCCAAACGAAGCCTCGCTCCATTGGCACCGCCGCGCTTGTCAGAATTACGGAAGGTGGAGGCCGAAGCCCACGCCGTGGTCACCAATTGTGAAATACTGAGCCCGCTGGCCAGGATTTTTGCTTTCAGCTCGGTTACGTCAGCGGCATCGATCAGTTGATGGTCAACGGCGGGAATCGGGTCTTGCCAAAGCAAATCTTCCTCCGGGATTTCCGGCCCGAGGTATCGCAGCTTCGGCCCCATGTCGCGATGGGTCAGCTTGAACCAGGCCCGCGCAAAGGCATCGGCAAATTCGTCCGGGTTCTCAAGAAACCGACGAGAGATTTTGGCATAAGCCGGATCGACCTTGAGCGAGAGGTCGGTAGTCAACATAAACGGCGCATGTTTTTTCTCGGGATTATGAGCATCCGGAACGGTGCCTGCACCGGCGTCACCCTTAGGTTTCCATTGAAACGCTCCGGCCGGACTCTTGGTCAGCTCCCACTCAAAGTTGAAAAGGTTTTCGAAATAGTTGTTGCTCCATTGGATCGGAGTGGTGGTCCAGGCCCCCTCCAAGCCGCTGGTAATGGTGTCTGCTCCATGCCCGGTGCCATATTTGTTTTTCCACCCAAGTCCTTGCTCTTCAATCGGAGCGCCGGCCGGTTCCGGACCGATATTCGGGCCAGGATCTGCGGCCCCGTGCGTTTTTCCGAAGGAGTGCCCACCAGCAATCAAGGCGACCGTTTCTTCATCGTTCATGGCCATTCGCGCGAAGGTCTCGCGGATATCCTTAGCCGCAGCCAAAGGATCCGGATTTCCGTTGGGGCCTTCTGGATTGACGTATATTAAGCCCATCTGGACAGCTGCCAGTGGCTTCTGCAATTCTCGATCTCCGGCATACCGCTTGTCACCGAGCCATTCGGCTTCTGGTCCCCAATAAATGTCCTCTTCAGGTTCCCACACATCGGCGCGTCCACCGGCAAAGCCGAAGGTCTTAAATCCCATCGACTCTAGGGCCACGTTACCCGCCAAAATCATGAGGTCGGCCCACGAAATTTTGTCACCATATTTTTTCTTGATGGGCCAGAGCAGAAGCCGCGCTTTATCGAGGTTGGCGTTGTCCGGCCAGCTGTTGAGGGGTGCAAAACGCTGTGTCCCAGTGCCTGCACCTCCGCGTCCATCTGCAGTGCGATACGTGCCCGCACTATGCCAAGCCATGCGGATGAAGAATGGACCGTAGTGTCCGTAATCAGCAGGCCACCATTCTTGCGAGTCGGACATCGTCGCATGCAGATCTTTTTTAAGCGCCTCGTAATCCAGCGATTGAAACGCTTCTGCATAATTAAAGCTTTCCCCCATCGGATTTGAGAGCTGGGAGTGTTGACGTAAGATATTGAGAGGCAACTGGTTCGGCCACCAATCGCGGTTTGAAAAGCCGCTGCCGGCGGAGCGATTGAGGGCTCCACCCATAAATGGGCATTTTGAGGGAGAATCTTCGTTAACGGAATCCATGATCTGCTCAGACATGTGTGTTTGGTAAGCGGTGAATATTGAAATCGCAACCAGTCACAATCGACTCTCTTTTGCAACTGGGTGACTTCAAAGCAACGCGTCGTGAAAGGAAAAGGTTTGTTAAAAACACAAGAAACGGTTCCTGGTGAGCGCCACTTCGACCAGTTTAGGATGTTATTGCGCCCGTGCAGGTTGGCCTTTCTTCGCTATCACTTTAGGGATATTGACCCACTCCTTCCTTTGATTGCAACGAAAAATAGTTTTTTTGGTTTTGATCCATTTTGTTCTTTTCAAAAGGCAGACCACAAGATATGGTAGTGTCACTTCGTGCTAAAGCCCCACATAGGGTGTTTCATCTTTATGACTCTTCTCAATCGATCGCCCGATCTGAAGTAGGCGTTGAGCTGTTTTGCAAAGTCTGAAACGAACATATCCAGGGAACGCACCTAGTTATTCACAATGCTTCTGAGCGCCAGTCCAATTTATTGGATGCCTGTGCTTGGAGCGCTTCACTTATTGCTCTATGACTATCACTTCTGAATCCCGCACTGAGGGTCTTTCCTTTTCGCCCATGTTTTTTCATGGGAACGATTCTCCCTTCGATCATATTGAGTGGCAGAAGCGGGTTGCAGAGATCACGGACGACCATGGCAAAGTTGTTTTTCGGCAAGAAGACGTGGAAGTGCCCGCGTCATGGAGTCCACTTGCAACCAAAATTGCGGTTTCAAAGTATTTTTACGGTGATATCTCCAAAGGAACCGATCCGCACGAGGGCGGGCGCGAAAATTCTATTCGCCAGCTTATTCATCGGGTGACAAAAACGATCACCGATTGGGGCCAACAGGATGGCATTTTTGACAGTGCTGAGAGCGCCGACACCTTTTACAAAGATCTGACCTGGCTCTGTTTGCATCAGCACGGAGCATTTAACAGTCCGGTCTGGTTCAACGTCGGGCTCCATCAGCAATATGGGATCGGTGAAGGTGCCGGGCTGGGCAACTACTATTACAATCACGAAAAAGGCGAAGCCGAACGTGCGCCTACCCAATACGAATATCCGCAAGCGAGCGCATGTTTTATCCAGTCCGTGGATGACACCATGGAAGACATCATGCGCCTGGCAACCTCGGAAGCCATGCTCTTTAAGTATGGTTCAGGGACCGGCACCGATCTCTCTACACTCCGTTCAACCCGCGAGAAACTCAGTGGTGGCGGACGCCCCAGTGGACCGCTAAGTTTCCTCAAGGTCTACGACCAAATCGCCAACGTTGTAAAAAGCGGCGGAAAAACTCGGCGGGCTGCTAAGATGAATATTCTCAAAGATTGGCACCCCGACATCGCCGAGTTTATCGAAGCCAAATCCAGCGAAGAGCGGAAGGCCTGGGCCTTGATCGAACAAGGCTACGACGGCTCGTTCAACGGCGACGCCTATGGGTCGATCATGTATCAGAATGAAAACCTTTCTGTGCGCGCGAGCGATGAATTTATGCACGCCGCGGTCGATGACAAAGAATGGTGGACCCGCCGAGTGACCGACGGGCAACCTTGCGAGAAAAAAAGTGCGCGTGAGCTTCTCCAAAAAATCGCAGAAGGCACCTGGGTTTGTGGAGATCCGGGCATGCAATTCGATACCACGATCCATCGCTGGCATACTTGCAAAGGAACCGGTCGCCAAAACAGCACCAATCCTTGCTCCGAATATTTGTTCCTGGACAACACCGCTTGCAACCTGGCCTCGCTGAATTTGATGAAGTTTAAGCGCCCGGACGGTTCTTTCGATGTCGAGCGCTTCAAAGCTGCGGTGCGCATCTTTATTACCGCTCAAGAGATTTTGGTGGATCACGCCAGTTATCCCACCAAAGAAATCGCTGAAAACTCCCACATCTTCCGCACTTTAGGCTTGGGCTACGCCAACCTGGGCTCGCTGATTATGAGTTATGGTTTCGGTTATGACAGCGATGAAGGCCGGGCCTTAGCCGGCTCCATCACCGCATTGATGACCGGACATGCTTACGAGCAAAGCGCTCGTCTCGCCGAAGGCATCGGGGCGTTTCCTGGTTACCACGATTCCAAGGCGTCCGGTTATTTTAACCCACCAGCGGCAGAGAATGTGGGAGCCATGAAAGAAGTGATCGCCATGCATCAAGAGGCCCTGCAATCCATTCAATTCAGCGAGCAGTTTGATGAGATTAAAGCGGCCGCGAGCGAAGCATGGCAGAACGCGATTGATCTTGGCGAAGCCTTCGGATATCGCAATGCTCAAGTCACTGTCTTAGCACCGACCGGCACCATTGGTTTCCTGATGGATTGCGACACCACCGGGATTGAGCCTGACATTGCTCTGGTCAAATACAAACTCCTGGCCGGCGGGGGCATGCTCAAAATCGTCAATAACACGGTGCGCACCGCACTAGAAAAACTTGATTACACCAAAGAGCGAAGCGATCGCATCATTGCACACATTGATGCCCACGACACCATCGAGGACGTGACCGATTCGGACACCGGGCAAGTCGTTGCCAGCGGCTTGAAACCGGAGCATCTCAGCATCTTTGATTGCGCGTTTAAAGCTGCCAAAGGCCAACGCAGTCTGCATTACTTGGGTCACCTCAAAATGATGGCGGCGGCTCAGCCTTTCCTCTCTGGTGCCATCTCGAAAACTGTGAACTTGCCAGAAAGCGCCACGGTCGAAGAGATCATGGAGACTTATGTGGAAGGCTGGCGTCTTGGCTTAAAAGCCATCGCTATTTATCGCGACGGCTCCAAACGCTCCGCGCCTCTGAACACCAGTAAATCCAAAGTCAGTACTCCGGGGGTCGAAGTCGTGGCTCAGGAACTTGTGCAGCTTCGCGAGAAAAACGATCTGCTCGAGCAAGAATTGTTAGCGCTTCAAAACATGGCGGATCAACGCATGCGCCGACGCATGCCTGACACTCGGGTGTCCTTGACTCACAAATTCGAGATTGCTGGGCATGAAGGTTACATCACGGTAGGCCTCTATGAGGACGGCCAACCAGGTGAACTCTTTATTCAAATGGCCAAAGAAGGCTCCACCATTGGTGGACTTATGGACACGGTGGCGACTCTCACCTCGCTTTCGCTCCAACACGGAGTCCCCCTCACCAGCTTGGTGAAAAAATTTGCCTTTCAACGATTTGAACCGAGTGGCTTCACCAGAAATCCAGATATCCGCAATGCCACCAGCATCACGGATTACGTCTTCCGTTGGTTGGGGATTCAATTTATTCCTGGCTACCGCGAGGCAATGACTCCGAAAAACCCGCAGGCCGATCTTCCAATGCGCGAGCTTGAGGAGATCGAAAAACGCGCAGTGAATCGGCCCGTTTCGGATCTTCAACGCACTGGCGCCCGGGAGGTGATCGATGTGGTGAGCAGCCACGGGCCACATGATGGAGTTGCCTCATTCCAAGGCGAAAACGGGGTCGCAACGAGTCACGCCGTCCGTGTGCAGCAAGCCATAGGCCATATGTATATGGACAGCACCTGCTCGCACTGCGGGAGTCACAAGATTATCCGAGCGGGCGCATGTGGGGTTTGCACTGAGTGCGGGACGAGTCAGGGATGTAGTTGAAACACCTGTGATGGTTCACACGCTTGAACCTTCCGCTACCATTTCGCTTTTCATTCTTGACCTGGGGTTGCTCGCACCTAGACTACGGCGGTTCTTGAATTATCGAAACTCACGCCCACCCCCCTGATCAAACCTAACAACCTTAGATTAAACCAATAGTTATCTCTACCCATGCCTAAATTTGGAATTAACGGCTTCGGCCGCATTGGACGCAACGTTCTGCGCGCCATGACCCAAGAACAAGTTCAGCAGGTCGCTCTGATTAACGACCTTACCGACACAAAAACTCTCGCCCACCTGCTCACTTGGGATTCCGTTGGAAAAAAATTCAACGGCGAAGTCGGATACGACGCTGACAACATCATCGTTCGTGGACACAAAATCAGAATCTCCGCAGAACGCGACCCAGGAGCCCTTAAATGGGGCGATCTTGGCGTCAGCGTCGTGCTTGAATCCACTGGCTTCTTCACAGATCGCGATAAAGCTGAAGTCCACCTCACCAAAGGTGGAGCCAAAAAAGTGATCATCAGCGCTCCAGCCAAAGACCCCGACGTTACCCTGGTGCTTGGAGTGAACAACGAGGCTTATGATCCTGCCAAACATAATATCATCTCGAACGCCAGCTGTACAACCAACTGCTTGGCGCCGATGGTGAAAATTCTTCATGACCACTATGGCATCGAGAACGGGTTCATGACCACCATCCACAGCTACACCAACGATCAACGCATTTTGGATTTGCCTCACAGCGATCTCCGTCGTGCTCGTGCCGCCGCCATCAACATCGTGCCTTCCTCCACCGGAGCAGCACGGGCCATTGGCGAGGTGATTCCTGAACTCAAAGGAAAACTCAACGGCGGAGCCTTCCGAGTCCCCACGCCAACCGGCAGTGTCACAGATTTCACCGTAAACCTGAAAAAAGCTACCAGCGTCGACGAAATCAACGCGGCCTTCAAAGCTGCCGCTGATTCGGGTCCTCTGAAAGGCATCCTTGAATACAGCGATGGCCATCTTGTTCTGCAAGACATCGTTGGCAACCCACACTCCTGCATTTTTGATGCACCACTCACTCTGATGACCTCTCCTACCTCGGTCAAAGTAGTGGGGTGGTATGACAACGAGTGGGGCTACAGCAACCGTTGTGTTGCCTTGATGGACCTGCTCGCTTCCTAGGCGAAGTCCTTACACATTCTTCATGCATCAACGGGGCAGCAACGTCGCTGCCCCGTTGAATGCAGGATGAAAATTCTCTTTTGACGGCCCATCGACGCAAGCCCTCAGCTTTTCGAACTCAAGTCGTCGGCTCCCCTCCGAGCTGGACCCCTCTCCCTTTTTTGATTTATGATGAATAAACTTCACGTCCGCGATATCAACCCAGCCGGCAAACGCGTGCTGGTCCGCGTCGACTTTAACGTCCCGATGAAAGGCTCTGATGACGCCCGCACCATTACTGATGACACGCGGATTAGGGAAAGTCTCCCCACCATCCAATGGTTGATCGAGCAGAAAGCCAAAGTCATCCTTATGGCTCATCTGGGTCGACCCAAAGGCGAACCTGTCGCAAAATACAGTCTCAAACCCGTGGTGGCTCGGTTGCATGAACTCCTCAATGTGCCGGTTTATTTTGCGGAGGATTGCGTCGGCAAACCTGCCCGGGACGCTGCCGCAGCTTTGCCAGACGGAGAGGTTTTACTTCTCGAAAACTTGCGTTTTCACGCTGAAGAAGAAAAAAACGATGAGGAATTCGCCAATCAACTAGCCAGCATTGCCGATGTATACGTGAACGACGCCTTTGGTGCCGCGCACCGTGCGCATGCCTCCACCGCTGGTATTGCTGACCACGTAAGCCAAGCAGCGATGGGCTTGCTGATGGAGCGTGAACTTAAATACCTGGTTGGCGAAATCGAATCGCCTCAACGGCCGTTCCTGGTGATTCTCGGCGGAGCAAAGGTTTCCGACAAGATCGGCGTCATCAGCGCGCTGCTCGACAAAGCCGATGTGGTCCTCATCGGCGGAGCCATGGCCTACACCTTTGCACTCGCGCAAGGGCGCACGGTGGGCAACTCGCTTTGCGAAAAAGATAAAGTCGAGCTCGCTAAAGATCTTCTCGCTCAGGCTGAAGCCAAAGGCGTCAGGTTCCTACTACCTAGCGATAACTTGGTGACCGACAAACTTGATTTCGAAAAGCTAACCATCGCCAATGCCAAAGTCGTCACCGCAGCCGAGGGTATTCCGGACGGTTGGGAAGGCGTGGATATCGGTCCTGAGACCGCCAAACTTTTCTCCGAAGAAGCCAGCAAAGCCAAAACCATTTTCTGGAATGGGCCCATGGGCATCTTCGAAATCCCTGAATCATCCAAAGGCACCTTTGCTGTTGCCGAAGCCGTGGCCAACGCCGACGCCACCAGCATTATTGGTGGTGGGGACAGTGTGACCGCCATCAACAAGGCTGGCATGTCTGACCGAGTCAGCTTTATTTCCACTGGTGGGGGGGCTTCCCTAGAACTTTTGGAAGGTAAAGCGCTTCCCGGCATCACCGCGCTTCATTCCGCTTAATCGTCCATCCCGACCAATCACATCCTTTCTCATGCGTAGACCCATCATTGCTGCCAACTGGAAAATGAACAAAACCTCTGCGGAAGCCCAGGCCTTCCTCAGTGAGTTTCTACCCAAGATCAGCGGTCAAACCGCTTCTGAAGTGGTCATTGCTCCGGCTTTTCCTTCTCTTTTCACCGTCGGCCAACACCTTGCAAACAGCTCAGTACTCCTCGCAGCGCAAAACATGCACGCAGCTGAATCCGGTGCTTACACCGGCGAAATCAGCGCAACCATGCTGATTGATGCCCAAGTGGATTACGTTATTTTAGGGCACAGCGAACGTCGTAGCCTTTTTCATGAAACCGATGAAATCATCAACGCCAAAGTGCACGCCGCGCTCAAGGCCGGATTAAAACCCATCCTGTGCATCGGAGAAACCTTAAAGGAACGCGATGCTGGCAAAGTCGAAGCCATACTCGAAAGCCAACTCAAAGGTAGTCTAGCCGGCCTCGATGCCGCTGGAGCCAAAGATCTTGTGATCGCTTATGAACCGGTCTGGGCCATTGGCACCGGGCGTACCGCTTCACCGGAGCAAGCGCAAGAAGCCCACGCCTTCGTGCGTAAAGTTCTCACCGAACTCTTCGGTAGCGTTGGCGACACCCTGCGCATTCAATACGGCGGCAGTGTGAAACCCGGCAACGCCAAAGAGCTCTTAGGCCAGCCAGACATTGATGGAGCCCTGGTTGGAGGAGCTAGTCTTGTGGCCGAGGATTTTGCACAGATCGTCAGCGCCGCTTCTTAAGGCACGACCAACGATCGCAACCCCACCGCTGTGCGCAAGGCCTCCATCGCTCGCCTGCTTCAGCCGGGAGCCCACGCCCTGCGAGCCAACTGGCGGGCGTTTGTGCTCATCCAGGCTTTTGCAGTTGCGGTTACCATTCTCTACTACCAATGGTCCAGCTTCGCTTGGGCCGCAGGCCAGTTGGCGGCGTGGAAGGACGCGACCGGCGGCTGGCTATTCGCTGCGGTTAGCACCGTCCTGGCTGGGTACGGTCTCCCTTGGATCGCTCGGCGCATTACCCGTACGCCAAACCTCGAGCCCGGACGAGCAAATCTGTTTTTTCAGTTAGGTTTTTTCTCCATGGTCGGCCTCATCGTGGAAGGCCTCTACCGCTTTCAAAGCTTCCTGTTCGGGTCGGACCTAAACTTCGCGACCTTAGCCCAAAAAACAATCTTTGATCTGGGTGTCTTTACTCCCTTCTTCATGAGCCCGCTGACTTTAACGCTGTTCGCTTGGAAAGCGGCGAACTTTCAGTGGCGACCGGTCTGGGAGGCATGGTCCGCCCGTTTCTACATGGACCGGGTTGTGCCTTTGTTAATTCCCAATTGGGCCTTTTGGTTCCCGGTCCTGTTTTGTGTCTATGCCTTGCCCTTAGATCTGCAATTTTGTTTGTTCCTGCTCTGTTTTTCAGCCTGGAGTCTGCTTTTGGTCAGCATAAGCAGTCAACTCGGTCGCGCTGCCATGGCCACCGATTCAGGCGCCGTCATTCCCCCAACGCAGTAGCTGCGTGGGCTGGTTGACGAAGTTGACAGAGTCCGTCCTATCGCTTAGTGTTCTGGATCATGGCATACTCCCTTACTTCGTCAGAATTGCCTCAAGCCCAGCAACAGGCTGTTGAGGATTTTGAGCAGTCCCTAGATCGGCTGCTACGTTCTTTTGACGAAAACGAGGCTGCGAAGGTTTTTTTGTTGTCTCTTGAATCCAGCTTGACTCAGCGACCTGAGCGCGTTAAAGCGCCAACGCTTGCCTTGGCTCGAGGCGCTTTTGAACGCGAACGTCTTAAAACCAAGCAAGATGAACGCG
>DAIRSW010000011.1:0-18967 GCA_036804205.1 Verrucomicrobiia bacterium | reverse complement strand
ACGTCTTAAAAAAGAAGAAGGCGGTTCCATGTCCGCGGAGCAAACACGCAAGCTTTTGGGGCTATCCAAGGAGGCAGTTCTCAAACGCTATAAAAACAAGACCCTTTTGGGTTGGAGAGAGACTCGGCAGCGAGCGGTGCGCTTTCCCAAATGGCAATTTTCCCCTGACTCCGAGGATCGTTTATTGCCAGGGCTTTCAGCAGTTCTTGCCATTCTCAAGCAAGACGCCAGTTTGGATGACTGGGGTAGAATTCTTTTTTTCCTGAACAAACGCGAGAGCTTGAAGGGGAAACGTGCCCTTGATCTGCTTCGTGATGGTGATGTGCAGGGTATTGCAGCGTTAGCTCAGACCGCTTGCGAGTAGCTTGCGCATTCATGGCTAGAACCATTTACCGTCCCTCCAAAGACTTTGCGAGCCGCAAGCTTCGGTCCTTTGCTTTATCAAGTGAGCAAGTCTGGTGGAAACTTCATCTGACTACACGAAGTCCAGTTTGGTTTTCATGCAACCCCGGACATCGCTTTAGTCCGGCTGGCTTAGATGTGCTTTACCTGGGCCAGAGTGTTTTCACCTGTATCATGGAGGTGTTTGGCGATGAGCTTTTAGGTGGATCCCGCACCTTAAGTCTTGCAGCCTGGACCCATCGCACCGCTTCGCGGGTTAAGCTGCTGCGACCGCTCGCTGTTTGCAATTTAGCTTCTCCGTCTGTGAGAACCGCTCTTGGCTGTGATCTCTCGGCGTTAATGCATACAGAACTCGCGGTGCCCCAAGCTTGGGCAAAGGCGCTTTATGACCACTCGGCCGGGTTTCATGGCCTGAGGTATGTAAGCAGATTCACCAATCTTCCGTGCCTTGCACTTTTTGCCGGGCGAACTCCAGTGGATGCTTTTTGCATTGAGGAGTCGGTTCCGCTGCTTGAGCACCCCGACGCCCTTGCGTTTTTAGAGGCGGAGCAAATCGCTTTAGTGTAGACGCTTCTTATGGTCCATTTGGTTCAACAACTTGCTGATGGTGGGGACTGGAGTTCTATGGTGCAGGTGCGGCAACTTTGCCATACCGTCCGATGGGAGCTTTTGACGTCCGGCTATCTCGACGCGAAATGGGTGGTGGATCAGTGGTGGTTGTTCGACCCAAAACTACCGCTTCGAGGAATTCCCACGGATTTTCTGTTTCTGGAAGCAGATGGTGATGGACGCCATATTGCGGAACTTCAAAGCGGATTACTTCTTATGCTCTACATTATTCACGTTGAGCACCTGGATGATACGGGCTATGGGAAAAAAGAACCTGAGCGCGACCGGCTAGTTCTGGATCTTCTGGACAGAATTAAGCCGGCCAACGATGATGTCCGTAGGTTGATGGAATGCATTCACCTTATTTTGCGTCATTACCATCAAGCCAAATTTTGCACTCACTCTGGAGTGCAACTCGGAGAGGAAGATCTCGCGATTCGAAACCAACTTTACTCGGATATGGACTGGCTTCAGCGCACCCTGGTGGTGGATTATTTCGAGAAGGAATTGCTCAGGCTTCGTGTGCTGAGCCAGTAAAGACATTTTCTTATTTTCCTGGCATCTGTATGTTTATGTTCATCGTAAGGGAATTACGTATACTGTCTGGATATTCACAAACTCGCCCCTGGGCTGCTCGTTGGCACGCTTTTCTTCACCCTTTGCAAGGTGAAAAACAAAACTATCTGCAAGCTCGCTGGAATGAGTTGCCAGCCGAACTCCGAACTCCCAACCAAATCTCAGGGCGGCATCTGACGCATTGCGGCTTCACAACCGGGGCGAGTTTTTGTTCCTTCCATTGGCCTTTACTGAAATGGCTCTCGAACTGCGCAAAAAAACGGGATGCCGACTGGAACTTGCTCACAACTGTACGGTGACGCGCAAGAACATCAGTGGCGCTAAAGATATCGTGCAGTGGTTTTTAGAAAAACCCGAGCGGAGTCATATCTGGCGCATGCTGAGTTTCCAGCCAGAAGCCGACACCGGACGCACCCTGTTTTCCGACCACCCGATTACACCACAAGACGTGTGGGATCAAATTCAGGAAGGCACAGGAAGACCCCTCCGGCGCGACGCCACGATTTTTGGGCATCCGGATTGCAACAGCTGGGCTCCGCTTTTAGTCTAGCGCAAAAGGCGACGCTACATGCCCCTATTGCCCCAGGACGCCAAGTGGGACGTTCTTTTGGGTAAATTGTTGGATAAGGGCGAGCGCACACTCTGGGAATTGGCATGCACAACTTTATGGACGCATCACAGGTGGCGCAAGCCGACAACGACCCGGTGATCAAGTCACGACTCGATTCTTGTGTCTTCAAGGGCGCGGTTAAAATGGACGGAGAGTGGCAGGCCGTACCGATGTGCTCAATGAACCAAGCGATGTGGGCGAAAATTTATGAGGAACGTGACGCAGATCGGAACTTGCACCTTCAAGGGCAACCCTGGCACCGACGTGACTTGGCCGAAACCGAACACGAAAAACTCGAGACCGCATCAGCCACCTGATCGGCTGAGCCAAGACTTGGTCTTGGCGGTCACTGGGGTAGTGCATGCGAGGGAGGGACTTTCTTTTTCTTGATGGGTGGCTAGATTATCGTCACACATGACACCCCAAGAGCTAAAAGACCTGATTGTAAATGGCGAGGCTGACCGCGTGGAGCTTACACGATCTACTACGGACACCGACAAATTTCGGGAAGCCATCTGCTCTTTCTCCAACGACATGGGCGGACGAAAACTGCCCGGGTACCTCCTCATTGGGGTGGACGAAAAGGCCCCGCATTTTCGCCTAAGTGTAAAGGATGAACTCCAAAAGCAAATCGCCTCTTACCGGTCGGACGGTCAGATTATGCCGCTTCCGGTTATGAATGTCACCCTAATGTCTCACCCGGATGGCGGAGGAGATATTGTTGTCGTTGAAGTGCATCCTCATGATTTGCCACCCGTACGATACAAGGGACGAACTCATATACGAATCGGTCCCCGCAAGGACGTGGCTAGCGAGGCTGAGGAACGCATCCTCATCGAGAGGCGAACGGCCCATTTTCGTACCTTTGACGCCAGACCCTGTCTGGGATCAGATTTAAGCCGGCTGGACCTGGAAACCTTTCGCCAAACCTACCGACCTCAAGCGATTGCAATGGATGTAATTGCGGCAAACCACCGGAGCGTTTCGGAGCAGCTTGCTGCTCTACGCTTTTTCAACCTCAAGCGTGATTGCCCTACCAACGCTGGCATGTTGGTCTTTGCGTTTGATCCTTTGGACTTCTTCCCGGGTGCAAAGATTCAATTCGTGCAGTTCAACGGAGCCCAACTTTCCGATGACATTCTGGCAGAGAAGGCATTTACAGGCAACTTGATCACCGTTTTAGCAGAGTTAGATGTGTTTTTAAAAGGCCGCTTTACGCAAAGACCAGTGACCGTATCGGACCTGCGCGAACAGTCCGTGTTTGACTATCCGCCTGAGGCCGTCCGTGAGCTACTGATGAACGCAGTCCTGCATCGAGACTACCAATCCACCAGTCCAATTCGCTTTTACCAATTCACTGACCGTCTTGAAATCCAAAATCCCGGTGGATTATATGGTGAGGCCTCGGCAGAAAACTTTCCTCTCGTCAATGCTTACCGCAACCCCATCATTGCAGAGGCGATGCACACGCTGGGTTATGTGAATCGCTTTGGTCGAGGAATTGCTCGAGCTCAGCGTGCCCTGTTGGAGAACCAGAGTGCGTCTGCATCGTTTGACTATCAAACGAGCCATTTCTTAGCAATCATCCCAAAACAGCCTCAACGATGAAGACTCTGGCTTTTTTTAACAACAAGGGTGGCGTGGGCAAAACAACGCTTCTTTACCATCTTGCGTGGATGTTTTCCGAGATGGGTAGAAGGGTCTTAGTCGCGGACTTTGATCCCCAAGCAAATCTGACTTCGATGTTCCTCGAAGAAGCAAAACTCGAAGAACTTTGGAACCCGGACGCGCCGAACATTAATAGCGTGATGGCCCCACTCACACCGATCATCCGAGGCCTGGGCGACATCGGCCCTACTCCCGTCCAGCCTATTTCACCGAATATCCGGCTCATACCAGGAGATTTGGGTCTTTCCAACTTTGAGTCAAATCTTTCCGAGGCATGGCCCAAGTGCCTTGACGAGCAGGAGCCGGCTTTTCGCACCACCAGCTCCCTGTACCGGATTGTGCTCCAGGCTGCCGAAGACTTTCAGCCAGACTTGGTCCTCATGGATGTGGGACCAAACTTCGGCGCGATCAACCGTGCCGCTTTGATTGCCACAGATGCCGTCGTGATTCCTGTAGCTCCGGATCTATTCTCGATCCAAGGTCTTCGTAACCTGGGTCCCACTTTGCAGTCCTGGCGGAAGGACTGGCAGACGCGCTTACAGAGGAATCCGGCACCAGATCTTGCCCTACCCGGCGGTATTATTCATCCACTCGGGTATGTTGTCCTTCAGTTTGGCATCCGTGATAGCCGTCCAGTTGCTGCTTATGAAAAGTGGGCGAATCGAATTCCAAGCACTTATGCGGAAAAAGTTCTCGGCGAGCCGGTCAACGCAGATCTTAAAGCTCCGGACCCGAATTGTTTAGGAATGCTCAAGCACTATCGGAGTCTGATGCCAATGGCCATGGAGGCTCGCAAACCCATTTTCAAGCTCCAAGCTTCGGATGGAGCCATCGGAGCGCATACCAACAGCGTAAAAGCATGCGAACAGGATTTTCGGGAGTTAGCAGAACGAATCCTTGAAGCCATGGCGAGGCCAGTGACAGGCCATTGCGAATAAGGGTGTCGTCGAGAGATGCAAACACCGTTGAATGTGGGCTTGTTGGAGCGGTGGTTTTGCATTTACACTCAGAGAGATACCCTTAACCCGCCGTGCTGTCTCCATCTGCCTCCATGCCTGCCTCACTACCGATCCATGAGATTGAAGAGCGATTTGTAGCTGGAATGCGGTCCGCAACACGCTGCTTTCTTCAAGCACCTACCGGCTCAGGCAAATCCACTCGTGTTCCGGGCTTTTTTCTGGACGGAGGTCTTCTGAAGGACTCCCAAGAGGTTGTGATTCTCCAACCTCGCCGGGTTGCCGCACGAATGCTTGCAGAGCGAGTGGCTTTTGAGCGCACCTGCCAGCTGGGCGAAGAGGTGGGCTTTGAAGTGCGCTTTCAACGAGCGGTCTCCCCAAAAACTCGCCTACGCTTTGTAACCGAAGGGGTGTTGCTCCGACAGTTGCTTACCGATCCAACCCTCAAACGAGTCGGCGCCCTGGTTTTTGATGAGTTTCATGAAAGACGTTTGTATGGCGATACCATCCTTGGCCTGGCCCTCAAGCTTCAGGGTAAGCAGCGACCGGATCTAAAATTAGTTATGATGTCGGCAACCTTGGCCCAAGGCTTGGTGAACTCATGCTTTGCCCCTGAGTTAATCCTCAAAAGCGAGGGTCGCACTTTCCCGGTTGAACTCGAATATCTCGCCAAACCGACCAAGGACCAAGACATCTGGGATCTAGCCGCCCGAGCGGTGGAAAAAGCAATCAGCCACAGCGAAGGGCAAACGCTGGTTTTTATGCCAGGTGCTTACGAGATTCAGAAAACGATAAGTGCTTTGCGGGCGGCAGGCTTGGACCGTCATGCCACAGTGATGGCCTTACATGGTGAGATGCAGCCGGAGGACCAAGACAATGCGGTGCGGGGGGGGCAGGGCCGACGAATCATCGTCTCCACGAATCTGGCAGAAACTTCGCTCACCATTCCGGATGTGGACCTAGTGGTTGACAGCGGTTTAGCTCGACAACCGCGATACGATCCGCATCGTGGAATCAATCTGCTTTACATCGAGAAAATCAGTCAGGCATCTGCCGCTCAACGAGCCGGGCGAGCCGGGCGCACTCGATCGGGACGTTGCATCCGGCTTTGGACCGAGCAAGAACATCTCCAGCGGACCGCCCAAGACTTACCAGAAGTGCAGCGACTTGATCTTTCCGAAGTGTTGCTGCTGTTACGCTCATTCGGCTTGGAGGGGCGTGAGGACTTTATGTGGGTTGACGCACCTCAACGGCTTCTTTGGGAGCGAGCCGAACAGCTCTTAAAGGATCTTCGGGCTCTTGGTCGCGAAGGAAAAGTGAGCGATTTGGGTCGGGAAATGCTGGAACTCCCTATGCATCCCCGCCTTGCTCGCCTGGTGGTGGCGGCGAGGCGCGAGGGGTGTTTGCGCCAAGCTCTCTGGGTCTCCGCCCTGGCCCAAACCCGAGGCCTATGGGATCGCCAAACCGACCGGGCCAGTAGACAAAAGCGGGATGAGTTGTTCATGGAAGGACAACAATCAGACTTCGCAGCGATGATGATGGCCTTTCAATACGCCAAGCAAGCAAAGTTTGATGCTCGGCGTTGTCGCTCCGTAGGCGTGCACGCGCAGGCTGCCAGGCAGCTCTCTCAAGTAGACAGCCAGTTGTGTCGACAATTTGAGAAAGAAATTGAGAAGGAAGTGCGTGGCGAAGAAGGAGCTCTAGAGCGCTGTCTCATGGCGGCATTTCCCGACCACATTGCCTCTCGACTTGACCGGGGTACGCTGCGCTGCCAATTGACCGGACATCGCAAAGGCATGCTGGAGCGGGACAGTGTCGCAAGCGACGCCCCGATGGTGGTGGCTTTGGAGATCACTGAAATCATGTCGGGCAAGGACGTCGAAGTTCGCCTCAACCATGTGGCCAGACTCGAACCAGAGTGGCTTGAAGAAGTGTTTCCTGATAGCGTTGAAGTGAATCGAGTGGTCCAATTAGAAGGCCCAAGCGGCCGGGTTATGACTCGGATTCAGACGGTATGGCGGGATATGGTCATTGAGCAGAGCGGCTGGCGCGAAGCTGAGGAAGAAGTAGCAGCCAAGATGCTAAGCGCCGAGGTCATGTCCGGTCGGATACAACTACCAGCTTGGGATAAAGTATGGGAGGAAGGAGCTAGTCGAATTGAGTGGTTGGCGGGCCAGTGTCCAGAGTTAGATTTACCCAAGCTCGACGAGAATATTGAGCAGCAGGCTTTACAACAGCAACTGACGGGGTGCCATAGCCGGCGGGAAATGGAAACACGCACCTTTTCGCAGCCTTGGCACTCTCTGCTCTCCCCGAATCAAACTCTCGATCTTCAGCGCTTAGCTCCAGAGCATTTATCCCTGCCCAATAAGCGTAAAGTTAAGATTTTTTATAGCCGCAGCGCTGGCCCGACTGTGGCGGCCAGGATCCAAGAGCTTTACGGCTTAGAAGCGTCGCCCTCGCTTGCAAAGGGGCGAGCCCGGCTGGTGTTTGAAATTCAAGGACCGAATCGTCGACCATTACAGGTTACGTCCGATCTAAAATCGTTTTGGTCGGAGTCGTATCCTGTCTTAAAAAAGGAACTTCAACGTCGCTATCCCAAGCATGAATGGCGTTAAAAGAGCCGTCGTAATCTTGCTGGTTGCGGGATGGAGCCTGTCTGTCTCCAGCTGCGGGTCATCGAATAGCGAGAGCAAAGGTCGTCTGCGCATTGCATTTGGCTCAGGGAGTCACCAAAACAATAGTCAGGCACACTGGGAAGAAATCAAACGCAGTCGTCCGGACCTTTGGGTTTGGACGGGCAATGTGGTTCAAGCGCAGCAGAAGGATTTAGCTAGTCTGACCACCGCGCTTGACCGACAACTGCGGCGCCCGGAATACGAAGGTTTTCGAGAGTCGACACCGGTGACCGGCATTTGGCATCACGCAGATTTTCGCTTCCCCAAGGGTGACACGCATTCCAATTCTGAGAAGGCGCGAGGCGCGTTTTTGCGGTTTCTTTCCCCGCTGCCGTATGAGCCCGTTGGCGAAGGATTGTATGGGTCTTTTGTAATCAAGAGAAAGGCTTTTGAAGCCAGGATCGTTCTGTTGGACACGAGCACCTACGCGCGGAAAGACGGTAATCCAGATGCCCCCATCCTTCTGGGAGCGGAGCAGTGGGGGTGGCTACAGACAATGCTGGCCACTGCTCGAGAGAATTGGCTAGTGATTGTTACTCCTCTCCCTTTTTTCACAGAAGAGTTTGAAGGTGAGAAATGGGGGGACTACGGTTTTGAGCGTGCAAAGTTGTTGCGAATGCTCGGGGTCACACTCCGGGATGGCGTCATTATTTTAAGTGGAGGGCGAGAACTTGCTGAAATTCTCTCAACCACTTCGCGATCGGTCGGTTATCCATTATATGAAGTCTCGGTGGGCAATCTGAATCGCGCGCTGCCATTTCCCGATTTTGGACGAGGACAGTATCGAGTGGACGAGCCGTTTTTCGAGCCACATTATGGTCACATCGATCTTGGTCAGCACGACGCAGTTTTGGCTATACGAGATATGCGCGGCAGAAGTGTGGCTCTCGTATCGATAGGACGCAAAGACCTAGTGATCAGCGAGAAAACCCGGCGGCTTCGAGATATCACCGAGTGGAGCATTGACTAGATGCCATCGCCAAAGAGACCTTTGTGCTGGGCAACTTCACTCCAAGTGACCGGTTCATCCTTCAGCAAGTCAGCGAGTGTAGCCTGATCCATAAGATCAACTACTAGGTTTCTTACCCGGAGCAGGACCCGACGAAACCGGCAGCGCGATTCTTGGGTGCAGGCCTGGTAGTCCGTGCTGGATACACAGCCGATGGGTGCAAGGCAGCCATCAAAATGCCGAACCACCGCACCCATAGCAATATCACCTGGAGGCCGATGCAGGCAGTAGCCGCCATGCTTGCCTGGAACACTACGGACCCAACCCTGAGTTTTTAGACGCAACATGATCTGCTCAAGAAATTTTTTGGGAATCTCGTTGCGCTGTGAGAGTTCATTGATGGAGATCGGCCTTCCACCCCAAGCTTCCGCCAAAGTCATGAGTGCCCGCAAGGCGTAGTCGGTCTGCCGAGAAAGTTGCATACCTCAAGCCCAGTAGCGTCGACGTAAAGGCAACAATATCAGCATGCCAATGAGCATGCTGAATCCGAAAAGCCAACCGGAGAGTGCTGAGGCGGTGATCCCGGATAACAGAGTGCCAATCGTGCAGCCAAGTCCAATCATGGCTCCCCACCCTAAGCAGAGTCCGCCGAGGACCGCAGCAACCGCTTTAGCCGGGCGCAACTTGCTGAGCTCAAAATGTCCGCCGGCCAAAGAAACCACAAACGCTCCCAGGACCAGGCCCACGACAAAAATTCCGTTCTCGCCCAACACGCCGAGGAAAAGCTGGGCGCTATCATCGGCAATGCAGCCGCGCATTTGATCGAGCCCTGTCAAGCGATCCGGCAGGCCAGGTAGTTGGCGAGTCCAACGAGAGAATTCTGCTGTCACTCCAAGAGGTTGGGTGCGCAGGAGTGCGATCACGCCGAGCAAGGCGACAAGAAGCCCGCCAAGCCAACCCGCCCACTGCTGTTGAAACACTTTCTGCCAGCCGACTCGGAAAACGTCCGGGATGGTGCCAGGTCTGGCCGACTTAAGCTTGCTCAGCTGCCGTGCTCCGCCTGGCCTGGCGTTACCACGAGCAACCAACCACGCCAGCATCAAAAGCAGGATGCAAACCTGGATAAGCGCTGATCCTGGGTAGCCTAAAAACTTGGGCAACCATAGCACCGGTGCGGTGCTGACGCTTTGCAGGAAAATGGTTTCCCAAGAGAGGAAGCCAAGATAAAAGCCACCGAAACTTGAGAGCAACGCCAGGATTGACGCGAGCGACCCTTCGGCAAGCCGATAAAGGTGCCCGCTGATACAGGAGCCACTTAAGCTCATGCCCAGGCCAAAGACTAACCCGGCTAATGCCAAATGCCAGCCGAGCGGAGCGATATGCGCTTTGGGAGGAAGTGACCCGGCAAACGGATCACGCGTCCAGGCTCCCAGAATCACGTGGGTAAGCAGAATTCCGACAATCAGCGCGACCAAAAGGCCAATGGCACCGTCGGTTTTTTTCTCTTCAAGGGCTTCGCGAATATTGCAAAAGAAACAAAAGCGGGCCCGCTGGAGAACCACTCCAAAACTGAGACCCAACAGGGCTTGTAAGCCAACGGTGGTGCTGGTTTGCCGCGCGAGCAGCCAAAACACAACCGCTCCCAGCAAGAAAAGCACAAAAGCCAACCAACGCATCATAAGCTAAAAAACGCTCCAGCTCACGGAGCTGGAGCGTCATTAAGGTTTTAGCAGGTTAGAAAAAGCTCCTATTTGCCAGTCCACACCGTGCCGGTGGGATTGTTAATGGGCACTCCAACCGCGTTGCCGTATTCCGTCCACGACCCGTCGTATTGTTGCACTTCATAGCCGAGAATTTCTCGCAGGGCGAACCAGGTGTGAGCGGAGCGCTCGCCGATCCGGCAATACACAACGACCGGTTTACTCCCATCTACTCCAACAGCAGCGTAAACTTGGCGGAGTTCTTCGGGCGATTTGAATGTCCCGTCATCTGCGTTGACGGCTTCCCCCCAAGGAACGTTGACTGCATTGGGTACATGTCCAGCACGAACTGCCAGTTCTTGAATACCGGCAGGAGCAATGACTTTCCCTGTGTATTCGTCGTTGGACCGAATATCGATCAGGGCTTTATCGGATTCGTCTTTGGCGATAGCAACCACGTCGGTCAAAAACGCCCGAAGCTCAGGCTTGGTCTCAGTAACCCGATACTCGGTAGCCGCTGCTTCGCTGACTACATTGAGCAAAGGTCGACTCTCAGCCTCCCACTTTTTGCGTCCACCATCGAGGAGTTTGATTTCAGCATGACCATAATAACGAAAAATCCAAGCTCCCCAGGCTGCGAACCAATTGTTGTGATCGCCATAAAGGACCACCGTGGTTTCAGGAGTCAGACCCAAGCGAGAGGCAAGTTTTTCGAAGTTTTCTTGGGTAACAATGTTGCGGTTGGGTTGGTCGACCAGATCGGTGTGCCATGCTATGTTTTGAGCGCCTGGGATATGTCCCTGCTCAAAAACGCCAGGCTCAACGGAAACTTCCAGAACGCGAACCTGCGGGTTTTCGAGGTTTTCCGCGAGCCATTCGGTGCTGACAAGTGGACCATCGGAGGCATGAGTGAAGTGAAGCCCTGTGGCCAAGGCAGTAAGACAAATGAGGGATAAGATTTTCATCATCGTGAAAATAATTGAGGCACCCAGGATGGCAAGAAGAAAATAACGACTGAGTTGGTAGTGATTAGTTTTGTCGCCTTTTGTGTCAGTAAATCATTGCGTGCCAGCCGGCCATGAGTAGTATTTTTTATCGTTTACTGAATGATTCCCATGGATTAAGACCGTGAAAAAAGTTTTCCTCAGCCTTCGCCGCATGTGTCTCGAGACGTGGGGCCGTTGCGAGGAGCGGCAAACCGCTCCCCTAAAAGGTTGTTTAAACGACGCAGATCGACATCGGTTAAAAGAACCCGATTCAGCCTTGGACAGCTCGAAGTTTTGGCAAGACCACTTTCCTCTCTGCTACAAGGGCACCGTGCTTTCAGTCCTCTCGAAAGAGGTTCAGATTCAAAAGACTGAAAACCAGGACTTTTGTGTGAGCATCTCTTTCCTTGGAGAGTCAATCAAACTAGACGGTTTCGAGCTTCACGAAAACGGGGTTTGCTTGCAGAGTGCTACAAAATTTTTGCCCTTCAGCTTAGTCGATTTGTCCTTAAAGATTGAGGTGGGCACGCACATGACATCGGCTCATCCTTGGTGGAATTTGAAGCGATCTTTGAAAGCACAAGCGGTGGTGGTTGATTGCCGGCCAAGCGAAGGAGCCTACATGACCACCTTTTATTTTCTCGATCTTGATGCTCCAAGCCGAAACTGGTTGATTCACGCGCATCAACTCTTCTCTCATCACCAGTAACTTTGAGGACGAGTCCGAAATAAACGACCGATCCAGACTTCGCAGAAAACATGCGGACGATGACCCTCGACGAAACAGAGACCCGGCGAGAGTCGGGTTATACCCCAAAGCAGGGAAAAGCCTGATTGCTTAGGATAGGTTTAGGTTATGAACCCGGAACTCGACCATCAGATCAACCCATTAAAAATCGTGAGCCGGAGAATAGAGAGTGGCAAGCGGTGCTTGCGAAGCAAGGCCCTCCTGCCACTCCCCCTCGTCGAACCGCACGTGCAGACCTCCCGGATCCGGCTCGCCTGTAAGCATCTCCTCAAAGGCGAATAAGTCCATGCTCTTGGAGATATCGGCAGTGGCTCATCCCTTTCGGGCAGTGGTATTTCCTTCACCATCCGCTTGCGCCTGTAGTGCCCCGAGTCCCGGAACGCTTTCCACTTCTGCTTCTTGGCCTAGAGTGTTGTATTTTCCCAATCCATGGAATATCCATCCGTTATGCGTTCCGTTCTCAAGAAATGCCTCGGGCTTGGCCTGTTTACTTCTTTCGTTCTGGCTTGTCTTCTTGTTCTTAATGCATGCCAACCTTGGCATGTCACCGCTCCAGCTCAAGTCCACAAGCCGGCGTTGGTTTTTTTGAGCGAGTACAACAAGCATACCAAGGTGGC
Organism: Verrucomicrobiia bacterium; assembly: GCA_036804205.1. GTDB lineage: Bacteria > Verrucomicrobiota > Verrucomicrobiia > Chthoniobacterales > CALDSX01 > DAIRSW01. The sequence goes on along the minus strand of DAIRSW010000011.1, from coordinate 6,468 downwards.
CTTTCCTCAACCTGACTCGACGTATGTGGAGTTTGGGTTCGGGGAATGGCACTACTACGGGTGCGAAGATCATAGCGTCGGCTCAGCGCTGCGCGCCGTCGTAGGCGGGGGGCGCGGAGCACTGTCTCGACGAGTGGTGAAACCGCTCAGCCCCAGCGAGTCCGCTTTTGTTCAGGCCGCGAATGCTACCCGGTCGACAGCCCTTCCGGTCGAACATGAGCTTATGGCGCAAACCCTGGCGTCACTCGAAGCGCGCTGGCAGGCCTCGGAAGAAATCGTGTTTCGCGCCGACGGCGTGGAGGTTCGGAGCGATCCCGAAGCTTATCATACCCTCAAAAACTCCAACGCTGTCTCCGCAAACTGGCTGAAGAAGATGGGCGTTCAGGTTCGGGGCGCGCCGGTGTGGTCGAACTATCGTCTGGTTTCTCAGCAGGAGTAACTCCACGATGAATCTTACTTGCTACCTGGCTACCAGCGCGAGAGATTGCAACTTTTCATGAAGTCCAAGGCCAAGGCTCCTTCTCACTCCGAACCAACTCAGCCTGCCCCCGTCACTGCGCGTCCGCCGCGTGGGTCTCGCATTGTTTTTAAGTTTGGCACCGGGATCTTAACGCACGCCAGCACCGGTCGGCTCGAGCGTGCCCAAGTGCGTGCCCTTGTTTCTCAAGTGACAGCAGCGTGTCAGGCCGGCTATCGTTGCGTGATCGTCAGTAGCGGCGCAGTGGGTGCCGGCGTAGGGGCATTGGGTCTTCCGGAACGGCCCAAAGATCTGGCTGCCAAACAAGCCTGCGCCGCAGTAGGCCAAAATCAACTCATGCGTGCCTATGAAACGGCTTTTGCGCATCACAAATTTTTTGTGGCTCAAATCCTACTGACCCATCCAGATCTCGACAGCCGGACACGTCGGCAAAATGCCAAAAACACTCTCGAACACTTGCTCACGCGTGAGGATATCATTCCGATCATCAACGAAAATGATGTGGTGGCGGTGGATGAAGTGCGGGATCTGACGCTGGGCGACAATGATCAGCTTTCGGTTGAAGTGGCCGATCTCGTTCAGGCCAATCTGCTACTCTTGCTCACCAGCGTGGATGGACTTCTTGAAGTGAAGGCCGATGGCCAGACTCAGCTTATTCCTTCGGTGCAGGACTTTGCACAAGCGGAAGCCCTGGTGCGCGATATTCCCGGACGTTTTTCTACTGGTGGTATGAGAAGTAAATTACGGGCGGCCAAACGGGCTGTAGAGCTTGGCATTAACACCCGCATCCTGAACGGGCGTAAACCCGAAAGCATCACTCGCGCCTTGCGCGGACTGGCGGTTGGCACTTCATTTATAAATCGGGTATGAGCGACGCCTTGCAATTCGAACTCCAAGCTCTCGGCAAAAAAGCCAAAGCAGCTTCCCGGCAGCTCCGGATGATCAGCGCTGCTCAAAAGAATCGTGCCTTAGCATCGATCAGCAAGGCGCTGCTTGCTAACGAAGACATTATTCTGGAAGCTAATGCGCAGGATGTCAGAGCCGCCGAGGCTAAAGGCATCAGCAGTGCACTCCTCGACCGGCTACGGCTTGACGCTGGGCGCATTCAAAAAATTGCCAACGCGGTGGCCGAGGTGCAGGACCTGCCGGATCCGGTTGGTGAGGTTTTGTCGGATTACACTCGGCCCAACGGGTTAAACATCCGAAAAATCCGCGTTCCCATTGGTGTGATAGCGATCATCTACGAGTCGCGGCCTAACGTGACAGTCGATGCAGCAGTGCTTTGCCTGAAGGCCGGCAACGCCACCCTGCTACGCGGAGGGAGCGAAGCCTTCGGCAGCAACCAAGCTCTAACCCATGCGGTTCAACAGGGGCTGCAGGCGGCCGACATTTCTCCCGACGCCGTCCAACTGGTCCCATCGACCGATCGCCGTGCGATTGAGTATCTTTGCATGATGCGTAAATGCATTGATGTGATCATTCCCCGTGGCGGACCAGGACTTATTGATCTGGTATCCACGCAAGCTCGCATGCCGGTCATCAAGCACGACGCGGGTCTTTGCATTGCTTATGTGCATGAGGACGCCGACTTTGCCATGGCGCAAAACATCATTGTAAACGGCAAAACCCAGCGCCCGGGCGTGTGCAACGCTCTGGAAACGCTGCTGGTTGACCGAGCTATTGCGGCACCCTTTTTACCACAACTCGCGGCAGTACTGCGGGACAAGGGTGTCGAGATCAGGGCCAACGCCGAGGCCTTTGCTATTCTCACATCTGAGCACGCTAAGCTTGCTGACCTACACGATTTTGAGTCGGAATTTCTCGATCTCATTTTGGCTGTGAAAGTGGTCGGCGACTCAGAGGAGGCCCTGGATCATATAAGTCAATTCAGTAGCGGTCATAGTGATGTCATCATCACTTCCAACGAGTCTGTTGCGCAGCATTTTTTGCAAGCGGTGGATTCTGCGACAGTTTACTGGAACGCATCGACGCGCTTTACAGATGGCGGCGAGTTTGGGTTTGGGGCGGAGATTGGTATTTCCACCGACAAGTTGCACGCTCGTGGGCCCATGGGGCTCCCGGAGCTTACGACTTATACATATTTGCTTCACGGATCCGGCCAAGTCCGTTCCTAAACTGCGGGCAGAGCAAACTAACGCAGAGTTTTCATGAGTTCCTCCCCGCTACTCAGTCTGATAGTCCCGGTTTGGGGTAGCGAGCCACTTCTTCCTGAGCTCATTCTGAAAACTGCGGACGATCCAGGATTGGAGTGGATCGTGGCTGCGGTTGAGCCGGCTTGCGAACTCAAAGAAGTGGCAGCAGCACAGCAGATTCAGTTAGTGCAATGCGAAAGGCCGTCACGCGGCGAACAAATGAACTGCGGCGCAGCACGGGCTCGGGGTCAACTTCTGGTATTTCACCACGCCGACACTGAGCTTACCGAGGAACATATTCTGGCACTCAAAAATGCAGCGCTCGCCGAGGTGGTCGGGGGTGCTTTTCAACGGCACTTTGATCAGCGCCACTCTTGGATGCGCCGCTTCGAGCCGTTCATTCATCGACATTTACAACGCGCCATGCCGGTTTTTGGAGATCAATCCATTTTTGTGCGGCGCGACGTCTTTGAGGAACTCAATGGTTACGCGGCCATTCCACTCATGGAAGACCTTGAGTTCTCACGTCGACTCAAGAAACGCGCACCTCTTTGTTATTTGGCCCCGGCCATTGCGTCATCGACGCGACGTTTTGACAAGATAGGCAGTTGGCGTTCGTCCGTGTTTAATGGAGCCCTGATTCTGCTTTTCTACCTGGGAGCGTCCCCCACCCGGTTGCACCGTTGGTATTATCGGCGTAAAAAGAAGCAGACTACCGAAAGCGTGGCTACTCGGCCTGAGCGAGAGCGGGATGCTCGGCAAGTTCCGCCCAGCTCGCATTGAGTTCTTCAAGCTGATCGACGATCAACGAAAGTTCTCGGTTAAGCCGGACCGCCAAGTTGGCGTTGTCGTAGGTTTCTTGAGCTTCAAGTTGGGTGGCGAGTTCTTGCTGTTTTTGCTCTAAAGCCTCAATTTGTTTTTCCACGTGCGACAGCTTTTCTTGGGCGTGACGACGTTCCGCAGCGACGGCTTTTCGGGCTTCGGCCTCGGCTCGTTTTTGTTCTTTGGTTTTAAAAACTTTGGAAGCGCCTTTCTCCGCCGGAGCATTGGCTTGGGGAGCATCCGGACGGCCACTGGTCAAACCTGCTTGACTGGATTGACCGGTTTTTTCGAGGAAATAGGAATAGTCCCCCGGATAAAGTTGCAGCTTGCCTGAGTCCACATGCAGGACCGCGTTGGCTAACGCACGGATAAAGTGCACATCATGGGAAATAAAGACCAAAGCCCCTTCATACTGCTTAAGCGCCTCAATCAAGGCATCAATAGAAGGCATATCCAAGTGAGTGGTAGGCTCGTCCATCAGAAGCAGGTTGGGCGGATTCAAAAGCAGCTTAGCCAGAGCTAAGCGGCTTTTCTCCCCACCACTCAGCACCCCCACGTTCTTAAACACATCCTCGCCTCGGAACAAAAATGCCCCGAGCAGCGTTCGCACCTGTTGCTCGCTGACATTGCGAATTCCAACGCTTGCTTCTTCCAAAACCGTGCGGCTGACATCAAACATCTCCGCTCGATGTTGAGCGAAATATCCGGCTTCGACGCGCAAGCCAAGTTCAACTTGCCCCGCAGAAGGTTTTAAAACTTGGGCCATGAGTTTGAGCAAGGTCGATTTACCAGCTCCGTTGGGCCCCACCAGCACGATGCGTTGACCACGCTCCACTTCAAAGTTGATGCCTTCGTAAACGCTCTGGCCGGGATAAGCAAAATGCACATGCTCGACCCGCAAGACCCGGTGCCCACTCCGCTCCGGCTGCGGGAAGCGAAAGCCTTTCATCTGAGGATCCATCCCGGTCGGCATGGTGAGCCGCTCCATGCGCTGAAGTTCTTTGAGCTTGCTTTGCGCTTGCGAAGCTTTCGAAGCCTTGGCGCGAAACCGCTCCACAAAACGTTCCAAACGCTGAATCTCTCGCTGTTGATTGTCAAAAGCGGCGATCTGTTGCGCTTCCCGTTCCACGCGCTGTTCGAGATAGGTATCAAAATTCCCCTGATAACGATGCAATTGGCCTCCGCGAATTTCGATCATCCCGTTGGTGACCACATTCAAAAAGTCGCGGTCATGGGAAATCACCAGAATCCCCCCAGGATAAGTTTTTAGATAATCACGAAACCACCACAAGGTGTGTAGATCCAAATGGTTGGTTGGCTCATCCAACATGAGCAAGTCCGGTTCCATGACCAACAGTCGCGCAAGGTGAGCACGCATCACCCAGCCACCACTTAATTTGGCGGTGGGCTGATCCACATCTGCCTCACGAAAAGCGAGGCCGGCCAAAATACGTCGCGCCTGAGCATCTAATTGGTGGCCGCCCGCTTCCTCCAGGCTGGCGCGCGCGTCTTCGTAAGCCACAGCTTCAAAGTCTTTATCCCCGGACTCCATGGCCTGCAAAAGCCTTCTTTTTTGTGCTAAACCCGGTCGCACGTCCGTGGCTAACTCCAGAACCGTCAAGTCTCCGCTTGGCGCGGTTTCTTGGGGCAAAAAGCCCACCCGCGCTCCCCGCTGCCAAACTACGGAGCCGGAATCGGGAGGTTCTTCGCCAAGAATAATGCGGAACAAAGTGGATTTACCCGCACCATTGGCTCCGATTAAACCCATCCGTTCGGAGCGATTGACTTGGAGTGAGAGGTCTTCAAACAAAACCCGACCTGCATAGCTTTTACTAACCTGAGAAACTGTAAGCACCGGCAGACCCTAGCTCACATTTACTAAGCCTCAACCCCCATTCCTCTTTGTACGAATCAGTCACGCAGGTGTTTATGCCAAAGTGCATACCGCCGAAAAAACTGACCGCCTGAGCGACGGCTAAGCCTGAGAGAAATGTTGTTTTGATGCATTAACGCGTGAATAACCGTCTCGACTTCACGCAGCTTGGCCACTTGGTGGATCTCATCGAGTAGCAGCGCCCCCAAGCCCGCGAAGGTTGGCCCTGGATCAATGGCTAGGGTTTTGACAATGAAACGTTTGTCCTCCGGCTCCAGCCATCCAAAAACAAAGCCAACTAGCACCCCCTCCTTCTCTGCCAAGAGCAAACACTCAGGGTCAACCAGGGAACGCACCTTTTCCATTCCAGCGGCGAACTCGGCCCATGCAAGATCAGTGATGAGATAGGCATTTGCGAATGAGCGGCACGACAACTCATAAATCGCCTGCAATTCCGGGTCCCAAGCTTCAGTCCGAAAACGTCGCAACACGATACCTTGCTCGCTGAGTCTTGTGCGAACCCGCGCTAAGGCAAAGCTTCGATCGGTCAAGTCCGCCATACGAAACTGCAGGCTGTAAAACTCATCCAAAACACGCCATCCGCAGCTTTGCCAGGCTTCACACGCTGATGGCTGGTTCCATGGCTCCAGTAAAAAAGGCTTCCCATTCTCCCACCCTTCGGTCACCTGACGATAGCTGCGCCAGGTGTTCCCGGCCATGGGACCCACGAGGAAACTACAACCTTCGGAAACCAAAACGCGTTCTGCTTCCTGCAAAAGCGCTACTCCTTGTTCGACCGATGTCCAAGTCTCGGCCCCGATCACCCCGATTGGGCGCCCTTCGTGCCGTGGCACTTGATTCCACCAGAGCGCCAGCCGGGCCTCTTGTCCGTCACCAATTACTAGCCAGGCATCCTCGGTGTTCCAGGTTACGGCCTCTGCGTTAAAAATTCCCGGCACCGGGTCGAGTTTTTGGATCACAGCCGCAGGGCGGGAGAATCGGAGATCGGCTGACTCACCACCCGGACTGCTCATTTTCGTTGGCTTCCCGAAGCGCCGGGCGCAAGCTGCCGCGGAACTCCAGAGTTCGACCGCCGAGGATATCCCGATAACCTGCTAGCACACCATCGCGGATGTTGGCAA
>DAIRSW010000010.1:0-34986 GCA_036804205.1 Verrucomicrobiia bacterium | reverse complement strand
AAAGCAGCAGGAGGATGACTTTGCTCGCCAAGTTCGATTCTTCCATGGCGTAAAGCAGCCCGTCCGCCAGAAAAAAAACCTGGCGCAAGTCACCGTAAGTCTGTGGGTGCGTGAACCACGAAACTACTTCAGAAAAAAAGATCATGGACTCGAATTGGGCCATAGCACCAAGGTGCATAGCTCAAAGGAGGGAAATTCGAAAGCGCTTACTTCCATTTTTGGAGGCGCAAGGCGTCCTTGGCTGCTTCGATTTCCGAAGCTTTTTTGCTGCGCCCATTCCCGCGCCCCAGCTCCACGCTGTCCCACATCACCACGCTAACAAAATTTTTGTCATGCTCCGGGCCTTCCTCGGCCACCACGTAATAATTGGGCCCGGCATTGGAGAGCGACTGAAGAAGCTCTTGCAACTGGCCTTTAGGATTCACTTCAACCGGTTGGGAATGCACCTCCTCAAAGTGGCCGGCGGTTTCGCGCAGGACAAAGGTGCGGGCCGCGTCCATGCCGGAGTCAAGGTAGATAGCTCCCACTAAAGACTCGAAGCAATCGCCAAGGTTGCCCGGTCGAGTGCGTCCTCCGCTCATTTCCTCGCCTCGTCCCATAAGTAGATGCTCGCCGAGTTGGAGTCGCAGGGCGTGAGCTGCAATGGCGTCGCGGCTCACCAGGCGAGTTCGCAATTTGGTAAGGCGCCCCTCGGGCATGCCGGGAAATGCCGCGTAAAGCTGTTCCGTGATGATGAGTTGCAGGACGGCGTCTCCCAAAAACTCAAGTCGCTGATAATCAAAATGCTTCTTTCCAGTCTCATAAGCAACACTGGGATGGCTGAGAGCTTCAGCAAGGAGGAGGGGATTTCGAAATTTGTAGGAGATGATCTGCTCCAGGGGATTCATAGTTTGGCAGCAACAAGCGGGGAAGATAGTGATAACATGCTTGTAAGCCGGTTCGCCAGGATGCTCAAGCGCTAAGGGTGAGTTCTTGCATCTGACCGTGAAGGGTCGAGCGCTTGGGATTGGATGAAGACCGGATTGGGACTGTGTGCTTTCATCGGTTTACTAGATCAGAAATCAACAATCCAAAATCGTCAATCAAACGTATGCAACATTGCGTTCTTTCCCGCGTGCGGGCTCGATCGCGCTTCCACTGGGCTTGTCCCGGTGGGGAGGAACTTGATATCCAGACCCGGGCTTTCCATTTACACGCCCCCATCCTGCTTGCCAGGATGGAGCGAGGATTGACGCCAGCCATGTGCAATCATTTCTCCACTGGGACAAGCCCCGTGGTGGAATGTTCTTTTTTTTAAAACGAAGCTGGACGTCAATGGATATTTCCACCGGGGCAAGCCCGGTGGCCGAGGGCGACTGTTAAAGCACTTGATTGCCGATTGCCGATTGTTGAACTTTGATTTTGATGGCTTGCGTGGGTCTTTGGGATCCAAGGCAGCAGGTGCTTCCACCGCTTTGATAAATCAGAAATCAACAATCCAAAATCGTCAATCGTCAATCAAACGTATGCAACACAGTGTTCTTTCCCTGCGTGCGGGCTTGATTGCGCTTCCACTGGGCTTGTCAGATTGTTTCGGTGCGGAGGAACTTGATATCCAGGCCTGGGCTTTCCCTCGAGACGCGGAGCGAGGATTGACGTCAGCCATGTGCAATCATTTCTCCACTGGGACAAGCCCCGTGGTGGAATGTTCTTTTTTTTAAAACGAAGCTGGACGTCAATGGATATTTCCACCGGGGCAAGCCCGGTGGCCGAGGGCGACTGTTAAAGCACTTGATTGCCGATTGCCGATTGTTGAACTTTGATTTTGATGGCTTGCGTGGGTCTTTGGGATCCAAGGCAGCAGGTGCTTCCACCGCTTTGATAAATCAGAAATCTACAATCAAAAATCATCAATCGACAATTAAACTACTTAATTGACGGTTGCACGCCCTGGCGCTGCTTCTCAGGCTTGCGTTTAAAAAAAAGTTGAACAAGCTGAGGGCTTCGTTATCTAAATCAACCCCATGATACATGTTCAGAATGTAACCAAATTGTATGGCTCCAAGCGCGCAGTCGATGGCATAAGTTTCGCCGTGAACAAAGGCGAAGTGCTCGGCTTCCTCGGACCCAACGGCGCCGGCAAATCGACCACCATGCGCATGGTCACCGGCTACACCATTCCCACGGCGGGCAAGGTGGAGATCCAAGGTCACCATGTGCAAGAAAACGCGGTAGAAGCCAAAAAACTGATCGGCTACCTTCCCGAGAACGCACCAGCTTACACAGACATGAGCGTCTACGGGTTCTTAAAATTTGCGGGAGCCCTACGCGGTTTGCGTGGCAAAACTTTGCGCGAAGCTATTGATCGAGCCGTGGAGCTTTGTTTTCTTCAGCCGGTTCTTCATCAGAGTGTTGATACACTGTCCAAAGGGTATCTGCACAGGACCTGTTTCGCGCAATCGATCATTCATGATCCACCTGTTTTGGTGCTGGATGAACCGACCGACGGGCTTGATCCGAATCAAAAACACGAAGTGCGTTCCTTGATTCGGAAGATGGGCGAAACCAAAGCGATCGTTTTCTCGACCCATATCCTTGAAGAGGTGGAAGCCGTCTGCACCCGCGCCATTATTATCGACCGTGGAAAAATTGTGGCAAACGGCACTCCGCTCGAATTAAAAAACCGGTCGCCCAAGAGCGGCTCGGTGCGCGCATCGTTCCGAGGCGCACCAGCCGAGCAAGCCGAAGCCGAGTTGAAAAAACTCGACTCGGTCGCCGAGGTGGAGCGCCTGAAAGTAGACTCGGATGGAGCCAGCTATCGTGTGCTGCCTAAGAAGTCAGGTCAGACCGGTTTGGAGGAATCCATTTATCAATTGGCCGCGTCGCATAAGTGGACTCTCACTGAGCTGACCCGTGAAGAAGGTCGATTGGACGAAGTGTTTCGATCAATCACCTTACCGGAGGGTGCCCAGACCGCCGCAGCCTAAAATCTTTTTCGGCCGAGTCGTTTGCCCTCAAGCGATCCGGCTCAATAACCTATGTTTTTTGTCCCATTTTGCAGATTATGAGTGCTTGGAGAAATATCCAAACCATTACTTGGCGGGAGTTATCCTCGCTTTTTTCATCGCCAGTGGCTTACGTGTTCGTGGCCATCTTTTTATTGTTGTCCGGCTTTTTCACCTTCATGATTGGAGGCTTTTTCCAGCTCGGCCAGGCGTCTTTAAATCGCACCTTTTTTGAGTTCGTTCCCTGGCTGTGGCTCGCCTTGGTGCCAGCCATCGGGATGCGACTTTGGTCTGAAGAAAAACGTTCGGGCACCATTGAACTGCTACTGACCAACCCAATCCAGCCATGGCACGCCATCGTAGGCAAATTTCTCGCCTCCTGGCTGGTTCTTTTCATTGCCTTGCTTCTCACCTTTCCTCTGGTGCTCACCATATTGTTTTTGGGTCAACCAGAGTTGGGCGTGGTATTCTCCGGATACCTCGGAAGCTTTCTCGTTGCAGGAGCATTCCTCAGCGTCAGTTCTATGACCTCGGCGATGAGCCGTAACCAGGTGGTAAGTTTTATCATTGCGGTGGTCATTTGTTTGTTCTTTATCTTGGCCGGGTTTAGTCCGGTAACCGAGTTTTTCCGAGCTTTTGCTCCGGAATACCAACCCCTGATTGATTTTATAGCAGGTTTCAGTGTGATGACCCATTATGCGAACTTCCAGCGCGGTCTGATTGATTTCCGCGATGTGTTTTATTTTCTCTCGGTGATCGCCTTTAGCTTATTCGCCACCAGCATTCTTATTCGTTCCCAACGTCAATAGTAACCTTTATATTCCCCATGGCTCAAACTTCTGAAAAAAATAGCCCGCCATCCAACAGCTCTGTGGTCTTATACGGAGCCGTCGGTTCGATCTTGGTCTTGGTGCTCTTGGTAGCAGCCAACGTCTTGATTGGAACACTGCGGCTCAGGGTGGATACCACCGACCAGCGTGTTCACAGCCTCAGCCAAGGCACACGAGATATTCTTAAGCAGCTTGATGCGCCGGTGACCGTCCGGCTGTATATGTCGGAGAGCGATAACATCATGCCGGTTTCTCTACGGCCTTATGCCTCACGGGTGGAAGATTTATTGCGCGAGTATGCCGCCGTATCAGGCGGAATGGTTGAACTGCAAAAGCTGGATCCAAGGCCAGACACGGAAGCTGAGGATTCGGCGGTGATCGATGGGCTGGAGCCGCAAGCCACGCGAACTGGTCAAGGCGTGTATCTCGGCCTTTCCTTCACCTTCGTGGATCAAAAAACGGTCATTCCGTTTTTGTCACCTGACCGGGAGGGGCAACTTGAGTATGATATCAGTCGCGCCATCACGCAGGTGACGGCGGAGTCCAAACCACTTATTGGAGTGATGGCTGGACTACCGATCTTTGGTCAAGCCCCAGGAATGGAGATGATGATGATGGGTGGTCAAGGAACACCGCCATGGATCGCCATTCAAGAGTTGCAACGCGACTTTGAGGTGCGCGAGATTCCTCTGGAGACAGAACGGATTGATGAGGACATTTCCACTCTGCTGGTGATTCATCCGGCCCAGATCAGTGAGCTGGCCGAGTACGCCATTGATCAATTCCTGATGCGTGGCGGTCGGCTGGTTGTTGCCGTTGACCCACACAGCTTAGTGCAGGCCAGTCAGCAAAACCCGGCTATGCAATTTATGGGCCCTCAGCCTTCCTCTTCGACTTTGCCTAATCTTTTTGCCGCTTGGGGAGTGGAGTATGATCCGGGCAGTATATTGGCTGATGCAACGTATCGCACGCGGGTCAATCGAGGTGGTGGTCCTGAGGATTTGTTGCACGTTTTGGACATTCGACAGGAAGCCACCAATGACGAGGATATTGTGACGGCGGATCTCGGTGAGCTCATTTTTCCTATGCCCGGGGCGCTATCCGGCGTTCCACCTGAAGGCATGCGCAAGGAGACTCTGATTCGTTCTTCGCGGGAAACGCAGTTGATTCCCAGCGTTCAAGCCGAGATGAGCGGTCGCGAGATGCTGGAGCAATTTCGTTCTTCGGACACAGAATATGCCTTGGCAGTGCGATTGACCGGAAAGTTCCCGAGTGCGTTTCCAAACGGACGCCCTCAAGCCGAGGAGGATCCTACTGCGGTAGAGGATGACGTAGAAAACGCGGAGGAAGCCAGCGAGAGCGAAACTCCAGAGACGGACCCGAACCATTTGGCTGAAGCCCAAGCGGAGACCAACGTGATTATTTTTGCCGACACGGATTTTATGTTTGACCAATTTGTCGCTCAGACCGGACAAATTTTCGGACAACAAATTCAGGTGCTGATTAATCAAAACGTCTTTCTGCTGTTGAACGCGGTGGAGCAAATGGCAGGGGATAGTTCGCTGATCAGCATTCGTAGTCGCGGGTCGGCCAGTCGGCCGTTCACTGTGGTTCGCGAGATGGAGAAAGAAGCCGAGGAGGCATATCGCGCTCGTGTGGCCAGTTTGGAAGCGGAGCTTGCTGAGACCCAGCAACGACTGACTCAGCTTTCGCAAGGTGACCAAGAGCAGCGGCTTATTCTCTCCGAAGAGCAGCAGGCCGAGCTGCAGCGATTCCGATCTCGGCAGCGGGAGATCAATAATGAACTCCGAACGGTTCGACGCCAGTTACGTCGCGACGTCGAAACTCTCGAGAACCTCGTGACTTGGATAAATATTTTGGCCATGCCACTCCTGGTTGTTCTAGGAGGAGCAACGGTGGCTGGTGTTCAACATAACCGTCGACGCGCTCAGTAATGAAACCTCAACATCTCTTTTTTCTCGCTTTAGCAACGCTTTTTACCATTTTAGCTGCCTGGCTGTTCACTCAAGAACGGCAACCAGGCAAGGTGGCAGAAAGTCGATTGGGTGAACCCCTCATCGCAAATTTTGCAATGAACGATGTGGCGGTGATTCGGCTTTCTTCTTCGCAAGACCGTCTCACCGTGCGACGAACAGCAGACCGCTGGACGATTGAACAGAAGGATGGTTACCCGTCGTCGTATAACAAGGTTAGCGCATTTTTGCAGCAGGTCTGGAGCAGCACTATCGCCCAGAATGTGACTGCGGGTGCCTCCTTTTATCCTCGGCTAGGCTTGGTGCGACCCGGTACCGACGGAGCTTCCATTGAGCAGGTGGGCACTTTGGTCGAGTTCTTAGATGAAGAAGGCCGCGAACTGGCTTGGCTTTTGTTGGGGCGAGAGGTTGCCTCAGGCGCAGCGGCCGAGCCAATGATGATGTCTCCTGCGAGTGAGGCTAGACATGTGTTGACCAACGCGAGCGGGGAGCAGGTTTTGGTGGTGAACGATGCTTTTGATGCCGCTCGTCCGGACGCTTTGGAGTGGTTGGATGCTAGCTTATTCAGTCTGCGAAATATTGTGAGCATTGCGGTGCGTGGCGCGGATGAGCAAGGCTGGACGGTTGAGCGTGCCGATGGCAGTAGTGATTTCCGACTGACTGACCAGGCAGAAGACGAGTCACTCGACACAAGCAAAGCTAGTCAGCTGAGGAGCTTCTTGTCGTTTGTGTCTTTCAGCGATGTTGCCGCAGCCAGAGACGATGAGTGGCAACCCAACTACGATGTTGTTCTGGTTCTGGAAAATGGTTTGCAGGTCGAATTGGAACTCGTTGTGCCAGAGCCCGCTAATGAAGAGGGAGAGGAGTCGTCGATTGATGTTTCTCTTGCCGATGTGCGAGTGCGCGTTAGCGAAATCCGTATGCCTGAGGCACCAACTCAGTCCCAAGAGAGTGACGGGGATCAAGCTGCTGATGATGACACGGTGGACGGGACTGAAGAAACTGAGTCGGCTGAACCCAGCGAGGACGAGCAAGCCGCAGCGCAGGCTCAACAGGTTTACGAACAAGCCTTGAAAGAAGGCGAAGCCTTGAAAGAACGGCAGGGTTGGGTGTTTTCTGTCTCCCGAGGAACGTTTGAAGTGCTTTTGCAAGAACGTGAAGATTTGATCGCGGTTCCTGAGGAGGAGGAGGCTTCGGCGGAGGCAGCGGATGACCCGTCCTCGACGGTCTTAGAACTTGGCGATTAGCATGCTGACCAAGGCTGGACGAATGTGCTTTCTCCTGTATGGTTAATATTATTATGCAAGGTTCCGCTGGTAACGTTTTAGCCGCTCTGGTCAGTTTTGTCATTCCAGGAGTTGGTCAACTGCTGCAAGGTCGGTTGGCGGCAGCGATCTTTTTTTTCATCGTGGCGGCTTTCTTCTGGGGAATGGCGGCCTTATTGGGACTCATCACCTTCGGACTGCTGAGCTGGATTTTTATCATTTGGCATATTTTTGCAGCCCTTAACTGCGCGGTTTGGAAGCCCCGCTCAGTTTAAGCCACTATGACCAGTAAGGTCTTGGCGGTGTCGATGGGTGACCCCGCCGGTGTGGGTCCGGAGCTGTGCTTGGAGTTGCTCGAAAAATCGGATCGACCTGTCGTCATTTTCGGAAGCGCCAAAACTTTGACTCGTGTTGCGGAAGCCACCGGCCGCGTGCTGCCGGAGAATGTTGTGGCCTTCCGTCAGTCTGATTCAGATTTTCAATCCAAGATGTTGGTGGATTTTGACGAGTTGACCTCGCTCGATCAAGTACGGCCAGGGATTGTCTCAGCCGAAGGAGGGCGGGCGAGTTTTTTGTACTTTGAAGAAGCGGTTCGGGCCGCTTTAGACAAGCGAGTTCTTGGTCTGGTTACAGGGCCGATCAACAAATCGGCATGGCAAGCAGCTGGCATCACTTATCCCGGGCATACCGAAGCTTTGGCCGATCTCACCGGAACAACGCGTTTTTGCATGATGCTGACGTGTCCGGAACTGACCTGCACTTTTGTGACCGACCATGTCGGGCTTGCTGAAGTGGCACGATTGATTAACGTTGAGAGTGTGTTGGAAACAATCGAACTAACCGCTGAGGCCATGGAGGCTTGGAAGGGCCGGCCTGGCAAATTGCTTGTTTTAGGCCTGAACCCGCATGCTGGAGAGGCTGGACTGATGGGCTTTGGTGAAGAGGAATCTGTTATCCGGCCTGCCATGGATGAAGCGCGGCAACGTGGCCATCAGTTGGACGGGCCTTTTTCTCCTGACACCGCTTTTTTGCAAAAACATCGCCAAAATGCGGATGCTTATGTCTGCATGTATCATGATCAGGGCTTGATTCCTTTAAAGCTGCTGGGGTTCGGAGAAGCGGTCAATGTGACTCTTGGGCTTCCGATCGTCCGCACCTCGGTTGGTCACGGCACGGCGTATGATTTGGCTTGGAAGGGGACGGCTAGCACTCAGAGTTTGCTTCAGGCGGTCGATTTGGCCTGGCGCTTGGCGTGTCGCTCGAAAGACTTGCAGAATTGAGCAAAACTCCAATGTTCTATCAGCCCTGGGCGGAAGCAGGAAAGACAATTAAACCAATGTTAGCCAGTGTTGTTTCTCTGCTAATTGCTCGTAATCAACGTTTTGCGTGAGAAAGGCTCGGTGAAACGCTCTTTTTTTAAAAAACATTTTCGTTTCGGTCCATCCTTTGCTTATTATTGTCTTCAATGTCCAATAGCGATTTCTTCAGCTTTTGCACCTCTCTCAAGCCGCTCGAGCTGCGCGCTTTGGGTGAGTTGAGCAAAGTTCAACACCTGGACGAGGGAGTCACCATCTATTCCTCGGGTGATCCAAGCGATGCTCTTTATATTATTAATCGAGGTGCGGTAGCGGTAATTCATGAGGATCCACGCTATTCTGACCGCGCCGACGTTTCGTATCTGTCCAGAGGAGATATGTTTGGCGAGTTAGACCTCCTGACGGACAGTCCACGGCGCAATGCCATACGGACATGCGAGCAAGTCAGCTTGCAATGTTTTCGTAAAGAAGATTTTCCGGAGCTGATAAGGCGAATACCGGGCTTTTTTTATTATATCGCGCAGCGCTTGAGTCAGCGTTTTGTGCAGGTTACGGATGTGGCATTCGTGCAGTCTCATTGCTTGGAATTGAGCGGGAGTTTGCAGAACTTTGATCTGATCACGATCTATCAGACCATTGTGAACTCTTCACAGACCGGGGAACTGGCCGTGTTTAACGAAAACAACGAGGCCATCGCGGTTTTCTATTTTCAGGAGGGCAAACTGCGGAGTGGGCAATACTACAACCTCTCGGGTGAGGAGGCGTTTTTTCAATTGCTACTACATGAAAATATGGCCGGAACCTTTTCTTTCTCGATTACCGAAGAACCACCGCAGGACGAGTCACAAGCGACGGGCATTAATCGCGATGGAACCGATATTTTGATTACCAGCTTGCAATATCGCGATGAATTTAAAGAGCTGGTCGAACAGTTGCCCGATTCTAGCGCGCTCTTGCAACGGCAGAAATTGAATTTGGATTGGCCGGACGAGCCGGATCTCTATGAGTTCGCCCCAGTAGCAGAGATGTTGTGGCAGAGCTGTTATACCACGCCGATCTCCATTGATGATTTGTTTCAGCAGCTGGGTCTATGCGAATTCAAGCTCTACAAGACGGCATCGGTTCTGCTTGAAACCGGTCATTTTGCGTTAGTCCCCTCCGAGCACAGCTACGGGGTGGCGTAACGACATGTCAGAAGAGGTTTTGGTTCAGACCAAAACGCTCAGTGACGTGTTCTAGAAAAAACATCAAAAAGGCCTCTGTTCAGCGACTTCGAGGTTGCCTTTTTGTGCACCGCGCTTTGGATAGATGAGTATGAAGAAACCGCTTGTGCTGATTATCCGTGATGGTTGGGCTGAAAACCCTGGGGGCCTTGCGGCCGCCGAAGCAAATGGAGACGCAACTCTGCTCGCCAAGACTCCTTTTCATGAGGGGCTTTATGCAAAGTATCCTCAATCTCGGCTGAGTGCCTCTGGCGAAGACGTTGGGCTTCCGGACGGTCAGATGGGAAACTCTGAAGTGGGGCATCTCAATCTAGGAGCGGGGAGAATTGTTTACCAGGATTTAACGCGCATTTCTTTGGCGATTCGCGAGGGGATACTCGGTCAAAACGAGGTACTGAAAGACGCTTTCGAAAAAGCGTCCGCAACCCGACTTCACTTGTGGGGGCTTGTGTCCGACGGTGGTGTTCACAGCCATCTCGATCATCTGGTGGCTTTGGCTGAAGAAGCCCGAAAGCAGGGTGTGCAACACATTCTGGCTCACTTGATCACGGATGGGCGAGATACTTCTCCCACCGGGGGAGCACGCTACCTGGAGAGCATTTTGGGCAAGCTGCATTCTCTGGGGGTTAAGACCCCTACCGTAGTCGGACGGTACTATGCCATGGATCGTGACAAACGTTGGGAACGAACTGAGCTTGCCTGGAACGCCATGGTTCATGGGCAAGGTCGAGAGTCGGGAGACGATTTAGTAGCGGCGGTCAAGCAGTGCTATGCGGAAAATATCACCGACGAGTTTTTGCCGGCAATGGTTTTTGGTCCGAAGGAGGAGCGCGGAATTCGGGATAACGATGTGGTGCTCTGCTTTAACTTTCGCTCCGACCGGGCTCGCCAACTGACGCAGCCTTTTTTAGATGTAAAGTTCGATGGTTTTGATCGTGGGAAATGTCCACAAGTGCATTACTATTGTCTAACGCGCTACGACAAAACCTACGATGTGCCCGTGGTCTTTCTTCCGCAAAGCCTGGCTAAAATCTTGAGTGAGGTGGTGAGCTCCGCCGGATTGACTCAGCTTCGCATGGCCGAGACCGAAAAGTATCCTCACGTGACTTATTTTTTTAATGGTGGAATTGAGGCTCCGTTTCCTGGTGAGGACCGAGAAATTATTCCCTCGCCTAAGGTTGCCACTTACGATTTGCAGCCGGAAATGAGCGCGCAGCAAGTGATGGACGTAGCCTTACGACTTTTGCCGGAGTACGACTTAATTATTCTTAATTTTGCCAACCCGGATATGGTAGGGCACACAGGGGATCTTCAGGCTGCCATTAAAGCGGTGGAAACTATTGATGCAGGCGTTAAGGCTGTGGTCGAAAAAGCGTTAGAACTTGGGGGGCGTTGTTTGGTGACCGCTGACCACGGCAACTGTGAGCAAATGCGGAACCCGGATGGATCGCCCAACACAGCGCACACCACCAATTTGGTTCATTTTCTTTACGTGGCAGAAGATGCAGACCGGTTCCGTTGTGAGAACGGCATCCTGGCCGACGTAGCACCGACCATTTTGGCTCTGCTCGGGTTGGAGCAACCTGAAGAAATGACCGGGAAAAACTTGGTGCATTTGAGAGCTTGATTCGCTCTGAGACCTGTCGAGGGGCCTTATATAAATGAATGTCGTTTCCCCCTAGTGCTGTCCATACTGCTGTCGGCTTTTTAAGTAAGTCCACTGCAAGGGATCACTATTGTAATTCCGATCGATGAGCACTATGCAGTTCAAGATCTTCTCGATGCGGCCTCACTAATCCGGACATCATTAACGCCCAGCTGAGGGCTTCGGAGGACATCTTCTTTGCGGTGCTTGGAGATAACTCAACGCTGAACTTCTTTCATCTCGGTGATACCATTGTTGACTCGGCCACTGCTCTCCAGGGTCAAGACCAAAACAGTGTTCCAAATCAATTGAACCACAGCGGTGCGTGACTCAGTTTTGCTGTTGCACGCTGCTGCGGGGCGCGCTGTTGACAACGGTGGTGTTGGTAACTAAGAGCCCCACCAATCGTACCACCGACCGACAAGCCGTCGAGTGATTTGAGTGCCCGAGCGAGTCTATTCACTGCCCTTGTTTCGCAGGTTAATACGCGCGAATGGTCTTTTTGACTTCTCGAAAAACTTTACGGCTATCTGCTTTGATGTCTTCGTATTTGATCAGCGCGATTAACTCGGTCATTTCTGGATTCATCACAAAGGCGTAGGGGATATACCTGCCTCGATCCACATTTTCGAGCGTTTGCCTCGCTGGCTCGGGTAAAGCCGCGATGCTGCGAGAATAAGCCATAACGGTGGGTGCACGGAGTTCACGGATGATTTGTAAACTGGCCGAAACGCATAAACCGTAATTGGTCTCTGTATTTGAAATCAGGACCAACAGCCCAACAGCCATGGGGAAAAATATTGACAACTTAATGCAGGTGGCGTTGCTTAGTTCTCCTCTAACCATGGTGGCACTAGGTCATCGAAACGGTCATGGTTGGGAAATGGCGGGGTAGCCAAGTGGTAAGGCCGAGGTCTGCAAAACCTCTATTCGCGGGTTCGATTCCCGCTCCCGCCTCTCCTGCGCTCCTGTAACGGCTTGCGCTAGCTCCCAGAAGCACTAGGCAGATAGACAAATGAGTCCGCCTAATTCAGAAAAGTTCGGTCGTTTTGCCTTTCTTAAAAAAATTTGCTTCACGAATCACAAGAGTTCACTTATACTAGGTTTGCTATGAACAATCTCTCTTTACCCACCCCAGTGAGCCTGCTGCCGTTGGCCACTGCTTTCAGCATCGGATTGGTCGGCTGTTTTCCGCCACCAGAACCCGAGCGCCCACCACGCTTCGGATATCAAGGTGCGGCGGTGCCTGGGCCAAGTGTCAGTGCCCCGATGACGTCAAACGCTCCTGTCGAGGGCACGGGTGTTGAAGCCCGGGCTGAGGTCGGTGCTGCCATGACACCACCTGCAACGCAGAGTGTTGCTCCGGCCAGCCCTACCGCCACCGAACCTGCAGCCGCAGCACCCACAGCACCAGAAAGCCGTCGGTATGGAGTCCCGGTGCCCGGTCGTCCTGGATTTATCAGCAGCCCACACAACCCGGGCGCAGGCTTTATCGATGTGCGCGGGTTCCCGCCAGGCACAGAGGTGAATGATCCTTATAGCGATAACGTTCTTTTGGTTCCTTAAGCGGTGACGTTGGAGTCATTTTTGGAGGGGGCCTCTCGCAAGGAGGCTCCCCCGGCTACTATGGGTTTGCCTTTGCAGGCATTGTGGGCGGACTTCTCAGATGACTGGGAAAATGCGCACAAACTCGCACAAGAGGCCAGTTCTCGTGAGGGTGATTGGGTGCACGCCTATCTCCACCGTAAGGAGGGTGATGCGTCCAATGCAGCATATTGGTATCAGCGAGCACAACGTCCGGTGTTTACGGGCTCCTTGGATGAAGAACGCGACAAGATCATCCAGGAACTGCTGACGTTTGAGGATCCAATATAATTGGGTTTCGCTGCTGGACCGTTGCGCCATGAAGATTTGTTATTTCACAAAAGAGTTTCCCCCGGCCATTTATGGGGGCGCAGGCGTCCACATTCAGTATTTGAGTCGCGAGATGGCAAAGCTCGCTGATGTCGAAACGCGCTACTTTGGTCCGGCAACAGCTCAGGGGCAGCTGATAGAAGGTGGTGGCCCTGGAACAGTGCGCGGCTATGGCGCCCGCACCTTGCCTGAGGGTGCTTCGGCAACGCCCGGAGCTTTGGCGAGTGTCTTTGAAGCGCTCGACGTCGGGCTCCAAATGAATCAGGCCGGGTTAGAAACCGATTTAGTGCATGTGCACACCTGGTATGCCCACTGGGCGGGGATCGTGGCCAAACTTAACTACGGTTTGCCCATGGTGCTTACGGTGCATTCTTTGGAACCGCTGCGACCTTGGAAGCGAGAACAATTGGGTGGTGGTTATGACTTTACATGCTGGCTTGAAAAGACAGCAATCGAAATGGCCGACGCAGTCATTGCTGTCTCGAAAGGGGCCAAAGCTGATGTGGAAAAGCTCTTCGACGTGGACCCGACAAAACTCCACGTTGTTCATAACGGAATCGATCTCGATGAATATCAAAGGATTGAGAATCCCTCAGTGCTTGCGGCGCTAGGGATTCCGGTCGACGAGCCTTTTGTTTTGTTTGTTGGTCGAATCACTCGCCAAAAGGGCATCGTGCATTTGGTGAAGGCGATTCAATCCATGGACCCAGGTTTTCACGTGGTACTCTGCGCGGGTGCCCCGGACACTCCGGAGATTGACCAGGAAATGAAGCAGGCGGTGGCCGAGGCCCAAGCTTTGCGCGCAGGCATCCATTGGATTCCACAAATGCTGGATAATCCGAGTAAGATTGCTCTGTACAGTCACGCTTCGGTGTTTATTTGCCCAAGTATTTATGAGCCATTCGGGATAATCAATCTGGAAGCAATGGCCTGTGGAACGCCGGTCGTTGCGTCCGCTGTTGGGGGGATTCCCGAGGTGGTGGTCGATGAGGAAACGGGATTGCTGGTGGAAGTTCAGCAACAGACCGAACCGCCCTACGAGCCTGAGGAACCCGGGCAGTTTGCTCAGGACCTAGCTGTGGCAGTGAATCGTTTGATGAAGGATGGCGATTTGCGAGCGCGGATGGGTGAAGCGGGGAGAAAACGCGTTGTGGAACACTTCGCTTGGAGTCAGGTCGCGAAAAACACTCTAACTATCTATGAAAGGTTGCTTTCTCCTAACGCGACTCGTTAAGTGAAGATATGCTCAAAGGTATATCACTCGTCAGCTCAGGGCTATTTTGGGTCGCAGCATTGGGTTATGCCCAAGTCCCAGCTGAAACCGGGACCACTACTACTGCTGTGGCGAGCGAGACGATCGAAAAAAGCCGACGCACCGCCTTTGTTTTCGCTGGAGCATTGCAAAACCAGGGACTTCGATTGAGAGAAGGATTTTGGTCAATACAGACCGAGCCTGGTTTGGTGAAGCAGTTGCCCATGGTTTTGTTGGGAGGAAACGTGTATGTTTTACTCGCGGTGGCCGCCCATCCTGAGGTGCAGCTAAGCCTACGACTGCGCGACGGGGAGGGCCAAGAAGTAGCCACAGCGACGAGCCAGATTGAGGCCGGCTATGCCCGGGTGGCAATGCCTTTTGAACCCAAGTCGACCGATACCTACACTTTGGAGCTTCAACAACTGGAGGGCGGTGTTTCGGCCGCCACCATCTTAGTAATCTTTAAGTGAAAACCTATTTGGCAAGGACCGACTTTTCCTCCAGTTTGAGAATAGAATGATGATGCAGCACCAGCCTTCAACCACAGAATCTATGGATGGCCCACGGGTGAAGCAATTCTCCGTATTTTTAGAAAACAAAGTCGGAGCCTTACTGGACGTAGTTCGCTTGTTAAATGAGAACACAGCGGAGGTTTTGGCTCTCACAGTTCAAGATTCTGCCGATTCTTCGATTGTGCGCATTATTGTGAACGACCCAGATCTGGTCGAGCAACTTTTTGAAGATCACGGAATCGCCTACGCAATTATTGATGTGTTGGTGGTTGAGCTGACCGAAAGTGCGGAAGAATTGGGACGGCTGCTGGCCATGCTGCTGCAAGCCGAAGTCAATATTCACTTTAGCTATCCTCTCCTAACACGTCCACATGGCAAAGCTGCCTTAGCAGTGCACGTGGACGACGATGATTGTGCGTGTTCCGTTCTTTGCAGTGTAGGATTCCAGTTGTTGGGGCAGCACGATATTTCCCGGTGATGCCCGGGTTTGCCTCTTGTTGTTTCAGAGAGAGGTGATTTTGACGATGCTTATGGCTCTGCTGCTATCTGAGACAATCCTGAAAAAACAACAGCGCCTTTACACGATTCTTCAGGAGCATGCGCCTTTGCTGATCGCGTATTCTGGGGGTGTGGATAGTGCCTACTTAATGGCCGCGGCGGCAGAGTGTTTGTCGGCGGAACAGTTTCAAGGGCTGATCGCGGATAGCCCCAGCTTGCCACGTCGTGCTTTAGCCGACGCGCAGGCTCTTGCTCAAGAACGAGGATGGCCGTTGCAAGTCGTGGAGACCCACGAGCTCGCCGACCCTCGGTATGTCGAGAACAGGATGGATCGATGTTTTTTTTGTAAAGCCGAGTTGTTTTCGGTGATGGAGAATCAGGCGCAACGGCAAGGCTACGTCAGGTTGGCCTATGGCGAGAACGCGGATGATCAAAGGATGATCCGTCCGGGATCAGAAGCGGCGCGTCAGCTCCAGGTCCTGGCACCGCTTCGTGAGGCGAACTTGAGTAAGCAAGAGATCCGGTTGTTGTCCCAAAGTCTTCAGCTGCCCACCGCGGACCATCACGCCCAACCGTGTTTGAGTTCGCGGATACTTCAGGGGGTGCCGGTCACCTCGCACGCTCTAGGTATGGTAGAGCAAGGCGAAGAAATTTTGCGTGAAGCCGGGTTTGCACTGAGGCGTGTGCGTCATAGTCACGCCCCGCCCCGCCTGCCTGAAGCTCTCTTGCAGGTCGGAGCGGATGAAGTTAGCCGACTTCTGAGGATGAAGTCTGATCTGCTGCCGCGTTTTCGGGCTCTTGGCTATGGGGCGGTCGAGGTTGATGAGCAAGGTTATCAAGCTCCCCGTAAGCTTTCTAACCCGGACGAAGCGCGAGCCGCGAGCCTGGCGAACCTGAGGGTTCGTGGGCTTTAAGGAATGATTTGTTCGAGACAGGCAAAAACGCTTGTCAAAGCCCCGAGCTATCCTAATGAGATAAGGTGAATCATTTACAAGCACTTCTGGATCTCTCCCATCAGCTTGGGCAGGAGGCCCGCGCACTCGCTATTCTTGGGGAAGGAAACACCTCGGTCGCAACCCCGTCGGACAAGTTTTTGGTGAAAGCAAGCGGAAGCACGCTTGGTCAGTTGCAGGCAGAGCAAGTGGTGAGCTGTCGTCAATCCGATCTCGTAAAGCTGGTCGAAGGAACCAGCCAGCTATCTCATGAAGAAACGGACCAAGCTTTGTTAGACGCTCGGGTCGAAGAAAATGCGCCCAAACCATCGGTTGAGGCTTTGTTCCACGCCTGGCTTTTGACACTACCCGACGTGCAGTTTGTCGGGCACACCCATCCGGTCCGTGTGAATGGCGTGCTATGCTCGCCGCGTGCTGAGGAGTTCGCACAAAGGCGACTTTTCCCAGATGAAATTGTGTGCTGCGGGGTTGCCTCGGTTTTAGTGCCGTATTGTGATCCTGGCTTGACCTTGGCACGTGTGATTCGGTCCAAGGTCTTGCAGTTTATTGAGGACTATCAAAGACCACCACGGGTGATTTTGCTTGAAAATCATGGCCTGATCGCTTTGGGTTCAACCGCCGCAGGCGTCTTGGCAGCGACCTTCATGGCGGAAAAGGCTGCGGGAATCTTTCTGGGTGCCGCGGCCTGCGGAGGGCCCAGGTTTTTGCCCCCTCAAGAAGTTGAGCGGATTGCGGGTCGGCCTGATGAGCATTATCGTCAGCGTGCCTTAGGAATGGCGAACTAGGTGAGCGTCGGCCTAGTTCATTAGTTGTTTTTTCATTTGCAGCAGGGGCATTCTGAGGGCATTCTGCGCACCCTTTTTGCTTTATTTGGCTTGAAGCGAGGGAGCTAATTTCGAAATGCCGTTTTTTGAACAAATCACCATTATAGGCCCAGGAGCCTTAGGAGGCTCCTTGGCATGGCGCTGCCGCGAACTCAAGGTCGCGAAGCAGGTGGTGGTGTATGGCAGAAACCCATCGGTTTTGGCTGAAGCCATGAGCCTGGGGGTGGCCGATGCAGTGTCCAACAATCTTGGCGAGGCTGTTCAAGGAGCTGATTTGGTGGTGCTTTGCACGCCGGTCGGAGTCATGCCGGAGCTCGTGGAGGGGGTGCGCCCCCAATTGCGTTCCGGAGCAATTGTGACGGATGTGGGCAGTGTACGGCTCGCTTTAACCCAAGCGATGGACGCTCTGGCGGAGGATGAGAGCTGGTTTTTTGTGGGGTCTCATCCCATGGCCGGCACCGAACAAGAGGGACTGAGCGCGGCGCGGGCGGACTTGTTTGAGGACTCGCTTTGTATTTTGACTCCAAGCTCCAAGACAAACAAGGATTTGCTACAAGTAGTCGGAGATTTTTGGAGGACGGTGGGATGCCGCCTCCGTGAGATGAGCCCCGAGGAACATGATGCTGCGGTGTGTTGTGTGAGTCACTTGCCTCACGCTCTGGCCTCGGCTTTGGTGTCGCTCGTGGTGAGAGACCACCCTGATACTCTGGCACTCGCTGGGCGTGGTTGGCGAGATTCCACACGGGTCGCCTCGGGTCCTGGCCCAATGTGGGCGGAAATTTTAATTGAAAACCGTGAGTCGCTTCGTGCTTTGTTGGAGGGATTGCGAGCGGAGCTTCTGGAATTTTCTCGAATGCTCGAGCCGGAGTTTGAACAAAAGTTGATCGCATATCTTGAGCAAGCGAGGTAGTGCCACTATGAGATTATGATGAGTGAGATTCGTGTTCGGCGTGCGCCCCATATAGTGGCAGAGTTGCAGGTGCCGGGAGATAAAAGTATGTCGCACCGCGCGGTTCTGATCGCCGCACTCAGCAATGGGCCTTGCAAGATCACAGGGTTTTTGAACAGTGAAGATTGTTTGGCAACGGTTGACGCGGTGAAAACCCTAGGAATTCGTGTCGACATCGATGCCGATGATCCGACCACCTTGACGGTGTATGGAAAAAAAGGAGTTTTTGAGCCGCCAAGCAAGCCGGAAATCGACTGCGGAAACTCGGGCACAACCATGCGACTTTTCGCAGGCATTCTGGCCGCGCTTCCGGTCGAAGTGCGTTTAGTTGGCGACGCTTCCTTAAGTCGACGTCCCATGGGACGAATCATCGAGCCCTTGCGGTTGATGGGTGCGAAGATTGAAGGACAGGAGCAGATGGTCGAGGGGAAAAACCGCATCACCGCACCTCTCAGCATCCAGGGAGCTGGGCTGAATCCAATCGAATATCACAGCCCGGTGGCGAGTGCGCAAATCAAAAGCTGCGTCTTGTTGGCCGGGCTAATGACTCCCGGTCGTACTGTAGTGTACGAACCGGCAAAAAGTAGGGATCACACCGAAAGAATGCTGGGCTACTTCCAGGTGCCGGTGCACGAGTTCGAAGGAGGTTGTGCCCTTCGGGGCGGGCAAGTTCCTGAAGCCCGAGATTTCCATGTGCCTGGAGACATCTCAAGTGCGGCCTTTTGGATTGTTGCGGCAGCGTGTCAGCCGGGTTCGCATTTGATCGTAACCGGAGTCGGTCTAAACCCAACCCGAACGGGTCTTGTCTCCGTTTTGTTAAGAATGGGAGCCAACATTCGAGAGACCGTGGAGGAAACTGCGATGGATGGGCAAGGCGAACGGCTCGGGCGTATTGAAGTCCGAGGGAGTCAACTGCAAGGGACCACCATTGGCATTATGCAAAAGAAAGAGTTTCGCGACGTGCCAACAGTTGGCGAAGATTCCTTAGGGACCGAGCGACGTGAATTCATCATTGAAGATAACGAGATCCCTCGGCTGATTGATGAACTACCAATTCTGGCGGTCGCGGGCGCTTTGGCCCAGGGCGATACCATTATACGTGATGCGGAAGAACTTCGTGTTAAGGAGACCGACCGGATCGCGGTTCTGGCGAAGAATCTGCGAGCCATGGGAGTTAGCGTGCAGGAAACCCAGGATGGAATGATCATCCGCGGTGGATTACCTTTGCAAGGTGCAAAACTTGAGAGTCATGGAGACCATCGTATCGCTATGGCGTTCGCCATAGCGGGCCTGTTTGCTGAGGGCGATACGGTAATCCGGGATGTAGAGTGCATCAACACTTCCTATCCCGGCTTTATCGAAACCTTATCGGACCTGGTTAGGACGCGTCGGAGCCCAATGCAGACGACATCTGTAATAACGGATGTGCGTGACATTTCTGTTTCGACTGAAGGGTTGAGCGAGGAGAGGCTCTGAGATGGCAGAGGTGGTTATAGCAATTGATGGCCCGGCTGCCTCAGGCAAAAGTAGCGTGGCACGAGGGGTCGCTCACAAGCTGGGGTATGTCTACGTAAACACCGGACTCATGTACCGAGCGGTGACTTGGTGGGCTTGCGACCGTGGACTGGATTTGGCTCACGATCAATTGGTGAGCGAAGCTCTGCTTGAGACGAAGCTTGAGCATCAGCTCGATGGGTTAATTAGCCGCTTCGCGGTGGATGGAGTGGCAGCGGAGACCGTGGCCAATGCTCCGGTCGTGTTAGCCAATGTATCGCGCTTGGCACAGCTTCCTGGGGTGCGCTCCATTTTGGTGGAGCTGCAACGAAATGCGATACGTTTTGGGTCGTTGGTAATGGAAGGGCGCGATATTGGATCGGTGGTGTTCCCCAACACTCCTTACAAATTCTATCTAGACGCATCGCCAGACGTGCGCATGGCTCGACGGCACAGTCAAGGAGTTGCCGATGATGCTATTGAGGCGCGTGATCAGTTGGACTCCCAAAGAATGAATTCCCCTCTACAGCATGCGGCAGACGCACGGGTCATCGACACATCATCCTTAGATCTGGACGCGGTGATTGCAGCAGTTTTGGATGACATAAAGACACCCGCTTCATAATGGTCCTGGCTTATGCCGACACTTGCCAAGGGTCGAGCGTCAAGTAAATAGGAGCCGATTACTTCACTGGCTAACGCTTTTTTCTCATGACAAATTTTCGACTCTTCTCTTTTGCACTTATCCCCTGCCTTATGCTGGTCGACCTGGCTTCGGCGCAGGTAAGTGAATCGCAATTAAGAGATCACGAAGGTGTGGTTGCTGCAGCAGCGGCGGACGAAAGACAAACTCAGATCGATTCTGTTGAGCCTTCCGAGACCGACGAGCAGGAAATTCGGTTTGATTCACCAAGGCAAACGCTCCGGACTTTTGTTCAAGCTATGGAGGATTACCGCAGAGGCGTGGAGGAGGAGTCACCATTTCTTCGCGCCCGCATCATTGATGCGGTGCTGTGCTTGGATCTCAACTTAATTCCCATCGTCAACCGTGAGGAGGAAGGCGAGTTGGTGGCCATGATGTTGAAGGAGATTCTGGATCGAAGGCTTGTTATCGACTTTGATGCAATTCCGGATGGCTCAGACACTGCTCGACGGCTTTACCAAATCCCTAATACATACTTGCGCATCGGACGGATTCCTGAGGGCGATCGCGAGGGAGACTTTGTTTTTACGCCAGAGACGGTCGCTAAAGCACGAGATTTTTATCGTGACGTCCGGCATTTGCCTTATTTGGAGGGCACCGACGGAGGAGCCCTTTTGGCACAGCAAAGTTTTGAGGCTCATTTTCCTGGCTGGGCCTTTGTTCAGGTGCTTGGCCTGGAATTGTGGCAATGGGTTGGCTTGACAGTGGTTTTGGCGCTGGGAGTCACTATTCGGACTCTGGTGCGTGCTCTTCTGAGATTGGTGCACTGGGGAGCTGGAAAAACCGCTGTCGATTGGGACCAACGGCTGGTGTCCTGCATCACCTCCCCTCTGTCCTTAATGGCGGCATGCGGTTTTTGGTTCCTCAGCATTCGAGCGCTGAGTTTTCACGGTGTGCCACTGACCGTGTTGACGGTTTCCCTACGCTTACTCTTTTTCTTTGCCCTGGTTTGGCTGGCATACCGACTCGCGGAATTTATGATTGGGGGGATGGAGGAGATTCGGCGTCGTGGCAAAGGTATCACCACGCTAGATCAACAACTGTTTATGCTGGTCTCGCGAACCACGAAGATTTTGGTCGTGCTGGTGGGTGGCTTAGTCGCCTTGCAGAACCTCGGGGTGGAGGTTTTGTCATTGTTGGCGGGTTTAGGCGTAGGCGGTTTAGCAGTGGCTCTTGCGGCTAGGGATACCTTGGCGAACTTTTTTGGGTCGGTCATGATTCTGGTGGATCGCCCGTTTCAGGTCGGCCATTGGATCAAAATCGGCTCCGAGGAAGGCACGGTTGAAGATATTGGATTCCGTAGCACGCGAATTCGAACTTTTTATAACTCCGTGATTTCTGTCCCCAACTCAGAACTCGCGGTCAAACCGATCGACAACATGGGGATGAGAAAGGTGAGAAGAATTCGCACAACCATCCGGTTTCGTTATGACTCCACGAAGGAACAATTGAGCGAGTTCGTTGAAAAAGTTCGCACCATGGTCACGGATCATCCCGAGACGGCGAAGATCAATAATCATATTGTGGTGAACGATTTTGATGAGAGTGGTGTGGCAGTCATGCTCTATATCTTTGTTCAAGCACCAGATTGGGCAAAAGAGCTGCTAGCTAGAGAAAATATATTGCTGCGCATACTCGAAATCGCCAAAGAGTGTGGGCTAAAGGTCGCTCTCCCGGCTCGCGATTTGCATTGGGATGAGGGACTTGCGTTGCAAGGCGAGGTCAAGTGACGTCAATCCAAAAAGACTCTCAACTTTGGAAGGACAGCGCTCGCTACTGCCTCAAAAGCACTCGGCAGCATGCGAAAAGCTTCTACTTCTGCTCATTTCCTTTGCCGAAAGAAAAGAAGCTCGCGGCCTTTGGGATTTATGCATTTTGTCGATATGCTGATGATTTGGTGGATCAAAGCGAGGCCTCAGGCCAAGGCATCGAGACTGCTCTTGAGGGTTTGGAACGCTTTGTGGATGAAGCCGTGATGGGAAAATCTGTCGAGACTCCGGCATTCGCTCCTATTTTTGCATGGGCAGTTCAAAACTACTCCATCGAAAAAGGCCTGTTTCTTGATCTCATCCGAGGAGTTCGAATGGACTTGGACGAGGTGCGAATCCCGGATTGGAATGCATTGCGAACCTACTGTTATTACGTGGCGTCGGTGGTGGGACTCATTATGAGTCGAGTCTTCGAGCTAAGGAATGACGAGGGGATCGAACGGGCCATTGACCTAGGTTTGGCAATGCAGCTGACGAATATTATCCGTGATGTTGGGGAAGATTTTGCTCGAGACCGAGTATATTTGCCTGCTGCAGAGCTCAAGGAGTATGGAGTCACACTCGCAGACTTGGGCGGGGTTGAACCTTCTGACAAGCTGAAGTCCTTGCTGCAATTTCAGATCGCAAGGGCGCGAGACTACTATGTGCGTTCCGAACAAGGAATCGCGTGGCTTTCTCAAGATGGCTCTCAGTTCACGGTATGGCTTATGCGCCATGTCTACGCAGGAATTTTAGACGACGTTGAAAAGCGCGACTACAATGTGTTGAGCCAAAGAGCTCATACCACGTTAGGAGATAAGATCAGCCTTGCTTATCGCGCATGGCAAGCATCTAAGCGGAGTTAAGCGGGGCATTTGCACGAAACGGATATTTGGGCTATTGTAACAATTCCGTCTTAATTCAAAATTCGCTTGAGTCCATCCGGAATCGCTGTTTATACGCATGCGACATCCCGGTCGTTTCAAGGGTTAGAACGAACGGTTTGGTCGTAACACCATCATTCTTCCCCAACCACACATTCTCCCTCTATTTTATGGAACGACACATTTTAGGATCATTTGATGAAGCACTCGATAATCTTCGCGACCAGAGCTTGCTCATGGCAAGTTTGACAGAGCGTGCCCTCGATTCCGCACAAAAAGGCTTCATGGAGCGCCACTTAGACTCCTGCAACAATGTGATCGCGGGTGACTACGAGATCGATCAATTGGAAATCAGAATTGATGAATCTGGCGTGCAACTTCTCACCTTTTTTCAGCCGGTTGCGTCTGATTTGCGAGTTGTTATTGCGCAGATGAAACTATCGCAGCACCTCGAACGGATTGCGGATCAGTGCGTCAATATCGCTCGTAAGGCCAGAAAACTTCTGGAGCGACCGACTCTCAAAGAAACTGCAATCATTGAGCCGCTCTTTACTTATGCGGGAACAATGCTGAAAGATGCTTTGCAGGTTCAGATCCATCGACAAGCCGATGATGCGATTGAAGTTGTCGCGCGTGATAGACATCTCGATGAGATGAACCGCCTTGTAGCCGAGCAATTAACGAATAGAATTTCGGTCGATCCTAACCGGACATGGGAGCATGTGCAGCTGATCTTTATCGCAGGACACCTTGAGCGAATTGGTGATCTTTCCAAGTCGATTGCTCAAGATGCGGTTTTTCTCGTGGAGGGACGAGATATTCGGCATCAGAATCTCGCCCAGGTCTGATCACAGGCGCCGACTTCGCACGAGGGGAAGGTTGGTGTCCCTGCTTTTTGCCGGTTGCGAGATACCGCCTCTAGGGCAAACACGATCATCCTTCCCAGTCAAACTCTTCGCCCACGCTTTCCACGCGTCCATCAAAAAACAAAACATTGCGGGTGCTGTTCGGTGCCACGGGGCTTGGAATCGTGGAGGTCTGCCATGGGCGACCTACTACAAAAGGATGCTGCTGGTCAGCATCACTGAGCATCCATGTTTGCCCCGGGTTGGAAAGGCCAGCTAGCGGTAGGGGCTCTGATCCATCTGCTCCTGGCAAGGCCCCAAAGGGTTGTTGGCCATCGGCGAGTTGCGTGCGCAATACAAATACCCGAGGCTCGGCAACCAAAGTCTCCAGTCGGTTTTTCAGAAGTTGCGGGACAAACGAATCCACCAAGAACGGCGTGGCGCTTTCCTGAATGGTCAAGTAAGGAGCCAGATCAACCACCAAACGTCCCGGACGAGATGAGTCATAAATGGGGATCTGCCCAGGCCACATGGGGCCGGGCAAACGACCGTTATTTTCTGCGGCATAAAGAATCGTGGCTGCTCCGGTCTGGCGCAAGATACTAGCTCCTTGAAGCGCTCCAGCTCGTTGTTGCGCGAGCGAAAATGCGGAATGTGCAAAACCTAACAACACCGAGACAATCGCCACAGTGACCAACAGTTCGAGTAATGTGAAAGCGCTAGCACTTTGCCTCTTGGCTTTTCGCAAAATGTTTGCTTCAATAGACGTTATGATTGGAGACTTTATCATCTTTTTAATTATCGGCGGCGTGGCTGGTTGGTTGGCTGGTGTCATTGTGCGTGGCGGTGGTTTTGGGGTCTTGGGAAATATCCTAATCGGGATCCTGGGGGCGATTATTGGAGGAGCCGTCTTCAGAGCATTAAATGTTCAGGCTTTAGGTGCGGCGGGTCAATTTATCACCGCGCTAGCCGGAGCGGTGATTTTGGTTTTTGTCTTTAGTATGTTACGGGGCGGACGACGCAGGCGGTAACAATGTTTTTTGCGTTCACAAGGAGCTGACCACAGAAGCCAGGGTTTCACGAGCAATCATCAGTTCCTCGTTGGTCGGAATGACCATGATGGCGGGTCCTTGCGTTGATTCCGGCGATAAGTTTCCTTGGCTGTTCCGACCGTGCACCTCATTGGTCCCAGAAGAAATTTCTGCGCCGAGAACCTTAAGGTGCGACACAACACGACTGCGCACGTCCGGTGAGTTTTCCCCAATGCCCCCAGTGAAGACCACGGCGTCGACTCGGTCGAGTGATGCGCTAATTCCCAACAAACCTTTGGCTACGCGATAACAAAAAAGGTCGATGGCCAGGCTTGCCTGGGTTGAGCCTCTTTCCCGAGCCTCGCTGAGGCTGCGCATATCGTTGCTGATGCCTGAGACACCGAGGAGACCACTTTTTTTAGTAAGATCGGATGTGATTTTGTCCAGAGTCCAGCCTGTCCGTTGGGCGAGCATGGAGTGAAGCTGGGGATCCACGTCACCGGATCGGGTGCCCATCATCAACCCCTCTAATGGAGTGAGGCCCATGGTTGTATCCACGCTCTGACCGGCTCGAATGGCACAAGCGCTGCAGCCGTTGCCAAGGTGTGCAGTGAGAAGTTGAAGATCATCACGCTGGAGACGCTTTGCACACTCTTCGGCGACGTAGCGATGGCTCGAACCGTGGAAGCCATATCGGCGCACCGCATGCTCCTGATACCATGCATAGGGCACCGCGTAGAGATAAGCGTGTGGCTTCATGGTGTGGTGGAATGCTGTGTCAAACACGGCCACGTGCGGGATTGAGGGGAGGAGACTTAAGGAGGCTTGAATGCCGTCCAGGTTGGCTGGATTATGGAGAGGAGCTAGTGCACTGCACTCTTCAATGCCGAGCAGAACTTGATGATCAATCAGTATACTTTCCTGAAAAAGCTCACCGCCGTGCACGACGCGATGGCCGACCGCCTGAATCATAGGAAGATCATCTTGCTGCTCATAAACGTTCCAAGCCTCTTGCAGGGCACCAGCAACGGAGGCTTGCGGACAGGCCAAAGAGAGTTTTTGATCCGCGAACGCGATATCGAGAACCGCTTCTTCAGTGCCGATCCTTTGCGCTAAAACACTGAACTCTTGTTGACCAGAATGAGCATTGATCACCGCCAGCTTTAAAGAGGAACTTCCGGCATTGACGATTAAAGCGTAGAATTCACTCATAAGAAAAAGAAAAAATTAGGCAGGGGCGACAGAACTGGTTTGCTTCGTCAAATACCCGTAGAGGGTGGGATTCAGGGAAACAAGCGATTGCGCCAACGGAAAATCCTGTTCAGGGACAAGGAGCGCTGTGTTCAAATTGTGTGCCTGAAAAATTTGCTGAGAAAGTCTCAAAACACGGTCCTGCGTGACCGCGCGAAATTCTTTTTCGACCTCCTCGGGGTCGAGAACTTTTCCATATTCACAAAGGCATTCCCCGATCCAATACATTTGGTTCTTGCTACCCTCAAGATTGAGAATATTTTGCCCGCAAATATATTCCTTGGCACGACTAAGCTCTTTAGCAGACATAGGCCGGACAGCTAGATCATTGAGTTCATGCCAAATGAGTTCAATGGCGGAATGAAGTTTTCGCGGATGAAGCGCAGCTTGAATGACCAGGTTGCCTGTCTCCTCACCTGTTTCCACGGAGGAATGGATGTGATAACAGAAAGCGCGACGCTCACGCAACTTTTGGAAAAGGCGGGAAGCCATGATCTCCCCAAGGGCCACACTCAAAACTCGCAGGGCAAAGTGGTCCGGATGATGGCGCCCACAGGTGTGAAAGCCCATTGCCAAATGTGCCTGTTCGCCCTGCTGCGGCACAACAAGAGCGCTGCCATGCTTCTGCTGACTTTGCCAAAGCCGGCGGCGAGGTCGTTTGCCCCGGGGCAATTGCCGGAGGTAGGGAGTGACTAGGTCTCGAATCGTCGAATGGTCGAGAGGCCCGGTAACTGCGATGACCATGTTGCCCGCTTGAAAAAAGCTTTCAAGAAAATTCTGCAAGTCGCTTCGGTCGATGGTGCTGACCGAATCTTTGGTTCCGGTGATAGGACGTCCAAGCGGATGCCGGGGATACATCATGCCATTCAAAATCTCGGTAACCCGATGGGCGGGCTGCTCCATCACGCTGGTGATTTCTTCCAAAATCACCTCGCGTTCCTTGATTACCTCCTTCGGATCAAGCTTTGGGTTGCGCAGCATATCAAAAAGCACATCCAGTAAACGGGGCAAATGCTTCACCGTAGCGTGCGCGTAAAAGCAGGTGTGGTCTTCCGCAGTAAAGGCATTGATCGAGCCACCCACATCTTCAATATCCGCAGAGATCCGAAGCGCCGAGCGCTTTTTCGTGCCCTTAAAGACCATATGCTCCAGAAAATGAAAGCAACCGGACAAGGCGTCCGGTTCATGGCGTCCTCCGACCGTGAGCCAAATCCCGGCCGAGACACTTTCCGCTGTTGAAACCTGAGCAGTGACCAGCCGTGCACCATTGGCGAAGGTGCTGAGAGCGTGATGAATTTTCATAAACCTAACCAGGCCTCCGCCAATTTAAGGTCATGGGGATAGGTGAGCTTCCAGTTGGGGTGAGCATGCGCAACCGCCTTGGTGCGGATTCCGAGCACGAGCAAGGCGGAGGATTCGTCGGTCGGCAGATCCCCGCGCTTCAGAGCTTCGCGATAAGCTGTCAGAAGCTCCTGGCGGCGAGCAATTTGTGGTGTTTGCATGGCCCACAGATGCTCGCGTGGGATGGTAACTCCGAGATGACCATGCTCATCAGCCTGCTTGAGGGTATCGGTCACCGGGCTGGCCAAGGAAGCCGCCCCGTGTTTTTTGGCAGCTTTCCACGCCAACTCAAGCGATTCGATACGGAGCAACGGCCGCGCGGCATCGTGCACCGCAACCCACTCGTTTTGGGGTTGGGCGGATTCAAGACCGATCAGCACCGAATGCGCTCGCTCCGGCCCGCCCACCAATGCGCGGCATTCTTGATAGTGCTCGAGCTCTTCTTGCCTTTCTGCAAGTTTCTCCGAACGCGTCAAAACAATGACTTCAGAAACATCTTCGTGGCTCAAAAAGGTTTCTAAGCTGTGCTGATAAACCGGTTTGCCTAGAAGAGACGCCGAGACCTTGTCAAAGCCCATACGACGTCCTGAACCGGCAGCGACAAGAATGACGGAAATCATGCAAAAGGAAAGCGCTGGCGAGTCACCTGCGGCTAGGAAAGCTGCTGCTGGACCCGTTGGCTGATTCGCTTGCCTTCAGCGCGACCGGCTGCGGCCTCGTTGACGTGCTTGATGACTGCGCCCATCATTTTTTTGTCGGTCGCTCCAAGCTCGCTTTTCGCCGCTTCGATGAGGGCATCAAGTTCCCCGTCGGATAGTGCTTGCGGAAGGTAAGCATTAAGAAACTCGATCTCGGCCTGTTCCTTGGCCGCTTGCTCTGGACGATTTCCTTTCGTGAATGCCTCAATGGAGTCTTCTCTCTGTTTGATGAGTTTACGAATGACGCTGATGACCGCGGTGTCTTCGAGCACGTAATCAGCCCCGCCTTTTTCAATCGCCGCATTCTTCACGGCTGCCTTCAGCAGGCGCAGAGTGGATAATTTATCAGCTTCTTTGGCGCGCATTGCTGATTTGATGTCGTCGTCGATGGCTTGTGCCAGATTTGTCATAAGACATCTAATCTAGGCAGCCCCCAGCAACATGCAAGCCAGCATGGTGGCCGAGTCTAGCGGGATCAGGATCGCCGGGGAAAGGCGCTAGTGCGGATCGGGATTCAGATCGGGCTGATAACCAAGAGCCCCAAGCTCTGCTGCATCAAGTCCAGCGATCTCATCACGAATGTCGGACCGGAGACCAATGGTAACTCGGCACAAACCGTATACTACAAACGCCATAAACCCGACCGCTAAGATACAAGACCCTGCGCCGATCGCTTGCGCGGCAAGCTGGGTTGTGTCTCCGTTGTAGAGCAAGCCGGTAACATTGCCCTCAACCCCGTTCCAGCCGTCGCCATACGTGCCATTGGCAAAAAGGCCAACCGCCAAGACTCCCCAGATGCCGCAAACTCCATGCACGGCGATGGCTCCGCAGGGGTCGTCTACTCGAACTTTGCGCTCGACAAAGAGTGCGGCGCCCACAACTAAGCATCCAGAAATACTGCCAATGACTACCGCCGCCCAGGCATCCACAAAGGCACAACTGCCGGTGATACCCACGAGACCAGCTAGCATGCCGTTGCACATAAAGGAAGGATCAGGCTTTTTAAAGGCAAGACTGGTGACGAATGTGGCCATGACTGCTCCTGCGGCAGAGGAGAGCATGGTGTTGGTGGCAATAATGCCAATCTGCGCATCGGTGGCAGAAAGTGTGGACCCGGCGTTAAAACCGAACCATCCAAAGGCCAAAATAAAGGTGCCCAAAAATCCCATGGCAAGATTGTGTGCCGGGATTGGGTTGGCTGTTTTATCAAAGTTATATTTACCATACCGAGGACCGAGCATCGCTGCGCCTACAAACCCAAGCACGCCTCCGGTGAGATGCACCACTGAGCTACCCGCGAAGTCAACATGACCATGGCCAAGGCCGAAGGTCTGACCTAGCGCGGCAAGCCATCCGCCGCCCCACACCCAGCAGGCGTAAATTGGGTAAATAAATGCACCCACGCAGAACGAGGCAATCATAAATGCGCCAAACTTCCAACGTTCAGCCATTGCCCCGGTCGGAATGGTTGCCGCAGCATCCATAAAGACCATCTGGAATAAGAAGAGAGTGAATACGCTGCCGACCAAGAACTCACCGTGCAAGAAAAACCCTTTCTGGCCCATGAGACCGAAGTAGTTCCCGCCGACATCAATTCCGAGCATGCTGTTCAAAAGCTCCGGAGCATCCTCTCCAAGACTGCTAATGGCATTGACGCTATTTGGATCTCCCATTCCACCGAATTGGATCGCGAACCCGGATATCCAAAAGCCGAGCATGCCCAGGGCGTAAACCATAAAGTTCATGGCCATGGTGTGCGCCACGTTTTTCGCACGAGTAAAGCCTGTTTCCACCATGGCAAACCCGGCTTGCATGAACATGACCAAAAAACCGCAGATCAGAACCCAGGTCAGGTTCATGGCCTGTTCTTGGCCTTTTTGAAATTGTTCAAGGGCTGCGGCTACGGCGTCGGCGATCTTTTCTTCAGTCAGGTTGCTCATCTCGGGAGCTACTTCGGCCTCAATGGTTGGCAAATCTGGAAGATCCTCAACTTCGGTGGCTGAGGCTCGGCTTTCCGGCGGCTGAAATAGCGGGCCTGAGCGTGGGGAAGAGGATAGTGGGCCGCGAGTTACCTCATCAATAGGCGGCAGATCTTGTGGACTTTCTGCGGGGCCAAGGCTGTCGTCCTCAGGATTGAGCACCGCATCGGC
The DNA here is from genome assembly GCA_036804205.1 of Verrucomicrobiia bacterium. GTDB lineage: Bacteria > Verrucomicrobiota > Verrucomicrobiia > Chthoniobacterales > CALDSX01 > DAIRSW01. Next base: position 4,682 of record DAIRSW010000010.1, on the reverse strand, counting down.
ATCGGGCGGGAGCGGGTCTAAGCCTTCTTGTCCAAAGGAAAGGTGTGACAAAGAAAACAAAAACAGCAACACCAGTAGGATGGTCGAACGCCGCTTGCAGGTGCTCGTTTTCGGCGAGTGGAAAGCAGCCCGCTCTGCGAGGGAGGCGGATCCTGAACTAAAAGCTAAGACGGAAGGGAGGACAGAAAGCTGGACGTTGGTGTGACGGTTTCCCTTCATTTTTTCAAGCATGGATGGTTGGTCGCCTTTTTTTGGCCACCAGGTGTGTTTCGTGATTGGATAGCATTTTTTAGACCAAACTAGCCGCTAGGTATTCTTTTTTAGCCGCGTTCGACTTGCCAGTATTCAAGGTCAACCGGGGTGCTGCGTCCAAAAATGGTGACCGATACACGAAGTTTTCCGCGGTCGGGATCCACTTCTTCCACAATGCCTTCCTGGCTTTGAAACGGTCCATCGGCCACTTTCACCTTATCACCGACTTCAAACTCCACTTTCGGCTTGACCGTTTCCTCACGCTCTTTCACTTGCGCCAGCAAGCTCTGCACTTCGCTATCCCGCATGGCTGCCGGACGATCTTTGGTTCCCGCAAAGCCCAACACTCCGGGCGTGTCGCGCACGAAATACCAAGTCTTTTCAATCAACTCGTCGTTCTCGTCATAAAGCTTCATGTGCATGATCACGTAGCCGGGAAAATATTTGCGCATCGTCTCAATCTTTTTCCCTCGCTTAACTTCCGAAACGCGTTCCATGGGCACGAGCACTTCAGTAATAAGATCGCTCATCTCTTCAGTTTTGATGCGACGAAGTAGATGTTTGTGCACCTTTTGCTCTTGCCCAGACATGACTTGGACAATGAACCATTGGCTTTTTGCGGAGGCAGGATCACTCATAATGGCGTAGATAAAAATAAATAATTGCTAGAATTCCGTTCCCCGATGGGCAGCTTGCGTCTTTCCCCGGAAGTAACAAGGGCAGTATGACAAGGCGGAACAAGACTAAGGTCTAACGAGACTCAGCGTCCTCAGCAATAGGCTCGCCGGGTCGCTCAGGCAGCATCACTGAGTAATCCGGGCCACCGAAAACCTTGGATACGTTAACTAAAATCAGGTCGGTCAAGCCTACGTAGGCGCCCAGCATAATCATGGCGATGAGCACAATGATCGTGGAGTCGTAAAGCTCCTTAAAACGTTTGAACCCTTTCTCTTTGGGATCATACGGCCAGGTGGCTTTGCTGAGCTCAGTCTTAACTTCGGAGAGGAACTTGCGGAACTTTTTGAACATGCGGATGAAGGTGAAAAGAAACGGGGTAAGAAAAAGTCTCGAATGGGGAGAACAACGAAGAGGGGGAGAAAAAGAGAGAACTTGCGGCCATAACGCGATTCGCGGGTGGCACCATTGCTCAAGCCTGGAACAAGGGCCTTAAGAAGGGCCTTAAGAAAAGACAAACCAGGGGTCCAATCGCTGATCCAGGCAGGTGTGTATTCTGAAAACTAATTCGAAACTAAGGTGGCAGGCCAGGAGGGACTCGAACCCCCAACCGACGGTTTTGGAGACCGCAACTCTACCAATTGAGCTACTGGCCTTAGTCAATTCCTTTGAGAATGCTTCAAGCTCAGTGCTTTTTCAAGCAAATGTTCCGGGCCAGCACACTGTGCTCGCCCGGAACAACTTGAAAAATGCTTAAGCAAGTGAGCAAAGCCACTTGCTAGGCGATGATGTCACCAACACGACCAGCACCAACCGTCTTGCCGCCTTCACGGATAGCGAAACGAATGGTTTTTTCCATGGCGATCGGGGTGATCAGTTCGACTTCAATCGACACGTTGTCACCAGGCATCACCATTTCCATGCCATCAGGCAATTTCACGGTTCCGGTCACGTCGGTCGTGCGGAAGTAAAATTGTGGACGGTAGTTGGCGAAGAAAGGGGTGTGGCGTCCGCCTTCGTCTTTGCTCAAGACGTAAATTTCTGCTTTAAACTTGGTGTGAGGCTTGATGGTGCCGGGTTTAGCGAGCACCTGACCGCGTTCCACATCTTCTTTTTTCACGCCGCGCAAGAGCAGACCAACGTTGTCACCCGCTTGGGCGTCGTCGAGGCTTTTGCGGAACATTTCGATGTCCGTGCAAACAGTTTTCGCGGTGTCACGGAGGCCGACGATTTCGACTTCATCCATTTTCTTCAGAACACCACGCTCCACACGACCCGTGCAGACCGTTCCACGACCTTCAATGTTGAAGACGTCTTCGATCGGCATCAAGAAAGGCTGATCAACCGGACGCTCCGGTAGAGGAATGTAAGAATCAACAGCATCCATAAGGCTATGAATGTTTTTCTCATGCTCGGCGTCACCTTCAAGCGCTTTTAACGCGCTGCCTTTGACAATCGGAATGTCGTCACCAGGAAAATCGTATTGGCCGAGCAATTCGCGCACTTCCATTTCCACAAGATCCAAAAGTTCTGGATCATCAACCATGTCGACTTTGTTGAGGAAAACCACCATCGCCGGCACACCAACCTGACGAGCAAGCAAGATGTGCTCACGGGTCTGTGGCATCGGGCCGTCTGCAGCGCTTACCACAAGAATTGCTCCGTCCATTTGAGCGGCACCAGTGATCATGTTTTTGACATAATCAGCATGCCCGGGGCAATCCACGTGGGCGTAGTGACGTTTGTCGGTCTGATATTCTTGATGGGACGTATTGATGGTGATACCGCGTTCTTTTTCTTCGGGCGCGTTATCGATGTCCTCATATTTGCGCGCTTGAGCGAACCCTTTTTTAGCAAGGGTGCTGGTAATGGCGGCGGTCAACGTCGTTTTGCCATGGTCCACGTGGCCGATGGTGCCGATGTTGACGTGTGGTTTATTTCTTTCGAATTTATCTTTAGCCATGGCTATCTCCTTACTTGGGACTTAACTGGAACTTTGGAAAGATTCTTGGGGCCAAGCGCAATGAGCGTTTGGCGAGCTGAGAATCTTTTGGGTTACTCGTTATTCTTTCTACTATGTTAGATTAGGTTGATTTGGGTTTTTGGGTTTATGCAGAGATTCATGCAGCAGCATCAAGCGAACACGTCGTCGATGCGGTAATCTGCAAAGTCTGCAAAAATGTTAGGGGAAAAAGGGGTGCCCAGTGGAAAAAGGAAAAAGGAAAAAAGAAATGAAGCGCTTCAGCTGATCTCGCACAAGCACACGACCAACGAGAGAGCAACACTCCAAAGAGCGGTTGAGCAACCGTCTTTAGAACAAATATTCCTTTTGAAAAGACCGTGACGCCCAAAGCAATCTCTTTCCCATCTGGGGAGGACCAAGTAAATGCGGTCTGCGATCATAGTCAAGCGAACATTGCAAAACAAAATGAGTGAGGATGATGTCACTAAATGGGACGAGGAAAGAAAGTGACGCGGAAAGAAACGGACGAGGAAAGATCTCAAGCCCGCTCAAACTCCCCCTACCGCAGGTATTTAAAGCTGCCCACCGGAGCAAAACGTCCCACATTGGCTTCCGGGTCGCGAAGGTCACGTGTGGATTCGTCGATTTCAAGAAAGCCGGTGTTGCCGGTTGCGTAAACAACCATCGCTTTCCCGTGGTGTCGAAAGTGAATGGTCGTTTCGTTCTGATCAAAGCCATAAAATTCCTCAATCATCGGGTTGCTCGCCGAAGCCGGGCGTTGAAATGTGTTCACTTGTGCTGCCGTCGCGAAGACTACGGTTTCCTGTGGTTTCTCAAGCTCAAAATAGCGCATGGGCGAGCTTCCACCCCAACCCCCGCCTAAAAGCACATTGTAGCCAACCCCGATGTAACCAAACTTGTACTTCGGCTTAAAAGGCTTTCCGCTGAATTGAAAGCTCGGATCAGGCTGTTTTCCCCCAGGCACATAGCCCCCCAACGGACCTTCCTCGGGGCTGATGGTCCTTTCACCTTCCGGCATCTTGAGGCTCACCTGGGACTCAAACCCAAACCACCACCGCACCCCACGCCGATTCGGGTCTGGGTCTGGGACGGTTTCTCTCCACCGCCAATAAACGTTGTTGTGCTCTCCTAAATAAGCTGCTGCCCCAGCAGCTAGCTGTCGGAGATTCGCCCCAGAAGTGACCAGAGAAGCTTCACGCACCATCCGCTGCACGACCGTGCTCGACAGAGCTACCAGGATGGCCGCGATAGTCATGGCTACCAACAGCTCAATCAAAGTAAACGCGCCTCGGGTTTGGAGTGCGGTTTCCCGAGCGGCCCTCACGCTAGCCATCTTCTGAAAGCCACCAGCATTGCGCCTGCTGCAACCAGCAGTAGGAGCGAAGTCGGCTCGGGGATGGTGAGCGGAGCCCGACCGTTGCCCAGTCCGTACCAACCCTCGTTTACCAACCCGACGCCGCTTATGCCGAAATCCGTCGCCGTCCATTGGCTCGGGGAAAACAGGCTTTGTTCTGACACAGAAGTCGAGAAATTTGGTGCCGAACCGGCCACAAAGCTACCCCACATAAAGCCTTCCGCATAAAAATCGCCTACGTTGCTAGCCGTCCCCGTAAAATCGAACGGAGCATCAAACCCTGTGCTAACATTAATATCCCAAATGCCATTCACAAAATCAGCAGTCGAAGGATCTCCAAAATCATCAACCGCGCCAGAAACCGAGAACGGTGTCGCCCCATTTTGATAGCCGAGCCCAAAAATAAATGCACCGAAG
>DAIRSW010000009.1:0-35034 GCA_036804205.1 Verrucomicrobiia bacterium | reverse complement strand
ACTTTTATAATATGCAATCTGTAAGACGGACTACACTAGTGCATCGTGCCCTCGATCCAAAATGCCGAGTTTAAATCACCATAAAGAGCAGAAGAGCATGAAGTAGGAGTTTGCGAGCGCTGCAGTTTTCCCGCTTCTCCAGCTTTGCTTTCGGGGTGGGCTCCTAAAGTTTGAACTCCAGCACTCAGGATTTCTTTAAGTGTGCTTATCGGAAAAGCTCTTCGCGAGAAGGCCCTATTTCGAGGGGGGGTGATTCCGTCTGATGGAGCTGTAGGGTCTCCCTGTAGATCTGTAGAGCCTCCGGCATGAGCCGCTGGAGATTAGCGATCCGGGTTTGATCGGCCGGGTGAGTGGAGAGCATTTCGGGGGGCTTTTGACCTTGGGCGGCTTCCCCCATTCTTTGCCAGAACTCAACGCTCTCGCGGGGGTCAAAGCCTGCTCGCGCCATGTATATAATGCCGATGGAGTCGGCTTCCAGCTCGTGTTTTCGGCTGAACGGCAGCATGACTCCATATTGGGCGCCAGCGCCAAGCAGTCCGACTACTATACGCTGCTGCTCCGGCTCCATGCCGGCCAACGAACCTTGCACGCCTCCCAGTGCGATTTGCAGTGCATTGGAATCAAACACCCGCCGAGCTCCGTGTCGGGATGTGGCATGGGCAATCTCATGCGCCATAACCGTGGCCAGGCCATCCGGATTTTTACAGATGGGCAAGATTCCAGTGTATACAGCGATTTTTCCGCCGGGTAGGCAGAAGGCATTTTGTTGGGGATCATCAATCACTGCGACTTGCCAGGGGAATTCTTTGGATTCCGGGTCGACCACCGCAATCAGCCGTTCGGCCACATGTTCGATAAGTTCAACCTCAGGGCCGGATGTTAAGACCCGGCTGCTTTGTAGGATTTGTTGAAATGCTTGAAGGCCCAGGGTGGCTTCTTGATCCAGCGACAGAGCGACTCGCGATCTCTCTCCTGTCTCTGGGTTTTCGAACTCCTCAGCGGTGTTCATGTAGATCAACATAACTACGAGGGCGATGGCGATGGGAATAAACCGGACCAGCAGAGGGATACCCTGCCGCTGGCGACCTTGACCGTTGGGGCTCATAAACATCAATACTCGCAACTCGGCAAGAGCGCAATATATGGCTCAGGTCTGGCTCGAATTTGTTTGTGCTTAGCCGAGCGTCTTGATGGCGACAGTTTTGAGTCGTTCCAAAAGCTCCTCGACGATCCCTGAGGATTTCCCTTCCACCAGCAAGCGCAGCTTTGTCTCAGTCCCAGAATATCGACACAGGATTCTTCCTTTGCCGGCCAGAACAGATTCGGCCTCTCGGATGGTTTCTTGCAATTGGGGAATGCGGTCGAGAGGAATTTTTTCTCGAACGCGCACAGCGGTTTGAGCTTGAGGGTATTTTTGAAGTACCTTGCGGAGCTCGCTCAGCGGCTTGCATTGCCGCTGTCGGATCTCCAGGAGTGCGAGGGCGGCCATTAAGCCATCGCCGGTGGTGCTATGTGAGCCAAAGATTAAGTGACCGCTCTGTTCGCCACCGAGATTGTAGCCAGCTGCCTGCATCCGGTCGATCACCCAGCGGTCGCCGACGGAAGCGCGCTCGACGGAGATACCGTAGGGAGCTAGGGATTCCTCAACGCCAGCGTTGCTCATCACTGTGACAACTAAAGTGTTATTGGCAAGCACTCCCCGCTGGGCCATGTCGGCCGCAGCAATGCAAAGCAAGTCGTCCCCGTCCAATAATGAACCAGTTTCATCACAGACAAAAAGTCGATCAGCATCCCCATCGTGAATCAGTCCGATTTCATTATTATGCCGTGATTGCAAAAACTGTTCGAGACCGGTGGGAGAAGCACAGCCACAATCCTGGTTGATGTTGCGACCGTTAGGCTCGGCGTGGAGCACCCGGACTGTTGCGCCTAAAGCCCGCAGCGCTGCTGGGCTAGTATGAAATGCGGCTCCATTCGCGCAATCCAATAAAATGGGTACATGCTTAAGCCACGGACCATGCTGAGCGGTATTGAAGGCGTCCAGGCAGAACTGAATATAATCTTGCGTAGCTTGCTCACACGCCAGAGAGTCGGTCCGACCGGCTGAGGCTTTGGGTGCACTCGGCTGCTGACTCTCCTGCAAAAGTCGCTTTTCAAGCAAAGCCTCTTGCTGGTAATTCAGTTTGTAGCCGTCCGGTCCAAAAACCTTAAGCCCATTGTCCCCAAAAGGATTGTGCGAGGCCGAGATTACCACCGCAGCGCTGCCTTGGTGTCGACGCACCGCGTGGGCGACGCCGGGAGTGGGCAAAACCCCGAGCAACAGAGCGTTGGATCCCTGCGCGGTTAGACCAGCGACTAAGGCCTGCTCAAGGGCCGGCCCGGATTCTCGTGTGTCGCGCCCGATCACCACAGTTCCTGGGCTGGTGGCAAGAGCCCGGCCAAAGGCTTCGACGTTTTCTAAAGTGAGCCAGTCTTCAAAGGCTTTGCCGCGAATCCCATCCGTTCCAAAGATTTTGTCCATACCTTTCTCGCGCGTAGCTTCGCTTAGCTCACCACGCTGCGCATTGCGCTAATCGCGCCGGCTCGGTCGTCCGAAGAAAAAACGCTGGAGCCAGCTACGAATGTATCAGCCCCTGCCTCGTGACAACGTTTTGCGGTATCCCGGTCGATCCCACCATCCACCTCGATACGATAAGAAAACTTTCCATCAGTCCGGGTGCGCGCAGCTTCCTGGATTTTGGGCAAGGTGCCTTCGAGAAACGGCTGGCCACCAAAGCCCGGGTTAACCGTCATGATAAGCACCACATCAATCATGGAAAGAAAAGGCTCGATTGCTTGAAAGGGGGTCGGGGGATTTATTGCGAGTCCGGCCAAAACTCCGGCATCGCGGATGGCCTTCAAACTGTCGGGTACGCTGTGCCTTGCTTCAAGATGAACAGTGAGAACTTCAGGTTTGCACTCAAGAAAGCGGCTAAGGTAACGATCAGGGGAGGTGATCATGAGGTGCACGTCGAGCGGCATCACTTGTAGCTTGGCTGCGGTGCGGACCACTTCCGGGCCAAAGGAGATGTTATCGACAAAATGCCCGTCCATAATGTCAAGGTGCAGCCAGTCGCCGCCGGCCTGGTGGGCGGACCGAATTTCCTCCGCAAATCGTCCATAGTCAGCGGCCAGCAGGGAAGGTGCGATGATGGGTGGGTGCAGACTCATTGTGCCACGGTGAGCGAGTGCGGGTTTGATGCAAGCATAAACTCGGGAATGAAAAGCAGCTGATCACCCACGAAAGACCACCACCGCGTAGGATTCGACGCGATATTGAAGTCCAACCTGGGACAGGAGGTAGCGGAGCACGTCGAGCACAGGCACATTGTCGAGGCTAAGAGTCACTTTAAGGTCACCTGGGGTTTCGTTTGGTAAGTTGAGAACGATGTTGGCCTGCACTTGGCCCCCGCTGACGCGTTGAACTTCGGCACTCAAAAAATTCAGCACGTCGGGCAGACTGGCCTCGGCCACGTTGATGCTCGGCAGGATGAGAGCTTGAAGCGACTGTTCAAGACGACGTCCGTCCCCTCCGCGTGCCTGCAATTCCATGCGGGTTAGCAAGGCGCGCGCTCTTGAGTTGCCCGGCTCCTCAGCGAGAACCAAAGTCACCAATTCTCGGGCGGTACCCAGGTCGCCCTGGGCAAAAGCCGCTTCGGCCTGAGTCAAAATGTCGCCCCACGCAGAGGTGGCTTGAGAATGGGGTGACGTAGCAAGACTCACACAAAACAACAGAGCCACGATGGAGAAAGTGAATGGGCGAGAACGCATATGTAGAGTGTAGTGGATAAGGAGCGCCTGAGCAAGTCCTCTCGCCGGCTATCGAGCCGGAGGGCTAGAGGGCAGCAAAAAATACTCGGTGAATCGAAAAAACGAGCTTAGCCTCTGATGGTAAAAAGCTCATGAATCTCGATCTGACCACGCCTGGATTATTGTTTCCAACCATTTCTTTGCTGCTGCTTGCTTACACCAATCGTTTTGTGGCCTTAGCAAATATCGTGCGGACCTTGCACGGACACTACCGGGCCAATCCGGAGCCAGTTTTGTTGGCGGAGATTCAGAACCTGCGCAAACGGATTCGATTGATCCGTGACATGCAGGCGCTGGGGGTGTTGTCATTGTTGTTTTGTGCGGTTTGCATGCTGACTTTGTTTCTGGGATTGACAGGTTGGGCCGAATGGATTTTTGGAGGGGCCTTGGCTGCGATGATTGGGTCGTTGATCTTATCGCTGATTGAAATCCAAATGTCGGTTGGGGCCTTAAATTTGCATCTGCGAGACCTGGCCGCCGCCCAAGCGCAACGCCGCAGCTCAGCGCGCGTGGGCGACCAGCCATAAAATGCACCGCCTGCGAGGCTAGTGCTCAATAATTCCAGTCGGCGATGAGCGCGACAGTGCGTTCAGATGGTAGCAGGAGTCCGACACACAGGCGTTCGCCACCTGTGCTGTGTGCACCCAGATCTGCCTGATATTGGACAATCGAGCTTCCACCCGCGTGGTGTGCGGGTGGCTTGCGGAGATCGATAGCGCTTCAAAAAAAAGCCAAAAAAATGATTTTTGATCCCACAAATGTCCCACCCCCTGTGCCAGTATAGCCAAACAACCTTAAAGAAAGTCATGAATTTGCAGCCATTAACCTTAAGCGATTGTTGGGCAAAAACCGACCCGCAGGGCAAGCCAACTGTCGGAGTGGCTGAGCATTGCATTGCGGTTGGGGCGGCTGCCGAGCAAATCATGGCGCTGCTAGCTCCTTCAACAAAACGGTTGGTACCACCTGGGGCCGCGACTTTAATTGCTGCCCATGATATAGGAAAGATCTCCGCCGGCTTTCAATTAAAATGCCGAGCTTGGGCTGAAGCTTGGCAAGAGCCGCTGAAGCTCGGGGCTCCGGATGTTTATTGCCCGAACCACGCACAAATAAGCCAAGCCGTTCTCTCCAAGCTAGACACGTCCCTCAAGCTTTGGATCATGGCGCACGGGGGCCATCATGGTAGCTATGTGTCGAAGAACGAAAAGGTATTTTTTGGACTCAAACTGCCAGGCATTGATGCGCCATTTGAAGACTTGCAAAACGAGCTCTGGCTTGAGTTACAGTCAATGTTCGGAACCCTTACTCAGGGGCAGTGCGAGATAGTCGAAAAGTCTGCGCGTCTTCATTGGTTTACAGGCCTCATGATTTTTAGCGATTGGCTCGGTTCAGATCGATCCTGGTTTCCCTTCCAGCAAGCTGATCGCTCGCTCCCGGAATATCAAGCCTTGGCAAAACAAGCGGTTGCTGAAGCCGGCTTTGGCAAAAACCAAGTGTTTGAGAACCTAAGCTTCACTGAGATCTTTGGCCTGCCCGAACCGCGACCACTCCAGGAGGCCATCCTCAAAACCGTGAATGCACCTGGCCTGACGATCATCGAGGCGGCCATGGGCGAAGGAAAAACGGAGGCAGCCATCCTGGCCGCCTATCTTCGTTGGACCCAAGGTGGAGAACGCGGGTTATACTTTGCATTGCCCACGCAATTGACCTCCAACCGCATTCATGAACGAGTTTTCAAAATTCTGGAGCGACTGGTCGCTGAGCCCTCAGCTTTAGCCCTAGTCCACGGCGCAGCAAACTTGAGCGATAAGCGAGTGATGGAGCTTAGCCCTGCACCCGAACAGGAGACCGCGAACAACGACCAGGCGGCGATGCAGTGGTTTGCTGATAATCGGCGTGCCATGCTGGCCCCATTTGGTGTCGGCACGATTGACCAGGCCTTGTTGTCCGTGCTGGCGGCGCGATTTTCCGCGCTAAGATTATTTGGTCTCGCCGGCAAGGTCGTGGTGTTTGATGAAGTACACTCCTACGATTCCTATACTTCGGAAATTTTAGATCGCCTGGTGGCCTGGTTGTTGAAGCTAGGCTCAACAGTGATTGTTCTGTCAGCGACCTTAACAAATCGTCGTCGCGCTAGCCTCGTTAAGGCAGCTGGGGGAGCTAAGATTGCAACCCCGAATGGATACCCCTTGATCACTACGGTCAGTTCGGGCCATACCATGGTTACGCCAGTTAAGGGCTCCGAGGGTAATGAGAAGAAGGTTCGCTTGACCATGATGACGGCTGGAGAAGAAGACTGGATGACTCGAGCATGCCGTAGCGCCGAAGCAGGGGCTTGTGTTTTGGTTGTGAGAAACACGGTGCTTCTTGCCCGCGAGACCTTCCTCCGTCTTCGAGGGATGTTGCACGATACGGGCGTCATGACAGGCCTAATCCACAGCCGATTCACTCAAGCGGATCGCGGAATAAATGAAAACAGGTGGATGGATATGCTCGGCCAAAGCGGCGCGAGCAGACCAAGCGCCGGAGCCATTTTGGTGGGCACGCAAGTTCTGGAGCAGTCGGTTGATATCGATTCGGATTTGTTATTTACAGATCTGGCGCCCATCGACTTGGTTCTTCAGCGGATGGGAAGACTGCATCGTCACCAACGCGGTCGTCCACCCGGCTTTGACGAGGCGCGTTGCATCGTGCTGAGGCCGAAGGTTTGCTGGCAAAAACAGGCTTCGGAAATTACAGAGGCCCTTGCTCCTCACCATTTCATTTATCCGGCTTACAGTCTCTACACCGCCGATTTGATTCTTTCAAAATGCCCCGCTGTCGATTTGCCGAAACAAATCCGTGCTCTTCTGGAGGCGTCAGATGCCGAATATGAGCTGCCGGACGGAGTGCGAGAGTTGCGAGAGCAGTTAGAGAAGGAGATCCGCGCACAACTTCGAACCGCGACTCAGAGCGGGCCCTTTTTAACAGTGCCACTTGAGGATGTGGAAGGGGCTCAGACTCGCTGGAAAATGAAACCGAGCGCCATGCTGGTTTTATTGGCGAAAGCTCCAAGGATTCATTCTGACGGAATAGAGCTAGAATTTCCGGATGGTTCTCAACATTCGGTGCGTCCTGGGTATTTTGATCGAGCCCTCGCAAAAAGCCTCAATAGCAATGCGATCAAGGTGCCTTATTACATGGTAGGAGACCAGCTCGGGGCGCAGCCCGATTGGCTCAAGAAATACAGCAGCGAGATGGCCTTGGCGACTTGTGCCGAAGGAAAGGTCTCAACCTTAGAGGAGGGGAGTATGGAATTTGTGTACGGTCAAGAAACAGGGCTCGGACATTATAAACGAAAAACTCAACCGACGGAATGGGAGGAGGAGAGCTGGTATTAAAGAACCCCACGAAGGTGGGGAATACACGGACTCTCTCGTCACCGACGGTCCATCTCCACAAAAGTGGAGAACAACTACCATCGCCGGGATCAGCTTCCTCCTGAGAATAGGCCGGACTCGTAAAAATCAAACATGCGGCCAGAACTAGGGTTGTGCCGCCTGCAAGACGAATGAAAAAGGGATGTGAGTAGAGTGGATACTTCATAGCAAATCTATGATAACCACACTTTGATTTTGTTCAAGCCATATTCGTATCCGGCCCGGCTAAAGATCGGACGGGTTCGGACGGATGCCCAAGTTTGTGCCTAGGGTAGAACCATGGTGACCCTGCATTGCACGACCAGTTCCCCAAGCTTTAGGCCGGTCGAGCAGGAAAAACTGCCTGCGCAACCTGTTGGAGATCAGACCACTTAGGCCGGAAAGCCGGCAGGGCTCTTCTATGCACACGTAGCGAGTCCAGCATCAATGACGACATCTCACCCAGAGCCAGCCGTAAAGCGAAGCTTGGAGCATGAAAAAATGCTGGGCGCCTTGCCGCTTTTGCCAAAATACGGGTAAATGCGGTGTTGCGCACCGGCTCCGGAGCCACGGCATTCAAGGGTCCCACAAAGTCTGGGTCGTCGATGGCAGCGAGGGCTAAGCCTGCCACGTCCTCGGCGTGTACCCAGGACATAAATTGCTTGCCGGATCCGAAGCGTCCAGCTAGGCCACTGCGAAAAACCGGGCGAATCATGCTTATCGCGCCTCCGTTCTCGGCCAAAACAAAACCGATCCTGAGCAGCACCACCCTGACTCCCAAGTCGCTGGCTTTCAGGGCCGCTTCCTCCCAGGACTGACAGACTTCCGCTAGAAATCCTGCGCCTTGAGGGGAGCTTTCGTCGGCTGCTTCCTCGCCGGTGTCTCCGTAGTAGCCGATGCCGGAGGCGTTGACCAACACCCGGGGCCGTTGCTCGGCTGGCAAAGCCGCCAAGGTTTCCACCAGTGCTAAGGTCGGGGCCACTCGAGACTCAAGGATGCGCCTTTTTTTGCCCTTGGTCCACCGGCTAAGAATGCTCTCCCCGGCGAAGTTCACCACCGCGCCCAATCCCTCAACGGAGATCCTGTCTTTCCTGGGAAACACTCGCGCTTCGTCGCAATGCGGGATGCTTTTTTGCTCTTTGCGACTAAACCCAACCACCTGCCAACCGGAGTTGTGGGCCTGTTGCGCGAGGTGGGCACCTAAGAAACCGGTGGCACCCACGATGCCGATACTTTTGTTGTTCATATTCACACGAACGAAACCACGTTATAACCAAGATTCAATCGGAGGGTCGGCTCTTTGCCAGAACCAGCATTCTCCTCTCTAAAAAAACACATCTAAATGTTGCGTGTTGGCCCGGCTCAGGTCATGCTCTCGTCTGATATGTTGAGCGATTATCTTCCCATTTTTCTGCATCTCGTTGTCGCTATTGGTTTTGCTGGAGTAGCATTGCTGGTGAGTGTGCTTCTGGGAAAATCCGGTCGGCGCACCGCGACCAAGGATTCCGCCTACGAATGCGGCATGTTGCCGATCGGGCCAAACCAGCCACGTTTTAGTGTAAAGTTTTACCTGGTGGCCATGCTTTTTATTATTTTTGATCTGGAAATGGTTTTTATGGTTCCATGGGCCGTGGTGTTTCAAGATCTGGTGCAAGAGTCCAAAATGGTTCTCTGGAGCATGCTGAGTTTTGTGGGTATTTTGCTAGTGGCCTACATTTACGCGCTGCGCAAAGGGGCTCTCGACTGGAAAACCTCTTCATGATCCATCAAGTAATCTTGGCGAAGTTTGCCGAAGGCATCAAAGACGAGGAGATCGAGCGGTTGATGCGCCAAACCCGGATGCAGCTCCTCAAAATCCCAGACGTGCTGACGGTGCGTTGTGGAAAAAAGCTACAGGCCGACCAAGAATGGCCATTTTTTGTCGCTCTCGAGTATGACTCCAAAGCGAAGCAAGGCATGGTCCACGATCATCCTGTCTACGTAAAGTACCGCGAGCTTTTGACCGAGTCGACCGAAAGCCATCAAATGCTTTTCTTCGAAATGGAGCCTTACAAAAACGTAGATCACTCGTAGTGGCTTTCTTGACTTCTCCCGGCGTTGGTGGACCGACCTTTCTGAGTTGTTGGCTTCTGTCTCTGGCAGGATTGGCCTTTTTTTGGCCTCACGATACTCGGGCTCAGACGCTTAGCCCACTCGGCAATGAACCGGTCTGGTCCAGGCTCGATGCATTTCAGTCAACCATCACCGAAGAAGAGTTCCGGCGTTTGCTGGACAAAGTGTTCGCACCCGGAGGAGCTTGGCATCCTTACATCCACTTCGAGGATGGTTTTGCTCTCATCAAAAAGACACTGGAGCCACCCACCATTTATCGCCTCGAACTCGCGGGTGAAGAGCCGAAGCCTCGCCCCGAGCAATATTGGAGAACCCCAGCCGAACTCGGGTATGCTCCATCCGACCGGCCCTTGGCCGGAATGCGTATCGCTCTAGACCCCGGACACCTGGGGGGGGCCTATGCCCGCATGGAGGAGAGGTGGTTTCACATCGGGGAGGACAATCCGGTCACAGAAGGCGACATGGTGTTGCGAGTTGCCAACATGCTCGCACCTCGCCTGAGAGCGCTGGGCGCGGAAGTCCATTTCGTTCGTCGTTCGTCAGCGCCCGTAACCCGCCAGCGCACTCAACACCTTATGGATGCGGCCCGGGATTCGCTTGCGCTGCGAGGGCGAACCGCAACACGCACCAGTCATGATGGCCCGAATGATCCGCTGCGAGGCAATAGCCTGCAATTTGAAGCAGAACGCCTTTTTTATCGCACCAGCGAAATTCGAGCTCGCGCTGATCTCATCAACCAACATTTTGTGCCCGACCTGGTGATTTGCATCCACTTTAATGCCGAATCTTGGGGAGAACCGGAGAAACCGGAACTGGTCGATGTGCATCACCTCCATTTGCTTATCAACGGATGCTACGATCAACGAGAGCTGAGTTTTGACGATATTCGCTTCGAGATGTTGATTAAACTGTTGAATGGAAGTCATCCGGAAGAGCTAGCCACGTCCAATGCGGTGGCTTCGAGTATGGCACGAGTGAGTGGCCTGCCGCCGTATGTGTATTTAGGCAGCAATGCTCACCGGATGAGCGAGTATGTCTGGGCGAGGAACCTGTTAGCCAACCGCATCTTCGAAGCACCCACCATCTACTTGGAGCCTTACGTGATGAATAGCCTGCAAGATTATCCGCGCATTCAAGCCGGAGACTATAGTGGAGAGCGTATGGTGGGCGGTAAGTCCCAAATTTCGATTTACCAAGAATATCTACAAGGCGTGGTGGAAGGCTTAGCCCAACACTATCGGGAGATCCGGCGTGCCCCATGATCTGCCTGCCCTGGTCGTAGCCGGGTGTGGATACCTGGGGCAACAGGTGGTGCGTCTTTGGCAAAGTCGAGGAGGCCAAGCCTGGGGCCTGGTGTCTCGCCCCGAACAAGCTCGGCTTTTACAACAATCGCTCCACTGCCCCGTTGAGGCGGCGGACATCAGCAGTCCTGCTGAGCTCCGTAAGTTACAGCAGCAAGGGTGGTTTCCTAATGATAGACCCACATGCGTTGTTCATTGTGCGAGCACGCGAGGCGGTGCGGTGGAGGCCTATACCAGCGTGTTTCTGCACGGCTCTCAGGCTCTGGTTGAAGTGCTTCAGCCCGGGCAGATCGTGTTCACGAGTAGCACTTCTGTTTATGAGCAAACTGCCGGAGAATGGGTTCGCGAGTTCCCCGATCCTGCGCCCAGATCAGAGCGAGGGAAAGTCCTCTGCGCCGCTGAGCAAGTTATTCTGCAGGCCGGTGGCACTGTGCTTCGGCTGAGTGGAATATATGGACCCGGTCGGTCAATTTACGTCAAACGAGTGTTGGAAAAAGCCGTTCCAAAGGATGCTAATCCTCAGCGTTATGTAAACCAGGTGCATGTCTGTGATGCGGCAGAAGCCATCCTGGCGGCGGGTACAGGCCAGCTTGAATCGAAGGCGGTGTATAATGTCTCTGACGGTAACCCGGTTCATCTGAGGGAGCTCTACCAAGAGCTGGCAAGCCTGCTGCAACAGCCTCTCCACTTTGTTGAACCAGCGGCCGGAGCACGCCGTCGCGGGCTGACCAATAAACGTGTCTCTATTCAGACCATCGAAGCGCAAGGTTGGAACCCCAAGATCCCCAACGTGGAAGTTGCCGCAAGTCGCAAGCTATTGAGCTAAACACGGTCTTTCTGTTAGGAGGACATAACCTGCTGCACAAGAGTCAAAAGTTGCTTGGCGCTGAAAGGCTTAGCAAGAAACGGGAATGAGGTCGGCAGGTTTTCTTTGCTTGACTCGGACGGATTGTTCAGGCCACTGGCTGTGATAATTTTCACATTGGGATTAATCTCTTGCAGCTGCCGAATGAGATCGGGGCCATCCATGACCGGCATCATCATGTCGGTCAGCACCAAATCCACTTCGTTCTGGTGGGCCGCATAGAGTTTGGTCGCCTGAACGCCATTCTCCGCCGTAATCACCCGATAACCAAACGTCTCTAAAATTTGTCGGCTGATGCTAAGGATGGTGGTTTCATCGTCGACCACCAAAATGCATTGGCCAGTTCCACGAGGAAGGCTCCCGGCAACTTTTTGAGGTGAGTCGCCTTGGGAAGACTCCGTGTGGGCGGGAAGAAATACTTGAAACACACTCCCTCGTCCGACCTCACTGGAGACATGAATGAACCCGCCGTGACTGCGCACAATGCCGATCACCGTGGACAAGCCGAGGCCGCTGCCTTTGCCCATTTCTTTCGTGGTAAAGAACGGCTCAAAAACGCGATCAATCACATCCCTCGCCATGCCCTCCCCATCATCAGAGACTTCCATCAGAACAAAACGACCGGGTTGTGCTCCCTCAATTAGGGCGTCGGAGTCCTTATCCAGTTCGGTGTTTTGAATTCGGATGACTAAGCTACCACCATTCGGCATGGCGTCCCGGGCGTTCACGCAAAGGTTGAGCAAGACCTGGTGGAGCTGCGTAGGATCGCCCATCACCTGCCAAAGATCGTTCGGCATGCGAAGCGCGAAATCAATGTTTTTGGGGAACGTGTTACTTATAATGTTTTCGATCTCGCGCACGGTGTGTTTGAGGTTCAGCCCCACGCGATGTCCTTCCACTCCTCTGGCAAACGAGAGCACTTGTCTGACCAGCTCGGCCCCGCGATTGGCGCTACGACTCATGCTTTCCAAAATTGATTTTGCCCGCGGATCCGAGGCAAGGTGCTGTAGCAGATCCACTCCCATGAGAATTGGAGAGAGAAGATTATTGAGATCGTGCGCAATACCCCCGGCGAGAGTGCCGATGCTTTCCATGCGTTGCGCACGAAGAAACTGCTTTTCCAGTTTACGCCGTTCGGTGTGGTCGGAGTTGATGGCGAGGATGGCTTTGGGCTCCCCATCCGGATGGCGCACTAAAGACCAACGGCTTTCAACAATAAGCATTTTGCCCTCCCGATTCATTTGCTCAAGCTCACCTCTCCACTCGCCGGTTTCGAGAGTGGTTTGGTAGGCTTGAACAAAGGCATCGGTGTTCCGATAAAGAAGCTCGGTAACGGCTTTGCCTTGAACCTCCTCAGCCGTGTAACCATATAGGTCCTCAGAGCTTTTGTTCCAGAAAGTAACCCGATGTTGAAGATCCCGCACGACGATGGCGTCCTGGGCCATATCGATGAGGGCGGCGTTTTCCCGCAAACGTTCCTCAGCATATTTGCGCTCGGTGACGTCGCGGTTGATGGCGATCCAATGGCTCAATCGGTCATCTTCACCAGCCACCGGGATCATATCTAATTCCAGCCAGATCTCCTGCCCGCCTTTGGTCAAGCAGCGCAGTTGTTCATTGATCGGTTTCCAGGTGGTGAGCGCCTGGAGAATCCGCTCGAGCACGTCCGGTTGAGACTCCGCCCAGTTCAGCACGGCTGGAGTTTTGCCAACCAGCTCGCTGGGAGTGTATCCGGTCAGCAGTTCCACGGCCTCGTTGACGTAAATCAACCTGGGCAATTCTCCGGGGCTCTGTTGAGCACCAGAGATCATTACAATATCTCGTAGTCTTTCTACACTACTTTGAAGCAGTCGGAGCTGTTCGCTGTTCTGCCGGCGAACGGTCACGTCTCGAAAGAAAACCGCTAAGCCGTCCTCATTGGGATAAGCCCGGATATCAAACCAAGTAGCAAATGGTTCGTAAAAATACTCAAAACCTACCACGGCATTGGTGGTGCGAGCGCGCCGAAACTCCGTTTCCACCTGGCTTCCAAGGGTTATCGGAAATTCCTGCCACAAGGAGCGACCCAAGACTTCCTCTCGCGGACGCCCATAAAGCCTTTCTGCCTCTCCATTGAAGTAAGTGAACCGCCAATCCTCGTCAATCGTGTAAAATCCGTCGCCAATGCTTTCAAGAGTCCCACGCAAACGCCTAGCAAGGTTGCGTACTTCTTGCTCCGCAATTTTGTGTTCACTGATGTCTTGATACGCACCTTGAATGCGAACAATAGAGTCGTGCTCATCACGGACCGCTTCTCCCATAAAGCGTGCCCACATTTTTTTCTGTTCCCCAGTGTATAGTTGCAGCTCCAGGTTAAAACTCCGACCGTGTGTTATGCAATTCTCCAGGGCCAGCCGGGCTTTCTCCTGGTGCTCTGGAACGTAACGTCCAAACTCCTCCTCGTAATCCGGTTGATAACTCGGAGGCACCTCCATCACCGCCTTCAGCTCAGGACTCCAGGAGAGCCGCGGTTCAGGTTTAAAGTCATACCACCAGGCTCCCATCCGACTAACCCGGAGGGCCATCTGCAGCAGCGCTGAACTTTGGGCGAGTCGATCATTGGCATCCTCAAGCTGATTGCTGCGCAGGAAAACATCGTGCTCAATTTGTCTTGCTACTTCGCGGCTGAAGTGTTGCTCCGTAATATCTCGCAGATGAACAACCAACCCGCCTTCGGATGGATGCGCCTGCACCTCAAACCATTTACTCAAGCCTGGATAAAAATCTTCAAAAGCAACCAAACACCTCTCCCGCATGGACTTCTCGAATTGCTTCTGAAACTGGCCCCCCAGGGTTTCTGGAAATGCCTCCCAAATGTTACGCCCAAGAAGCGACTCGCGATTCCGCTGTAACAACTGCTCAGCGGCAGTGTTGAGGTACGTAAACTCAAAGTTGGAGTTGATGGTAAGGAAACCCTCGGAAAGACTTTCAAGCGTCTTGGTAAACCGCTGAGCAAGACGAGATGCCTCAGTTTGCAGTTGCTTGATTTCGTCGATATCAATGGCCGTTCCACTCCACATTAACAGGATCCCATCCTGGTCGCGGATGGGGGTGGCTTGCACCTGACACCAGCGGTGCACCCCATCATAACGCCGAATGCGATATTCCATCTCAAAGTGGGACTGGGCTTCCACCGCTCGCTTCCACCGCGTTAGGCACTCCGGCAAATCATCCGGATGCAAAGTGTTTTGCCAACGAGTGGCCGCGTCAGTCTCTTGTCCCACGCCGGTAAAGGCAAAAAAGTGGTGATTCACGTAGTCAACCTGTCCATCGGGCCCCGCTGTCCATACCATATGCGGAGATGAATCGGCAAACTGTCGAAAGCGGGCGTTGCTCGCGACTACGGAACGTTCCGCCTGCCGCAAAGCGGTGATGTCTTGCATTGCCCCCTGCAATCCGCTGATTTCTCCGGATGGACCATAGTGCGCTTGCCCAATGACGCGGGCGTGCCGAGGTGGTTCGGCATGCGTCTCCACCAGCAGCTCCACATCAAATGACTCTCCAGACTGCAAGCATCGCTGAATGCTCTCAGCCAAGCGAGGTTGGTCAGCCGCTTGAAAGAGGGAAGAAAGTTTGTCCAGATCAAAAGGCGGGGAAATTGGCCACAGAGCGGCGAGTTCATCCGAGATCTCCAATTGGCGGCTGGGATGCTGCAATTGCCACCCACCGAGGCGGGCGGTTTGCCCGGCGATTTTTTGAAGAGCAACCGCCTGAGCAAGAGCTTCTGCTTTCCTCTGCTCCTCGGTGATATCCATGACCATACCCAGCCGGGCCACCACCGTCCCGTCTGTCGCTAGCTCGGCCTTGCCACGTTCGTAAAGCCAGCGCACCTCGCCGTCCGGACGGCGTATGCGGTATTTGAGATCGATCACCTCCGAGGCTTGCTCCACTCGGTCCATCGCCGTCTTAATAGTGTGGAGATCCTCAGGCAATACATAGCTCAAAAAATCTTCGACCCGGCCTTCGAAGTGCTCTGGTGAAATCCCAAAGATGGAGCAGGTCGATTCGGACCAAGTCAGCCGGCCAACGCGTAGATCCACATGCCAACTTCCGAGTTGCCCCATCTTTTGTGCATCACTTAACAAGCCGTTCCGCTCTTGGAGACGGCTCTCCGCAGCGTATCGTTCCGACACGTCGGTGATGAGAACCAACCGGCAGGCGCGATTTTTGAACTCAAGCTCTCGTTCTTTTCGAAACACCAACAAGGTTCCCCCATCCTTTTTGGTATGCCGTTCAATTTGCTCCGGTTGGCCGAGCTCAGAACTTTCCGTCCGCAGGGAATCCGGGGCACTGGTAGAGAGCTTCTCCAAAGTGAGTTCCAGAAATTCGTCCGAGCTGTATCCGTACAGTTCACTTGCCGCCTCATTGCTTGCTAACACCTTTTCACCCCCTACGGTGGCGACCAGCATAGGCTGAGGGTTTTCCTCAAACATCAAACGATAGCGCTCTTCCTCACGCTCGCGTCGGCGCAGCTGAATACGCAACCGAATTTCGGAGGTGATTTGTCTGGCCAAAAGACGCAACAAGTCCAGCTGCTCTTCGTCCAAAACCCACGGTCGATAGTCTAGAACGCAGAGTGTACCGAGGACCAGCATATCATCCAAGACGAGAGGAATTCCGGCATAAAAACCAAGATGCGGAAACTCGGTAACTAAAGGATTTCGACAGAAGCGCTGATCAAGACTGGCGTCCTCGACGATCATCGGCTCCTGGCTGGCTAAAGCATGCGCGCAAAAAGAAAGAGATCTTGGTGTTTCGCGTTCTGAAGACCAAATTCCGTAGGCGCTTTTAAAAAACTGCCGGGTTTCATCGACAAGACTAATCAAGGCGATCGGCGTCTGGCAAAGCTTTGCGGCGAGAGCAGTCAGGTCATCAAACACCTTTTCAGGTTCGCTATCCAAAAGCCGAGTTTCATGCAGGACTTCTAAGCGCTGAGTTTCGTTTTCGGGGAGGGGAGGATTCACAGTTCCCTTTAAACTAAAGAACATCTACCACGCATTGCCACCTTTTTTATCGGATGCAAATTCCATCGCTTGAGACACTTTCATCCGGTGCGCTCCGGCGGTGTCGATGCATAGTCATTCGTAACGTAGCGCTTTGACCGGGTCCAATCGCGAAGCCATGAAAGCAGGAATCCACGCCGCGAGCACGCAAATAACAAAAGCTCCCCCGCAGATGACCGCGATATCCGAAGGAATAATTTCAGCCGGAATCTGGGCTAGCTCATAAATGTCTTGAGGGAAGACTTGGATGTTGAGCACCTGCGATAAAAGGTCCCTAACGTTGTTCCGGTAGGTGACCAACCACATGCCGCAGGCCAATCCCAGCACGTTGCCGACCAAGCCCAAAAACACCCCTTGAGCCAGAAAAACCCAAGTGATCTGACCGGTCTTGGCTCCCAGCGCCTTGAGCACGCCGATTTCACGGGTCTTTTGGACGGTGGTGGTAATCAGAGTATTCATGATGCCAAAGGCCGCCACCAACACGATGAAAAACAGAATAAAAAACATCACGCTTCGCTCCAAGCGAAGAGCTTCAAAACGGTCCCGATTGATATCAATCCAAGTGGTCGCATGCAACTCCGGATCAATCTCAAAAATCTTCTCCCGAACTAAGTCCACGGTGTACGGATTCTTGGTCAACAGGGAAATCCCATGCACCGCGTCGCCCAGGGAATAAAGCTCCTGCCCAATATGAAGCGGCACTAACACGAACTCGCTGTCATACAACATCCGGCCCGTTTCATAGATGCCGCTCACGATCAATTCGGTCGGCAGAACCAATTCTCGGAGTTGATCCACCGTCTCGTTATCGTCCGGATTGGACTCTAGCTGATCCAGCAATTCAAAGACCGCATCCAAGCTGCCGGGGGAAAACACGGTGATCATGTCTCCTACTTTGGCATTGATTCGCTCGGCAAGGCGAACACCGATAACCGCCATGTCGCCCTCGAGATCATACTGGCCGGCAACCAAAAATCCTTCCACATCGATCAGCTCACGCTCCATGTCGGGATCTATTCCCCGCACCTGCGGAGCGAGGCGTCGCACAATGCCATCAACGTCCGGGCCTTGCAGGATCACTGGCCCTTGCATAAAAGGCGCCGCAGCGGTGACCTCCTCAAGTTCAACCAAGCGATCTCGGGTGTCCCACCAATCTGACATAAATCCGTCAGTTTGAATGAGGATGTGCGGGTCGAACTGCAACACCGCTCGCCGAATTTCTCGCTCGAACCCGCTCATCACAGAAATAACCAAAATCAGAACGGTAATACCCAAAACTATGCCCAGTAGTGAAATTAAAGTGATAGCCCAAAGAAAGGAGCGCTTGGGACTGAGGTAACGCCAGGCGAGAAAAAAGCTAAAGGGTAAGCGGTCCATGATGGAAGGTTTTAGGCTGAGGCACAGCGGGCTGAGCCTCACCCCAAACGCTCTGGCATTCAATGGGCAATCCCCGTGCGTAGGATTTTTCTGAAGCACTCCCCTAGCCTAACGTAAATAAGAAGACGAAATAGAATTTGCCTTTCTTGCGTGGCAGCCAGATACATCCTTTTAGTATGCACACGCTATCACTTCTTCACCGCCGCCTTATTTTGATTCTCATTTGCGGCTTCCTGGTTTCCTCACAAGTTTACGGGCAAGGGCTTCGGCTGCCGGATCTTAAAGTTCCCAGGACTCCTACCGGGGCAGGGGGCGGGAATGTTTACACAGACGCATCATTGGGCCTCATCGCCGAAATCGCCAACGAACTGGGCTATCCCGCTGAACAAGCGAGCGACACCGCAGTGAAAATCGTCCTGGGCGATGTCAATGTGTTCTGCTTTGTAAAACAAGGAGACATTCAGCTTTATGCTGGCTTTACTGACTCCAGCGCGAATCTTGAAACGGTGAATGAGTGGAACAAAAACCGCCGCTTTTCCCGGAGCTATCTCGACAACGACGGCGATCCTATCATTGAAGCCGATCTGGACTTCGACGGAGGAGTCACTCGGGAAGGCGTCCGCAAGTTCATACAGCTCTTTGAGCTCTCCCTTCAAGCCTTTCGCGAAGAGGTAGTTGGCTGATTGCTCAAAGCCCTGCTTGATTTCACAAGCTCCCCTCAGTGGGCCTCACATAGACGAGGATTGACTTTTTCCTGCTAGCCGCGAGATAACTCATCTCCATTTATGTCATTTATCGAGTCTGTTTACGCCAAGTTGGCGCGTCATCCTAAACGCATCGTTTTTCCTGAGGGCCACGAAGAACGCGTTCTTCGTGCCGCGCTGCGTCTTGCGGAAATGCGCGTGGCCGCCCCCATCGTCCTCGGACGTCGAGCTGATGTCGAGGCCAAAGCTAAGGCGGCAGGAATCGATATCGATCCTCTCGTCGTCATCGAGCCAGCTCAGTCGTCGGACTTCCCACGCTTCTGTGAGCATTTGGAAAAAATGTCGCGCTACCGGCGCATGGCGGTCAAAGAAGTCGCCGAGATCATGTCCAACCCCAATTACTACGGGTGCATGATGCTTCAGCATGGCCTTGCCGATGCCCTGGTCGGCGGTGCCAGCGTGGTCTCTTCCGCATTGCTCCGCCCACTCTTTCAACTCGTCAAACCTTTGCCAAATGTGCGCAGTGTTTCCAGTGCCATGATCGTTGATCTCGAGCGAAAACAGTTTGGGGAAGATGGCGTCCTATTTCTCGCTGACTGCGCTGTGATTCCAGAACCCAGCGTGGAGCAGCTGGCCGGCATCGCTTTGGCTACCGCATCTTTAGCCCGGCAGATGCTTGGCAAACGCCCTAGGGTCGCGATGTTAAGTTTCTCCACTAAAGGAAGCGCGAAAACTCCCTCCGCCGAAAAAGTTTTAGCCGCCACAGTTTTAGCACGTCAGCGCGCGGATGCTGAGGATATGGACATTGAGATTGATGGAGAACTCCAAGCCGACACCGCCATCCTGCCAGAGATTGCTCGCCAAAAAGCTCCTAGCAGCCGGGTGGCCGGCCAAGCCAATGTGCTCATTTTCCCAGATCTGAATTCAGGCAACATCGCCAGCAAATTGATTCAGCATCTCACTGGTGCTGAGGCGTTTGGCCAGATTCTACTGGGCTTAAGCAAACCCGCCGCCGAAGTTTCCAGGGGTGCCACCGTCGACGAAATCGTCGGGGCTAGCGCCATTGTGGGCTTGCAAGCCGTGGAGTACAACAAACTTTACGGCGAAGGGAGCCAAGAATGACGCAATGGCGACCCGCAGCTAATGCACTTTGTGTGGTAGTATGAACGTCGTCACGCCCCGAATCTTCGTGGCCGCCACACAACAAAACGACGGAAAAACCACCACCGCGCTCGGCCTATTTTCAGCATTCGAAAAGAAACTCGGACGCATCGGGTTTATCAAGCCGGTCGGTCAGCGATTCGTCGAGGTTGACGGCGAAAAAATTGATGAAGACTCCTTTCTCATTAATGAAACTTTTGAGGTCAAGACACCTCTTATCGCGATGAGTCCCATCGCGGTGGAACCGGATTTTACCCGCAAATACATCGAACACCAAAACAACCAGCACCTGGTCAAATGCATTCGCAATAGTTTCGACCGGGCCTCGTGGGAGAAAGATTTTTGCATCGTCGAAGGCACAGGTCATGCCGGGGTAGGCTCGGTCTTTGACCTTTCCAATGCGCGAGTCGCCCGACTTTTAGAAAG
Organism: Verrucomicrobiia bacterium; assembly: GCA_036804205.1. GTDB lineage: Bacteria > Verrucomicrobiota > Verrucomicrobiia > Chthoniobacterales > CALDSX01 > DAIRSW01. The sequence goes on along the minus strand of DAIRSW010000009.1, from coordinate 14,802 downwards.
CAAAGTGATCCTGGTCACCCAAGGTGGAATTGGTCGGCCCATCGATGAAATCGTCTTGAACAAAGCTCTTTTTGATCAGGAAGGCGTGGAAGTCATTGGTGCCATCATAAATAAAGTCCTACCCGAGAAATTCGATTATATCAGCGACTTTGCTCGCCGCGGATTAGAGCGCCTCGGCATTGATCTATTAGGCGTGATCCCCGCCGAGCCAATCCTGGCTCGCGCAACCTTGCAACAGGTTTGTCAGCGTATTGACGGTGATTTTGTGCATGGGCAAGAACGCGGTCTACGCCGGGTGGAACGCATCATCATCGGTGCCATGAACTCGGTAAATGTGATGGAACACTTCAGCCCGGGCACCTTAGTCATTACCCCGGGAGACCGTGAGGACGTGATTCTTGCTGCGCTTTCCAATCTCAGCCTTAATCAGTCGGAGCACGAGCAGGTGGCCGGTTTAGTTCTGTCGGGAGATCTTCGCCCCCATGAACGGCTGATGTCGCTGATTCGAAACAGCAACCTGCCCACGATTTTCTCCCCGCTCGACAGCTATACAGTCGCCAGCCGCATCAATTCCATGACCATCAAAACTCTGCCGACTGATAAAGCAAAGATCGAGAAGATTCGCCAGATGATTGAACAATACGTAGAAATCGACCGGATCTTAACTAAGATCACATAGCCGGGCGGCGGCTTTTCTCCCATGAGTTTGATAGTGCAAAAATACGGTGGCTCCTCGGTGGGGACCACTGACCGGATACAACGAGTGGCCCAGCGTGTGTTAGAAACTCAACGACAAGGCAACCAAGTTGTCGTGGTGGTCAGCGCCATGGCCGGTGAAACCGACCGACTCATTGGTTTAGCCAAACAACTGACCTCCCGCCCCTCCGAACGCGAGATGGACATGTTGCTCTCCACCGGTGAACAATCCAGTATCGCCCTCCTAGCCATGGCCATCCACGCAGCTCAAGGCAAGGCCGCTTCGCTCACTGGAGCACAGGCCGGCATCGTGACGGATGGAGCCCATACCCGCGCGCGCATTGCTAACATTTCGCCAGAGGAAGTGCTTCGCCTGTTACAGGATGGCAATGTGGTGATCGTGGCCGGTTTTCAAGGACGCACCAGCCATGGGCACATCACCACCTTTGGGCGCGGTGGCTCGGACCTCACCGCCATCGCTTTAGCCGGAGCCCTGAAAGCCGACCTTTGCCAAATCTTTACGGATGTGGACGGCGTCTACACTTGCGACCCACGTATTGCTCCCCTGGCTCGTAAGCTTGAGGAAATCAGCTATGACGAAATGCTCGAAATGGCCAGCGCGGGTTCCAAGGTCATGCAATCCCGTGCGGTTGAATTTGGGAAAAAGTTTGGCGTTCCCTTCGAAGTGCGCTCCAGTTTTCATAATAACCCCGGAACAATTGTTAAAGAAGAAACAGCAGATATGGAAGACGTGGTCATTCGCGGCGTAAGTATAGAACGCCATCAAGCAAAAGTTACCATCACTCACGTGCCGGACCGGCCGGGAATGGCGGCTAGGATATTTAAAGCAATCGCCGACGCTGGCGTAGTAGTGGATGTTATCGTGCAAAACGTGGCTAACGACGGTACCACCGACATCTCGTTTACTCTTCATAAGGATGAATGTCTACGCACCCGCGAAGTTCTGGAACCTCTCCTTCGCGAGTTTGAAGCGACCGACCTCCAAGCCCGCGAAGGGATTGCAAAACTTTCTGTTGTTGGCATTGGCATGCGTTCACACAGCGGCGTCGCTGCCGAGCTTTTCCAAGCCCTCGCGGCGGGTGGAATTAACATCCAAATGATCTCCACGTCGGAGATCAAAATCGCCGTCATTCTGGAAGAAGACACCATCGAGGAAGCGGCGCGGCTGGCCCATACCGCGTTCGGACTTGATGTCCAAGCGGATCCATCCTAATTTGATGGGATGACCATCCCTTGCGCCCTTACTATAGCCGGGTCGGACAACTCGGCAGGGGCAGGACTTCAAGCTGACCTCAAGGCCTTCGCCGCTCAACGGGTCTACGGGCTCTCCGCAGTTACCTGTGTGGTCGCAGAAACTCCTGGCCTAGTGAAATCGGTGTTTCCTCTCGACCCGGAACTTTTGCGAGAGCAGATCGAGTTATCTCTGCAAGCCTTTCCAGTCAGCTGTCTGAAAACCGGCATGCTCTATAATCGTCAACTCATGCAGGCCACTTTGGATTCCCTAAAAGCCATCGGCCGCGAACTTAAAATCGTCGTCGACCCCGTCATGGTGGCCAGCAGCGGCGATCCTCTTCTGGAACCAGACGCGGTGGAATTTTATCAAAACGCGATCTTCCCAATCGCCACTCTGGTGACTCCTAACCGGGATGAAGCTCAGGTTCTTTGGGGTCGAACCATCCAAGATTTCGCCGAGCTCGAAGCAGCAGCTCGCGCGCTAACCGCTCGCTTTCAAGTGCCGTTTTTGGTGAAAGGCGGTCACCTAGGCGGCCCGCATGCTCGGGACATCTTAGCAATGCCGGATGGGTTGGTGCGAGATTATTCTGCGCCCATGGTCCCCGATGTCTCACCACACGGCACCGGCTGCACCTTCTCTGCCGCCATCACCGCACAGCTAGCCCATGGACGTGATTTGAGCGATGCTGTTCAGCTCGCCAAAGCCTATATTTCCGCTGCGGTGGAGCAACATCACTCCTGGGAGAGTGCCATGGGCGCGACCGTTTGCCTGAACCATTTTCCTGAGCTGCCTTCCTCGCAGTGAACGACGAACTCTTCCCCCACGAACCGCCCCCAAGCAACATCCAGGTCGCTCGGATTGTGGTGGATCAGTTGATGGGGCGTTCTTTTGATTACCGTATCCCGGATGGCTGGGAGGACCAAGTCGTGGAAGGCTCCCGGGTGCGAGTGCCCTTCGGGGGTCGGCAAGCTCTCGGCACCATCGTGGCGGTCGGACAACCATCCGACGTGGCACCCAGGAAACTGCGTGACATCCATTCATTAGTGAGCGATCGTCCGGAGTTTAATCCCAGCCTACTAAGCCTCGCTCAGTGGATGGCAAAATATTACTGCTGCGAAGAAGAACTCGCTCTGCGCACCGCCCTCCCTCAAGTGGTTCGGCATGGCAAAGTGCTCAGCAAAAAAGTTCGTTGGGTCACTCTCACTCACCAGCCGAGCAGCGAAGAACTTGAAAAACTTGAGCGACGTGCTCCAAAACAAGCCAGGATTCTGCAACACTTGATTACGGCTGGTCCGGACGGGCAAAAAGCCAGCGAACTTTTGACCCGCGTGCGCACCAGCCAAAGCGCCCTCACCAGCCTCGCACGGCAAGGCTTGATCAAACTTGAGCAAGTCGAAGAACGTCGCGATCCGCACGCGGGCGAGACCTTTGTGGCCGACCAGGCGCTGGTGCTCAGCCCTGAGCAAGCGGTGGTCATGCAACAGTTCCAAGAACAGCTGGCTCAGGAAAAACCTCGACCGCTTCTTCTCCATGGAGTGACCGGGAGTGGCAAGACCGAAATCTATCTCCAAGCCATGAGCATGGTCTTAAGCCAAGGCAAAACCGCCTTGGTTTTGGTGCCGGAAATCTCGCTCACTCCCCAAACGGTGGAGCGTTTTCAAAGCCGCTTTCAAGAGCAGGCCGGCATCGCGGTGCTCCATAGCCACCTCTCGGAGGGAGAACGCTTTGATGAATGGCAACGCATTCATAAAGGGCAGGCGCAGATTGTGATCGGTGCTCGCAGCGCCATCTTTGCCCCACTCGAACGCCTTGGCTTAATCGTGGTCGATGAAGAACACGAAGGCTCCTATAAGCAGGAAGAAGCCCCGCGCTATCAAGCTCGTGACCTCGCCGTCCTACGTGGGCACCTGGAAAAAGCCGTGGTGCTTTTGGGTAGCGCCACTCCTTCGTTGGAAAGCTATCGCAATGCGCACGAGGGCAAATACCAACTGGTGCAACTTACTGAAAGGATTGATGGACGTTCCATGCCACTCATCCGGGTTGTTGACATGCGAGAAGAGACTCGCAAATACCGGAAAGCCATGTTGATTTCGGACGGACTCCGCAGTGCCATGGAAAAACGTTTACAGCGCGGTGAGCAAACCATTCTTTTCCTCAACCGCCGAGGCTACGCTTCTGCCTTGGTGTGCCCGGCCTGCGGGCACGTCTGTGAGTGTCCACATTGCAGCGTGGGCATGACCTGGCACCGCACCACGCAAAGGATGCTCTGCCATTTTTGTGAATACGCTGAGCTGGCCCCGGATGCCTGTCCGCAGTGTAAAACACCCGGCTTAAAGTTTGGCGGTGCCGGCACCGAACGAATTGAGGACACTCTCGCCAAGCTGTTTCCGCGAGCCAATCTCCTCCGGATGGATGCTGACAGTATGAGACGCAAAGGAGCCTACCGCGATGCGCTGCAAGCCTTCGGTAAAAAGAAAGCGGATATTTTGATCGGAACACAAATGATCGCCAAAGGCTTGCACTTCCCGAATGTCACCTTGGTCGGCATCATGAACGCAGATCTCGGTTTGCATCTTCCGGATTTTCGAGCCGGCGAGCGGACCTTTCAATTGATTGTGCAAGTGGCCGGACGCGCCGGCCGGGGAGAAATGGAAGGTGAAGTTTTTGTGCAGACCTACACCCCAGAATCTGCGGCGATCCAATTTGCGCGGCATCACAACTACCAAGGTTTTTGGGATGCTGAATCCGAGACTCGCCATTCGCTGCATTACCCCCCATACACGCATCTAGTGCTTCTGGCCTTTCGGGGCCGAAACGAAGATCTGGTCAAGTTCACTGCGGAAAACTTCGAGCGTCGTCTGCAAGTGGTTGAATGGGAAGGGCAAGTGACCATCAGCCCGGCAAATCCTGCGCCCATTGCAAAAATTCAGGATGAGTTTCGATACCACATCATCCTCCGAACCACCAAAGTCAAAGCGCTTAACGAAAAGCTCCGAGGAATGGTCTTGGGACAAAGCTCTGCCGACGTGCGAATCATCATCGACGTCGACGCGACCAATCTTCTCTAACACTGGAGCAAGCCGGCCTTCTACTTCCGGCAATTCTTTGTAACCCGGCAACATAGAAGGTTTGAAATTGGAGAAAAGCAATGCGCATTCTTATCGAGAAAGTATGGCCAAAAGACAAACGCCTGACCGTCGATGTCCTGGTCAGCAATCGGGCATGAACTGAGTTCGACAGATCCGTCGGCTATCGGGATTATTGTCTGACATTAGAAAAGGTTCGGTCTTGGAAAGCGCCCGAGAACAGAAGGCGAGACTAACCATGTGCGCTCTCCCGAATATCGCACGGGTTGAAAGATGACCTTATCCTTAGAGTGCCAGCCACGAGCTTACGGCGTCTTTGACTTTAGCAATGGGGATGGCCGTCGACAACCGAGTCGGCGTTCAAGCTTCACATCGGGGATAGAAACGATTCCCTGAGCATCGAACGCACCTTCCGGCATAGCCCGTGCCTAGTGGGGCACCTCTATTTTGTCACGGGTGCTGGTAGTCCGAACCACGCAGGTCACCACAGCCCGCGCTCCGTTCTGGTGAGCACCGCTTAGAATCAGCATCGGCCGGACTTTAGTGACAAAGCCGGGATCGGCAATGCAGATTTCAACACGTCCCGCCTTTGGCATGTGCCCCCCACTCATCGTACATGGAAAAAAGTGCTTCAGCAGTAACTACCATTGCATGATGTGCCTCAATCCACGCCAGCAACTCGCGATAATCCGCAGGCAGGAGTTTCTCGATAGCCTCTTCAATTTCAGTGACGGTGCTCATGATGCTATAATGCCATCTTCACGCCCCTCACAGCAAGTCTGGATAACGCATGGGCTTCGAAAACATCCGCGAGATGAAGCTCGTGCGGGTATCGGTTCGAAATTCCCGAAATCTGGCGGTCTCATAGGTGAATAAGAACGAGGTTGATGGTCCGCGTTTTGCAGCTAAAAACTTATTTATGGTTTCGCAAGGATCCCAAATCAGACGCCGCCATCTTGCCAGGATCGCACGGCGGGAAGCTGAAAGGAAGCTGGCTGGCGACGCCAATATGGCTGGCCCGGATATTGAGCCATACCTCTCGGTTCTGCGCGAGGCTATGAATCGAAACGGTTCCACCGAGATTTACTCGGATCGGTCGCGCGGTTACAATTGGTGTTGCGCATTCGTGTACTTCTGCTGCTTGCAAGCGGGCTTCCGTTTTCCGCCCAAACCGGTTGAAAGTTATCGCTACACACTCGCTGCCGTACCAGCCTGGCATCACTGGGCTTTGGCCGGGGGTTTCTTTTATCCCGTAGGGTCCATTGAGATTGAGGTGGGGGACATTCTCTTATTCAATCGAGTCTTTGATGGGAACCTTCTTGATCATATTGGCATTGCCGTGAACCTGAGCGAGAAAGGGATTGTGAGCGCCGAGGGAAACAACTCCAACCGAACAGGACTTTTCAGCAGAACCCACTCAGTCCTCGAAGGCATCGTGCGACTACCGGAAGATGCGTGAAGCACCGAAAACAGGTGCTTAACCCAGGCACTTTATACGCGGGCAGGCACCATTTCCGGAAACGTTGCTGCTAGTCAAGGTGGCGGTCTATCACAGCGAGAATACGCGGGCTTACAAACCTCGTCCGGAAATGTTTCACCGCGCCCTCCACCGAAATGGCCTCAAAAGTGACGTCGTCATTCACATTGGAGACTCCTATGGCAGCGATGTTCTTGGTGCCCACCCATGCGGGATCGGCGTGGTCTGGGTAAATCGCAAAAAACGAACCCGCCCCGGCCAACTGATGCAGCTTGCAGGGTGCACGCTTTCAGAAATAGTTTGGGATTAGTATGCGCCCCCAACTCCGAATTTGATTTTACTCAGATGAAATTTCCGACGTCATTTACGATCGAAACTCCGCGTTGCAGACTGCGCCACGCTTCGTTGGACGATATCCCGCACATTATGTCCGCGACGCGTTACCCCGGTTTCAATGACGGAATGCTCTGGGATCCTCCCGGGAACGAAGCGGAACTGATCCCGCCGTATGAAGCGAACATAAAGGCTTGGGCTGATGATCATACTTACTGTTTCACAATCGAAGAATTGAACACCAAGGCTTTCATTGGAAGGATATCTATCCGCCCCAAAGAGGGCACCACATGGAATTTCGGATTTTGGACCCATCCGGAGAAGCAAAATCAGGGGTTCATGACGGAAGCGGTGCTCGCCATGATGCAGTTTGGATTCCGCATGTTAGGCGCATCAAAGATCACGGCTTGCCATGCTGTTTGGAACCGGGCAAGCGAGGCGGTGCTCAAGAAGTCCGGGATGGAATTCGTTGAGCATATCTCTGAGGGATTTCAGAAAAACGGGCAATGGGTCCCCGAGAACCTTCTCGCCATCACCCGGGAGAAATGGTTGAGCCAAGAACGGCGTCCCACTGCACACGATTAATGACAGAAGAATTGGAACAGAAGGCAGCGAAGGAAACAAAGAATGTCTCGAATGGTTATTTTTGATCATGATACTTCCCGGTGCTGATAGAAACTTGAATGACCACAAAATTTGAACAGAAGGCAGCAGAGTAAGCGAAGGAGCGAGATCGGGGACGACTTTAGCTATTGGGTGCTGCGCGCTGATTTTGAGAAATCATGTTTCGTCCTTCCCCGCTACTTTTCTTCGCTACCTTTGCTAGCTTCTGTTTAAATACCCTTCGAGATGCGATCGCTGACCGGATTATCTGGATTCCGGCAGTAGTAGGCGTATGCTCCGAAATCATGGGACACATCCAAACCGATATTGAACTCGCAAATCCGCGATTTCCCGAGCTTCAATCCATTCGGACGATCGCGCTTGTGGATACGGGAGCAGCTACGAGGGGCACAAAGTTAAGCTGCTTCGGCAAACCATTTCGGTCAATCCAACCAATCCAAACATCCCATGTATTTTAGCGAAAGGACTGCCCGACTCACAGACGCTCAAGCCATGACTGAAACCATCCTTACCAAAAGAGCCGTCAATGCTTCGCGGCAATTCATCGAGACAACAGCACGCCCTCTCGAGATTGCCAGATTCCGTTACGCTTTTGACGATGCACCAGCCGAATCCGTGTTCAATGCTCTCAAACAATACCAGAATTCTGACGGAGGGTTCGGGCAGACTCTGGAGCCCGACTTGCGAGCCCGGGAAAGCTCCGTGCTATGCACAACCATTGCGTTTCAGGTCCTGCGCTCCACGCAAACAAATCCCGACCCGAGCCTCATCGCTTCCGCCATGGCCTACTTCCTGAACACCTTTCAGGAAAAAGCGGGGCATTGGCGGATCATCCCAGTATCCGCTGAACAAAGCGCACATGCGCCCTGGTGGAATCAGACAGGCCGTGAGGATACGTTCGATTCTTTCTCGCTGAACCCGACTGCAGAGATCCTCGGATATCTGTATGATCATCAGGATCTGGTTCCCGCCGAGCTTCTCCTCCGATTGTCCAAGCGCGTGATTCTAAATTTGTCTGAGTTGGAAAAAATCGAAATGCACGATCTTCTTTGCTGCCTCCGACTCCTCCAAACTAGAACCTTGCCGGAGCCAGTTCGAGGGCAGCTCCACCAAAAGCTTGCTGATCTCGTCAACGGGGCTGTGAGTTGGGACCCGACCCAATGGAAGGGATACTGCCTTCGCCCGTTGCAGGTGATCGATGATCCCCAATCCCCATTCCTTGCGGGAAGAGAAGAGTCTTTGAGAGCAAATCTCGATTATGAAATTGCGTCACAAAACGACGACGGTTCATGGACACCCACATGGACATGGGGAGATGCATGGCCCGACGATTGGACGCTTGCCCGCCGTGAATGGGCAGGCGTAATCACGCTTGAGAAATTGATGCTTCTCCAAAGATTCAATCGCATTGAAGGATCGCGTGACGATCCTGCGGGAGAAAGCGTCAAGCCGCCCCTTGAATTATCTTAGAAAATAGCCTTTGAAACGCTCGGCTCCGCCAGTCATCCTAAACGCTGAAGGAACCACTTACTTTGCCAGTATCACTTAATAACGTAGTCCCCTGGGGCAGATCACTGGCTGAGTATCAGCTCATGTTCGCGCTGACAGATGCTGATCTTCAGAAATCCATCGTCGGCTGTGGCGACGGACCGGCCAGCTTCAATGCTGAACTGACAAAGCAAGGTGGGCGTGTAGTGTCATTCGATCCGGTCTACAGCTTTACAGCAGCAGAAATCGCTTCGCGCTTTGAAGAAAGCGCCGATTCTGTGATGGGCCAGGTGCGATCCAGTCCCGATTCCTGGACTTGGAAATACCACAAGAATCCGGATGACTTGCTTCAAAACCGCAGGGACGCACTCGCACTGTTCCTTGCCGATTTTGAAAGCGGTAAAGTGGACGGGCGATACCTGGCCGGTGAATTTCCGGTTCTTGATTTCCCGAATTCGAAGTTCAAGTTGGCGCTCTGCTCTCATTTTCTCTTTCTGTATTCAAAGCATTTCTCACTCGATTTCCACCGGACCTCGATATTAGAAATGTGCAGAATCGCAAAGGAAGTTAGGGTGTTCCCGATCCTTACTCTCAAGCAGGAGATGTCTCCCTACTTGGAGCCAATCATTGAGGAACTATGCGGAATTGGGTTTCAAGCAGAAGTCCGGAAGGTCAATTACGAGCTTCAAAAAAACGGAAACCAAGCGCTCTTTATCACACGACTGTAAGGGAAAGTTTTGGATATGTCCTCGATTCGAATGATCAAGCAATCCCCGGCTGAAATAAATCTTGAACAGAAGGCCTTCTGTTCAAATGCATCGTTCCTCGACAGAAGCGCACTGACTTAACAACCTTATGAAATCACAGCGAGTGCGGGTTTCCGCATATGCACTTTTGCACCGCTCTAACGATATTCTGCTTTGCCGTCTGTCAAGGAAAGTGTGCCGTTGGGAAGGATATCGGACGCTTCCGGGGCGGCAGGAAATGTTATGAAGTCGTATTTTGCATTATCGGTGCTTGCGCCGGCTGGGGATCGAATCCTAGCAGGAGAAAAGACACTCGAGATCCGGCAATGGAGACCGGAGTCGCTTCCTTTGCGCGATCTTGTCATTGTTCAGAATAAGATACGGCTGAGCAGCGCTGGAATCTCTGAGGACCTTGATGGCGAAGCTATTGCCATGGTCGATGTCGAATCTGTGGACGATTGGAAACCCCATGAACGCAGCGAAGCCTGTGCCGCTTATTGGGAGCCCGGATGGAAGGCTTGGCGATTGAGCAATGTCCGTCCCTGGTCTTTGAAAGGTGCCTATCCGGCTCGATTGCGAGTTTACACGATTGATTTAGCAGAAATCTAGACATTCGTTTCGACTATGAAAATCGCAGTTCTCTTCGGTGGCTCCAGTGAGGACCGGGATTTTCGCTGGCGAGCGCCGGTCAGGTCACCGCCTTCGGTAACGCGCGATAGTAGGCTTTAAGCTCAACATGAAAACTAACTTCACATCAATCCGCTTAGAAGAACCGAACGATCATGCGTTAGTGCGGGTAGTCAATGAGCAGAGCTTTAATCGAGTCGGGGAGGCAGACCTGGTTGACAAGCTGCGCGCTGGGTGTGCAAATATTTTATCACTGGTTGCGATTTGCGATCATCAGATTGTCGGCCACTGCCTTTTCTCTCCGGTGACCATCCGGAATGATCATGGAGAGATACAAGGCATGGGGCTTGGTCCCGTCGCCGTGCTTCCTTGCAATCAGCGTCAGGGGATTGGCTCGCAACTAATCAAGGCCGGCCTTCGGATGCTCCGGGAACGCGACTGTCCATTTGTTGTTGTTCTTGGGCATCCGGACTATTATTCCCGTTTTGATTTTACACCCGCCTCATGGTATGGAATCTCCTGCCAGTGGCCGGGGATTCCAGATAATGTTTTCATGGCTTTGATCCTCGACAGCAAAAGGATGGAGGAGGTGTCGGGTGTTGCCAGGTATCGTGATGAATTTAATGAAGTGACCTAGCGACGATGCGCTCGAGCCGTCTAAGACCAATCGGCATTGCCAAGTCACGCCTTGGAGGGGCTGCGACGCTTCATCGATGGCTCAAGTTTGCGGTACAGTGTGGCCATGCTAATACCCAGTTGCGTGGCCGTTTTTTCACGACTGCCGTCGTTCAGATCGAGAACTTTTTCAATGTAAGCACGCTCTTGGGCTTGTACGTAAGCGTTGAGACTCATCGGACGAAACTGCCCATTTTCGTCCGACCGACTGGTGATGCTATCAATTGCCACATGGGTGGACATTTCAAAGCCCGGAGCGTGTTTGATCACATGGGGCGGCAAATCGCGAACCCGGATGAGCTCGTCATCACATAGAGCGCAGGCGCGTTCCATAGCATTTTCCAACTCACGCACATTCCCCGGCCAGTGGTAGTGAGATAGGGCCTCCAAAGCTTGCGGCTCGATTTGTCGAGGTTCCAAACCCGAATGAGTGGCTTGCTTATGCAAAAAATGTTGAACTAAAAGCGGAATATCCTCCAGCCGATCGCGCAAAGGAGCCATCTCCAGTGGAATGACCGCCAGGCGATAATACAAGTCTTCCCGAAAACGATTTTCTTTAATCAAGGGCTCCAGCGGTTCGTTTGTCGCGGCGACCACTCTGGCATTCACCGCGATGCTTTTGTTATCTCCCACGCGTCGGATTTCGCGTTCTTGGAGCACCCGAAGCAGCTTGGTCTGCAAGGGTTGGGCCATTGAGTTAATTTCATCCAAAAAGATGGTTCCCAGGTGCGCTTCTTCAAATAAACCTGCTTTGTCTTGCACAGCCCCAGTAAAGGACCCTTTTTTATGACCGAAGAGCTCCGACTCCAAAAGGTTCTCCGGCAGAGCACTGCAATTGATCGCCACAAAATTTTGGTGCTGACGATTGCTATTAAAATGGAGCGCGCGCGCAACCAGCTCCTTTCCTGTGCCGCTTTCTCCCTGGATGAGCACGGTCGCGTCGGTATCAGCAACTTTGCCAATCAAGCTAAACAGCTCCTGCATTTTTGGGCTGCGGCCAATAATATTTTCAAAACGATACCGGTCTTTTAATTCACGGCGCAGATACGTATTCTCGCGCATGGCCGCCTGAAAATCCAGGGCGCGCTGGACCGTCATTCGCAGTTCATCGACCTTAAACGGCTTGGTGATGTAATCAAAAGCGCCCATCTTCATGGCTTCCACGGCCGTTTCGACGGAGGCATGGCCGGTAATCAAAATCACTGCGGTTTGCAATTTCGACTCGGTGCAGTGCCGCAAGATGTCCAGCCCGCCCAAGCCGTCCATTCGAAGGTCGGCGAGCACCAGATGCGGACGCACCTCGCTCAGTGCTGGGATGGCCCGTTCCGCGCTATTGAACGGGATTGCTTCATGACCTGACTCTCGACAAATGGTTGCTATGACGTCGACCATTGCCGGTTCGTCATCAATAATGAGAATTTTTGCCATAAAGCGAAGTGGTGCGTGCGAGGAGAATATTTACGTTCGGTTACTCTTTCGCAAATATGAGACAAGATTGTTAAGAATGCAATAAGAATCTGTGTTATTTGGGCTTGGCTCACGTGCCAAATACACAAAAATCTTTGTCTTTTTCATAGGTTCTTTTCCTTGGCCTCGATCTGAGCCGACACGGCCCCATCTTTTTCGCGATGGCACCTTTTTTCACTAGCGGAGCTCGCTTATCCTGCTTTGCTACACTTTCTTTTTAGCAATGGAACTTTGTATTATCGGGAGTGGTTATGTGGGTCTCACCACCGGCGCGTGTTTCGCCGAGGTTGGACATAAAGTTGTGTGTGTGGATAATGACCCGCGTAAAGTGGAAAGCCTGCGTGCTGGCAAAATCCCCATCTACGAGCCGGGCCTCGAAGAACTGGTCAAACGCAACGTCGCCGCCGGACGGCTCTCCTTTACCGGCTCCACGGAAGAAGGGGTTGATGAGTCAAAAATTGTTTTTATTGCGGTGCCCACCCCGCCCCAGCCGGACGGCAGTGTTGACTTAAGCTTTATCGAACGCGTCGCCAGAGAGATCGCCCACGTGCTTAAAGAATACCGTGTGGTGGTGGACAAAAGCACTGTCCCAGTCAAAACCGGAGAAAAAGTGGCCGACACCATCCGGCGTTACAACAAAACCGGGGCTGAGTTTGATGTGGTCAGCAACCCTGAATTTTTGCGCGAAGGCTGCGCGGTGGACGACCTCATGCATCCAGACCGGATCGTGATTGGCTCCAATAGTCGGCGCGCCACCGAGCTGATGAAGCAAGTTTACGAGCCTTTTCTTGCGCCTATCATTGTGACAGACATCAATAGCGCCGAACTTATTAAACACGCCGCCAACTCGTTCTTGTCCCTTAAGATTTCCTACGCCAACGCGCTCTCTGCCATCTGCGAAGCTTCGGGTGCAGACATTGAATGTGTGGTCGACGGCATCGGCGCTGACAAACGCATTGGACGGCACTTTCTTAATGCCGGCCTTGGTTACGGAGGATCATGTTTCCCCAAAGACATCGCGGCATTCATCGCTATTTGCGATGATCTTGGCATGCCTTTCGACTTGCTCAAAGAGGTGCAAAAGATCAATCGCCTTCAGCGCGAGCGGTTCGTGAAAAAAATCCGCGATACTCTCTGGGTGTTGCGCGACAAAAAAATCGCGGTATGGGGCATCACCTTCAAACCCAACACCGATGACGTCCGCTCTTCGGTCGCCGTTGACATCATCAACGACCTGGTCAGCGAAGGAGCCGAGGTCACCGCCTTTGACCCTAAAGGCATGGAAAAAGCACAGGAATACAACCTGATTCCTGGAGCAAAACTTGCAAGCAGCCCGCTCGAGGCTGTGGATGGCACAGAGGCTTTGATCTTGGCCACCGAATGGCCCGAGTTTACTGCGGTTGACATGGCCGAAGTCCGCCAACGCATGCATACCCCTCTCATCTTTGACGGGCGCAATCTTTTTGATCCCAAAACCATGCAAGAAATGGGCTTCACCTACTTTGGCGTTGGACGCAATCCGGCTGCCGTCATGCGAGACGCCTAACGTCTAATCGCCTAGATCGCGACGCCGCTTCACCGCATCATTGATTCATCGTGCCAGGAAAATTTTCTCGCGACCCCCGCGCCCTGGCCCTGAAAACCTTGGTCGAATGGGAAGAGTCCGGCCAATTCCTGGATGAACTTTTGGAAAAACGCGGCACCCCGCTGGGTGTTAGCACCCCGGACCGCGGTTTTTTCCAAGAACTCGTCTACGGCTGTGTGCGATGGAAACTTGAGCTCGATTTCCTTTGTAGCCAGTTTCTTAAAAAAGAACCCGAACCTTTCGTACGGCAGCTTTTAAGACTGGGCACCTACCAAATCTGGCATCTGCGCGTGCCCGATCATGCCGCTGTGCATACCACGGTTGCCCTCGCCGATCGCGCCAAACCTCTGGTCAACGCCATCTTGCGTCGCCTTCTCGCCAACCGTGACGCGGTTGAGGCGGCTCTCGAGAAACAACCTCTCCACGTTCGCCTCTCGCATCCTGAGACGCTTGTATCGCACTGGAACAAACAGTGGGGCGAAGCCATCACCACCCAGTTTTTAGAGTGGAACAATTCGCCTCCACCACTTTTTGCGAGAGCGAACACTCTCAGAACCAGTCGCCTCGCGCTGCTGCAACAACCCGAATTCCAGCTCAACCCTCACCCTGAGTATCGTGAGCTTCTCCAGTTCCAACGTCTCAACCCGCAAGCGCGCACGTGGCTGGAGCAAGGCCTCATCTATGTGCAAGACGCCAGCACCCTTTTTGCACCACTTTGGCTCGACCCAAAACCCGGCGAGACC
>DAIRSW010000008.1:9061-36457 GCA_036804205.1 Verrucomicrobiia bacterium | reverse complement strand
TAGTGTGCATGCGTGACTGGGTCGCCTCGATTATTCTGCTGCCGCCTGGGGTGCAGACGATTGGGAGCTTTATTTTTAATCAGTTCGATCAAGGCGAAATTTCAGCTGCCATGGCCATGGCAGCGTGTACGGTTGTGCTAAGCACCATTGTGCTGGTGGTGGTGCAGGCTAAGAAGAAGTAGGCGATCGGCTTTGCCGAAAGAGATCATGGCGGCAAATGCGGACTTGGAAATTTCGGGTTTTGATATACTGAGAGAAGATGAAGATGAGGTGGGAGAACAGAAGGCCCCAGAGTCTGCGGGGCATGACTAAAAAATTAGTCTGCGGGGTTATGTTGCTCGGGTTGTTTGCTCCAAGTAGCGACCTGACAGCTCAAGCGATGCGCGTTCAGGAAGTGAAGTGGGAGGATCTTCCCGAGGCTCCGCTTTCTGAAGAAGGGCAGCGAGCTTTGAATATTCGACCGGGCCGATGGCGCTATGCCGTGACGGAGCATTTTGTGTTGCATTTCCGGCGGATCGCCGAAGCGGTGCGGACGGTGCGATTTATCGATCATGTCATGGAGCACACCGCGGAGATGTTGGGTTTTGAGCCGGAAGCCTATCAAACCCTGTCGAGAGCTTACGTTTTTGAGGATGAAGCCGAGTGGATGAGGTTTTTGCTGGATGGGGGGTATCCAACCTGGATTGGTAGTTTCGCCAAACAGGACGAGCTCTTTTTGAGCATTCGCAGGCAAAGGCAGGAGGGTGGGTTTGATCATTTCATGCTAGCGCACGAAACCGTGCATGCCGCAGTGGCTAGGCTTTATCCAGAGCATCGTTGGCCGCTGTGGCTTAATGAAGGATTTGCCGAGTACGCGGGTCGAGCCGCGGTGGCCGCAGAGCGTGGAGCTCGAGTGCAGAAGGATCAAGATCATCTTCCGCCAAGCTCGTTAGTGGATTTGGAGACCATCCAGCAAATCGAGATGTATCCTTCCGATCCGATTTTGATTTCGTCATTGTATCGAAGCTCTGAAGCCGTGGTTCGGTTTATGTTGAACACGCATCCGCCGGAAAAGTTTCGGATGTTTGTTGATGCACATGTGGTTGAAGGTAAGGACTTCGAGGCGGCCATCATGTTGGCCTACGGGCAGAGCTACGGAAGTTTTGAGGAGTTTGCAGCTGCCTGCGATGAGTTCCGGCGAACTCAGGTGCGCTGAGGGCAAGTTTTGTGCGTAAAAACCGCCGTAAACTTTTGATGCATAGAATGTTAGTGTGGGCCTTGCAATCGTGGCAAGAGCATGCATGATAAACAATAATGGATGCAGTTTGGGAATATAAGGATTTAAGTTTTGCTGCGGATCAAGTCGTAGGTGAGCGCTCCAGGGAGCTCCAGCGGCGTGGCCGTTTTTCTCTGGGATTCTGGGTGCTCCTGGTTTTGGGGCTGGTTACATTTAGCCAGTCGAGTATGGCCCGGGATGAATATATCCGTCTGTTTACCGAAAAACATTTTGATGGTGATACCATCGTTTACACACCCTTGAGCAATCACTCCGATCTGGGGCGGCTGAATAAGCGAATTATGTCGGTAATCTATCGACTGCCACCCGGGCGAGTGGTGGTGTTGTTTACCGACCGGAATTATCAAGGGAATGTTTTGGAGCTGCATGGAACAGGGTATCCCGTGCAACTCGCAGAACTCGGCTTGTATGAGCGAACAGCCCAATCGATTCGCTGGGATACAACGGCTGGAGAGTTGGTGCATGCCGAGCTGGCTTACGCAAGAATTTATGAGCGAGAGAGTTTTAAAGGACGACGTCTCACCGTGACCTACGGACAAAATATTCCTAATCTTCGTCAAGTGGAAGCGGAGGAGCAGGGAGGAGGCTTTGAGAATAGCGCTTCCTCGGTGCGCTGGCTGCTGGCACCCGGTTGGACTATAATACTGCATCGCGGTCGAAATTTTACTGGAGATACAATTGAGTTGCGTGGCACCGGTCGAATGGAGCAGATGACCACTTTGGGCAACTTCGCGGGACGAGCCTCGTCTTTGCAGTGGATCGCGCCTGGACCAGTGGAAAGTCTTGGCGACTAAAAGTTGATTAGCATAAGCGGAGGGCAGTTTGCAGACTGTTATTCAGGGTGACCCGGCTAAGCGGCCGGAAGAACCAGGGCCCTGGGGCTTAAAGTGGGCACGGCCTTGGGCCGAGAAGTGTCCCTGGCTCGCGAGCTTCTTGTTTTCAGCCGCGGCTTTGGTGCTTCTCCCAAATGGCTTGGTTTGGTTGGAGCCCCTGTGGATGGTAGGCCTGATCCTAGCAGTCGGAATGGGTGCGCTATGTTGGCACTACCAGCCTTCGGGTCATGTGGCGCGCTGGGTGTTGGCGGGTTTTGTCATGCTATGGATGTTTGGGAGATGCCCTCCACTGGCTCCCCTGTGGCTGGCTCTTATGGTATTGTCCACCGTATGGAAGACCTCCCGATGGGCGCTGGGATGCGGGCTTCTGTTGTTGTTTCTTTATCCGCAGATTTATCACTTGCCGGGTTTAAATGTGGAGTGGGTTGATACCAAACCATTCCGGCAGGGAGCGTTGCTGTTAGGCCTATCGTTTTATTATTTGTGGCTGAGTCGAGAGCAGACCGAGGTGGTTCAGATGCCTGTGTCACAGAAGGCGCTTTACCTACTGCCGTGGCAATCTTGGTGGCTCTCCATCGTGCACGGACCCAAGGAGTGGGCAGCTCAATCCGGTCGTCCGACTTGGGAAACTGCGTTGTGGGCCTTGCAGTCGGGTCTGCTTTTGTGGGTGAAATCACGCCTCTATTTTGGTTTGCACACCTACGCGGGTGTGTGGGTGCACGACTACGAATTTGCATTAGGACTGAGCACTGCGAGCCCGGCAACGGTGTGGATTTATGCCGGGGTCAAGTATCTTGAATGGTATCTTCTGCTTTCCATGCTGGGCGATGCCGTCAACCTCGTGCTGCGTTTGAGCGGATACAGGTTGCGGTCGACCTTTCACTTTCCGCTTTTGGCGTGGTCACCCATCGAAATTTGGAGAAGGTGGGCGCTTTGGAATCGTTTGTTTTTGTTGCGAGCCATTTATTTCCCAATGGGAGGAAACGGACGCCTGGTCCTGATCAACGTTTTTGCGGTATTTTTCGGAAGTGTGGTGTTGTTGCACACCGGCGTGGTCGGTGAGTTGTCGTGGCAGTTTAATCGCGAATATACCATCAGTTGGTTTTGGTATTTGATGGCCCAAGGCGTGTTGGTATGTGGTGAACTGATCTATTGGAAATGGCGGAGGCAAGAAAGGCCACGGCAATTTTCTTTGAGAAAGCCGTCACGCTGGTTGGGCTGGGGATTAACCCATGCGGCGACTCTGGCTTTGCATATACCGGTTCTGTTACCCTGGGGGATGGGTTTGGAGGAGCGGTTTGCCGTCTTTGCTCGCTTGTTTGGCTGGTAACAGAGTATCGGCGGAAGGATCGCGAGGCACACGCTACGATTGAGCTTTTTCAATCATCCCCTGAAGCGTTGCTGCATCGTCCGCGAAGAGGCGAATGCCTTCCGCCAGTTTCTCCGTGGCCATGGCATCTGCGTTCAGCTGGTAGCGGAAGCGTTTTTCGTTGAGCTCCATCTTTTGAAGATCAGAAGCGTTCTCGACATTGAGATGGCGGGTTACTTTCTCTGTGGAGTTGGCCAGCTCCTCTAAAAGGTTGGGACTGATGGTCAACAGATCGCAGCCAGCTAAGTGGAGAATTTGACCGACGTTCCGGAAGCTTGCCCCCATCACCTCGGTGGGGTGGCCGTGTTTTTTGTAATAATTGAAGATCGCAGTCACAGATTCCACGCCTGGGTCATTCGCGCCCGAGTATTCCTGGCCGGTGCTCTTTTTGTACCAATCGTAGATGCGTCCGACAAAGGGGGAGATGAGTTGCGCCTTTGCATCGGCGCACGCAACGGCTTGGACCAGGCTGAAGAGCAGTGTCATATTGCAACGAATGCCCTCTTTTTGAAGAATTTCAGCCGCCTGAATGCCTTCCCAAGTCGAAGCGATCTTGATAAGAATTCGTTCGCGATCTATGCCTTTCTTGCTGTAGAGCTCGATTAAGTGCCGGGCTTTAGCAACGGTTCCTTCGACATCGAAAGAAAGCCGTGCGTCGGTCTCTGTGGAAACTCGGCCCGGAACGATTTGGAGAATTTCCAAGCCAAACAGGACAAGAAGGTGGTCAATGATCTGTTCGGGCGCTTCGTGGGAGTGGTCGGCGATGGTTTGATCGAGAAGAGGCCGATAATCATCCTGTTTGATGGCTTTGAGAATCAAAGATGGATTGGTGGTCGCGTCTTGGGGCTGAAATTTCTTCATGCTCCGGAAGTCGCCAGTGTCAGCCACGACCTTAGTGAACTTTTTTAGTTGATCGAGTTGTGATTCCTGGTTCATACGCATAGTATAAAAGACGGCTTGAGGAAACGGAAGCAAGAAGTTGTCTGTGCCTTATTTTCTCCGTGCTTGCCCCGCCCAGTGCCCTGCTGTATAGAGGCGTGACCTCCAAATCAAAGAAGCTCGACGTTTTTGCTTGCGTTGATGCAAAAACGCCGCATATTCCGCCCTCACGTAGAATAGAGAAAAAAGAAATACTTACTGAAAATGAGTGAAGCAACCATTACCACTGCACCTGAACTCCAGCGCCATGACCGCGATACTGGGAGTTCCGATGTACAAGTGGCTAAATTAACCTCCCGGATCATCCAATTGACCGAGCATCTTAAAGAGCACCCCAAAGATTTCGCATCAAGACGCGGACTCTTGATGATGGTCGCCAAGCGCCGTCGCTTATTGGATTATCTTAAGCGCACAGATTTTCCGCGTTACACGACCATCCTACAAACTCTTGGTTTGCGCCGCTAATGCCCCTCTTAAAGCCGCCAGCCCTGACTGCATGTCAGGGCTGACGCGTTTTCGGGCGCCGGCTAGGCAAGCAGCTATTGCATATTCATGCTAAGCATGATTCTTATGCAAATCGGGTCGAGTAAAAATCCCCGATGATCGAAACAAAAGTTCTCCAGCTCACCCTTGCGAACGCTCTGTCTGGACCGATAACCACCGAGCTAAGCTCGCCCCCCAAACATCCCTTCAATTTCCCTTACTAAGTAAAAGACGAAAAAAACATATGCATACACAAGTCCGCGGCCAGGTAGGCCAAGCTGAATTTATTATCGAAACTGGCAAAATGGCCAAACTCGCCGACGGTGCCGTAACCGTTCAAGTGGGAGAAACGATTGTCATCGTGACGGCAGTCTCCGCTACCACGGTAAAGGACGGACAGGATTTTTTTCCTCTCACCGTGGATTACAAAGAAAAAGCGGCGGCAGTAGGACGATTCCCAGGTGGTTATTTTAAGCGCGAAGGTCGTCCTTCTGAAAAGGAAATTCTCACCTGCCGCATGACCGACCGTCCGCTGCGTCCTTTGTTCCCTAAAAACTATTTCTACGATACACAAATCATCACTGTGCTCTTAAGTGCCGACGGTGAAAACGACCCAGACATTTTGAGTATTAATGGAGCGTCCGCAGCACTTTGTGTGTCCGACATTCCTTTCAAGGGGCCCATCGGAGCCGTGCGTGTTTGCCGGGTCAATGGTGAGTTCTTGGTGAACCCGACCCATTCTGAACGGGTTAACAGCGATCTAGACTTGGTCTATGCTGGAACGGCTGAGGAAGTTATTATGATCGAAGGCGGGGCCTTGCAGGTTCCGGACGAAGATTTTATTAAGGCTCTCGAAGTCGCACAAGGTGCGGTTGCCAAGCTCGTCGCTCTCCAGGTTGAGCTGCAACAAAAAGCCGGTAAGCCAAAACGCGAAGCAGCTCTCTTGGAAGTCAAAGAAGATATCCTAAACATCGCTTACGATGTTGCTGGAGACCGCATCGAGGATGCTCTTTACAAGCCAAGTAAAGTCGAACGCGGCAAAGCCGTCTCGGCGTTGCGCGAGGAAGTGGCCGCAGCCGTGCTGGCGAAATTCCCCGAAGCCACCAACTTTGAAATTGGTCAGGCTTTCGATTCCATGCAGAAAAAAGTTTTCCGGATCAGTATCCTTGATAAAAGCAAACGCTGCGATGGACGAGGAGCCGACGAAATTCGCCCCATCAGTGCCGAAGTCGGCCTGATTCCTCGCTCACACGGCTCAGCCCTTTTTCAAAGAGGAGAGACCCAGGCGCTGACCTTAGCAACCCTGGCCACATCCGATGAAGGCCAGATGATTGATGCATACGGCGGCGGTGTGGACACGAAAAGATTCCTTTTCCACTACAACTTCCCACCATTCAGCGTCGGTGAGACCGGACGTTTCGGCGGCAACAACCGACGCGAAATTGGGCATGGTGCGCTTTGCGAACGCTCGATCGAAGCGGTTTTGCCAGAACAAAATGATTTCCCATATGCCATCCGGGTCTCCTCCGAAGTTATGGAATCCAACGGCTCAACCTCTATGGCTAGCACCTGCGCAGGCGTCTTGGCCCTCATGGACGCCGGTGTTCCTCTCAAAGCTCCGGTCGCTGGCATTTCTGTAGGCCTTGTATCCGAGCACGACGAGCAAGGCGCCATGAAACGCCACACCATGATCACTGACATCTTGGGTTCCGAAGATCATTTTGGCGATATGGACTTTAAACTTTGCGGCACCCGCAGTGGTGTGACGGGCTTCCAGCTCGATCTTAAGCTGCCGGGCATCCCCGTTTCTCTGTTGGCCGACGCGGTTCGCCGTGCTCGCGATGCACGCATGAAGATTATCGACATCATGGAAGAGACCTTGGCCAAACCTCGCACCGAGATGAGCCAATACGCACCTCGCATCGAAACAATGAAAATTCCCGAGGACAAAATCGGTGCTCTGATTGGGCCTGGTGGAAAAACGATTAAAGGTATCGTCGCTGAAACTGGGGCAGAAATTAACATCGAAGACGACGGAACAGTTCGAATCTACTCGAGCAATGGCGATTCGCTAGCGCGAGCCAAAGAGTTGATCAGCGGGTTAACCAAAGAAATTGAAGTTGGCTCCATGTATCAAGGTCGCGTTGTCAGCACCAAAGAATTCGGCGCTTTTGTTGAAGTCATGCCTGGCAAAGAAGGTCTCGTTCACATCTCCGAGCTAGCAGAGTTTCGCGTCGGCAAAACCGAGGACATTGTTAAAGCCGGTGATGTGATCTGGGTTAAATGCATCGGCGTTGACGATCGTGGCAAAGTCAAACTCAGCCGCAAAGCTGCCATGCGCGATCGTGGTGAAGCCGCCGAGGCCGAAAAATAGTCTCCACTGACAGTTTGATATCAACAGGTTGCCGCTGCTCTGAACCATTTTCAGGGCGCGTGCTCCCTGGGCATTCATCAGTCACGTATTAATGATTGAGAGTCTTTTCAGTTCTTAGTAGGGCTAGGGCCTGTTACTTCTCGCAATTGTCCTGCCGAGGCATGGCCTGATTCTAGGAAAGGGCCACCACGACGGATGCTCAGAACTGCCGCGCCCCTCAGGATCGCACTCTTTAGGACAAGATTCAACCCACAGAAAAATCGCCGCCATCAGGGTCTTTTTCTCTTGCTGTCCCAAGATACCACTCAGTAGTATGATGTATCATGAGACGGCTTTTCCCTCTACTATTCGCTCTGCTTTGCATCGGCTTCATTCTTTACTGCTTTCAGGTGGTCGGAGCGGAGCATGCTAAAGAGGAGGGCCGCGATGATTCTGTTGTCGTGACCATGTATTTTGGGATGATTATGGCGGCGGCGGGTCTTGCCATTGTTATAGCCACCACCATTGTGCCACTGATTGCTGAGTGGGGAACTAGTATGGTCTATGCTGCGGATACGCCACAAGAAAAAGGACCCTACACAGATGCTTTGGTTCGTTTGGCCCAGGGTGATTACCACGGCGCTATCGAAGAATACGAGGGTGTGCTCGAATCTAACCCGGAAGATACCCTGGCACTGAGCGAGATCGTCAACATCTATGCCGATAAACTCGAAGACTGTTTGCAAGCTGCCGGTCGACTTGAGCTGGCTCTGGAGCACGAGTGGGAACCGGACAAAGCCGCATTCCTGAGCTTTCGACTCGCGGATATCTATTGGAAATACATGCACGATGGAGACCGCGCGCGAGCCATGCTTGAGCAAATTGTGGAAGGCATGCCCGACACCACCCACTCTGCCAACGCCTCCCATCGACTACGTGAGATTGAACATGCCGAGATGGAGCGGAAGGAACGCGAGTTTTTGGCTAAACAATCAGAAGGCTGAGGTTGTCCTCCGAGCGCGCTCAAGCTCGAACACAAAAAATTGCCCTCCGGCGTCATTCACATCAAGCCATCGAGAGTCCTCGTCACCTTGGGGGATTTTGCGAGTGAGTTGTTCATGAAGAAAGTCGGCAAGACTGCAATGCCGGCTTACAACGAGCCCGACTTCGGCAACCCACCGTTCGAAATCCAAAACACAGACATCGGCAGTTAGATCCTGCTTGCCGATTCGAGTCAGAAGCTCCTTATCGCGAACTTCGTGGTGCCGGAAGTATCCTCGAAGAGTCCCGGCGAGACTTCCACGCCACGGTTGACGTCCGCCGTAGTCGATAAAAAGTGCCCGCCCTTGAGACCAGCCGTTTGCAAAGCTCTGCAACCACTCGCGAAAGCTCCAATGCACTTCAGCGCGTTGACCAAGCCGAAGATCATGAGGCTTGATCTCTGACAGACTGGAGCCTGCAAGAGCGTCTTGGGCACGGGGACCTAATGGTTGGCGATCCCAACGTAGCAACGGCTTGGTGCCAGCCGCGAGTTTGACCCCGACCTCGTGCCATTCTTCCCCTGTCCACTCCAAAAGCACGCAAGGAAAGGCATCGATAAACTCATTCGCAACAACGTCAGCCTCACCGGATGTTGTTGCAAGTGCCTCTGCAATCGTTTCATGCCAGGTGGTGATTCGCGAAGGCAAAACCATGCGTTGTTTAGCTCGCAGCGCAGGTGAGATTTCTAAAACATGCCATCGCCAAGAGCTGAGACTCGGCAAAATGCTTCCCGACAATTGCTTTTGCCATCTCCGCATTGCCGACCCCGAGCCGCCTCCGAGTTCTAGGACCTGTTTATTCCTACCTTTCTGTAGCCAATTCGAGATGCAGTTCCCGGACAACTCGGAGCGATGAAAAAACGTGGAAAAACTCCCACTCTGCCCCAAGACGTCCGATGTTTGACGATAAAAGCCGAACTCCTCATCATACAGGGCTATTGCCATAAAGCTTTCCCAGCTTACCCAACCGGACTCGACAAGCTGAGCGAGTTTCCCTGCAACCGCTTCACTCATAAGAATTTTAGGTGACTTGACTTGCGAGGATTTTCTCGAAAAACTCGCCGTCCCTCACATTGTCGACAAAGCGGCCATGGTCGCGATCACATCTCATCGCAACCACCAGCCCCTCGCTAGGGCATACCCAGATTTTCTGAGATACATGCCCAGCTGAAAGATAACTGTCGGTAGGAAGTTTCGACCAAAGTCGCCCTTCACTGTTGGTCCAAAAACCATAGCCATATATGTGATTCTCCTCGCGCCGCGTCGCCTGCTTCACAACATCCGGCACTCTGGTGCACTCTCTATGCCAAGCCTCCGGGATGATTTGCTGATCTTTCCAACGCCCCTTCGCCAACCAAAACGTGCCAAGTCGAGCCCGGTCCAGGTTGGTCATAATAAAAAGAAGAAAATTACCTGTAACCTCAATCAGTGAGTTCTCATGGGTCTTCCAAGAGTGATAGGTCCAGCCCCAATCCGCACCTATGGGATTGCGGATCCGCTCCTCAATCAACTGCCCGCTTCCTCCATTCAACTCTGGATCGTCCGGGTCATAATATCCCAATGCAGTGGCGACTGCGTGCATCAGCACGGTCATCCCGAGAGAGCCGTAGCGCCAATGTTCCCCTGGCTGACGGTTGGGCGAAAATGAGCCGTAAGTTTGCGACGCCAAATGTCGAAACGTGATGGCGCGATCTTTATCGCGAAACTCTAACTGTTCCTCCAGACGAATTGCATGAATTCCTCGAGCTTCCTGGAGCTTGGGAAAATAGTCTAAAACTGGGTCGTCTAAAGATCCAATCGCCTTCTCAGCTAAGGCAATGCCTAGCATGCCCGTGTAAAGACTTTTGCCGATGGACATCACTGGCTCTGCACGAGTTACATCCTCATTGTGCACTGCATGCATGATCATATGTCCATCTTTAACGACGGTAACTTCTGTGGCATCTTGGTCTTCCTTCTTAAGCGATTCAATCAACCAATCCATACACGCCTGAAGCTTCTCGCTGCTGTATCCGTGATCCTCGGGGGATTCGAGAAGCCAATCGGACTCAGGAAATACAATGTTCCTTCGCTGGTCAGAACAGCCGCTCAGCAAGCTGATCGCGGGCAGACATAGACCAGCGCCGAGCAAGAGCCTGGCAAATTCCCGACGATTAAGAGTGGTTTCGGAACGGTTTGGATGAAACTCCAGCATCCCCACCTATGGACTACTCAAACTGTCGAAGCAAATCGATAACTGATTCCCCAATGGCCAATAAAGAATCTTTCCCCACTCCATCGGGAAGCCAACTCATATCCTCGCTGGCTTGACGAATCATCTGACGCGCCGTACGTGCTGCCCCAGCCAAAGTGCCGGTGTCACGAGCCAAAGTGGCAACTTTTTGAAAGTGATCCTCCGTGCCATGCAAAATCATCGAGTGCAGCTTCTCAAGTTCCTTGCCAGAATGCTGCTGCAACAACAACAGCACCGGTAGAGTCAGCTTGCCCTTTTCAAAGTCCGTTCCTAAGGATTTCCCGGCATCATCTTCCGAACCCGCCAGGTCAACACAGTCGTCATAAATTTGATACGCGGATCCTAGCTTAAGCCCAAAGTTTTTGAGCGCCACAATCTCTCGTGGCGAAGCCTTATTGATCAACCCTGCCAACTCTGTGGCCGAACCAAACAGCGCCGCCGTTTTCATCTCAATAATACGAAAATACTCCGAAAGACTCAACGAAAGGTCAAAGCGCCGTTGGGTTTGCAAAATTTCTCCGGAACAAACCTCATTGGCTGAAGCGGCGATGCGCTTGGTCACCTCCCGGTCATCAAACCCGGTTGCCAAAGTAAGTGCATGGGCAAATAGGCAATCGCCTAATAACACGCTGATCGCGCTACCCCACTTAGCATTGGCTGTGAGGCGGGCGCGACGTAATTCAGCTCCGTCCATAATGTCGTCATGCACCAAGCTCGCCAAATGAATCAGCTCCAAAATCACCGCGAGATCCACGTGAGCGGGCGAAACCGGGCCGGTTGCTTCCGCAGCAAAAAGCGTGAGAGCAGAGCGAAGCCGTTTACCTTGACTTGAAGTCACGTAACGCACGTAGTCTGCCACTGCGGGATCAAAGGCGCGTGCTTGGGCATGAATGCGATCTTCAACCGCATAAAGCTGGGAATTAATGCGTTCGCAAACGCCTCTCAAACGTTGCTCAGCTTGTTCTCGTAATTGTGTGGGATCGGTGCTTGTGAAATTTTTCACAAGCAGATAATCGCAGAAAAAAACCGCCTTGTCAACGACCACAACACGCCACGGCCCACGCCGAGAAACCTAATACTTCAGCACCTTCGCCAAAAATCTCTTTAAGGCCTCCGTCTTGGGATCGCCAAACACTTCATCCGCCCTTCCGTGTTCACCAATCTGCCCCTCGGCCAAAAACCAGACCGCATCCGCTACGTGCCGAGCAAAGCTCAATTCGTGCGTGACCAAAACCACATGACACGATTCCGCTCGCAAACCCTCAATGGCCTCCAACACTTCCACCGTCATTTCGGGATCCAAAGCCGAGGTCGGTTCATCCAACAACAGCAAGCGGGGTCGATGGCCCAAGGCTCGGGCCAGGGCCACACGTTGTTGTTGCCCACCGGATAGTTGACTCGGTCGTTTCCGCCAATGCTCACTAAGCCCAAACCTGTGCAACAACTCTTTGGCTCGTTCCTCGGCAACGCTTTTTCCCCAGCGATGCGCATGCACAAGAGGAAGTGCCACGTTCTGCAACGCGTCCAAATGCGGAAACAAATTCCACGATTGAAAAACCACACCTAAAGCCCTTCGATACGCGATAAGGCGTGATTCTGCTTCAAACGGCACCAGATGGTCATCCACGCTCACTCCGCCCGACGTAGGAAATTCCAATCCACCAAGAACTCTCAATAGAGTTGATTTTCCCCCGCCGGAAGGCCCAATCAAAGCTGTGACCGACGGTAGAGAGCCGCTCCAACTCACTTCGTCCAGAGCCTTCATCGCGCCGTAGCGCTTGGTCAGTTTGCAAAACTCAACTTGCACGGCTCATCCTTTCTTCCAGCGCCCGCGTCACTGCGGAAAGAGGCAGCGTAAAGAGCAGGTACGCTCCCGCTAAGGGCAAATAAATTTCCAAACTCGAGTAGCTGGTCGAAGCAATGTTTTGCGCAGCCAAGGTCGCTTCGTTGATCGAGATAATCGACAACAAAGACGAGTCCTTAATCAGCGAAGCCAGTTGTCCAGTCAGTGGCGGCAAAATGGCGCGCCCGGCCTGAGGCAAAACCACCAGCCGAAAGGTTTGCTGAGAGGTCAGACCGATAGCACGTGCCGCTTCCCATTGGGGTGCTCCCACGGACTCAATGCCCGCGCGAAAAATCTCCGCCAAATAGGCCCCTGCAAAGAAACTCAAAATCAAGACCCCCGCCGTATATCGATCCTGCAACCCGGCTGCTTGTGCGATGAGATAAAATAAAATCAAAATCTGCACCAACAACGGCGTGCCACGGATCAACTCTACATACACTCGAGCCAGCGCACGGAGAACAATCAACCGTGATCGCATCATCAACGCGGTCACCAGACCAAAGACCATGCTCAAGCCCATGCTCACCACACCGATGGTCAGAGTGGTCAGGACACCCTCAACAAAAGCCACGCGATAGGGCCAGATCGAATCCCATTGAGGGTTATAGCCACTCCGCGCAAATCCCCAGGCCACGAGAAGCACCAAAAGCACCACCACCCCGGTCACATGCAAACCCATCGACCACGCGGACGGACGTGATGCTTTTAAGTGTTGCGGCGGCAATCTCCACCAGCTTTTCGCTTCAGCCATACATGGACCACTTAGCCCTCAGCCAAGTTGAAAGCAAGTTAGCTCATCAAGGAACGCGCTAGGGCGCTCCAGTAGCTTTCCGTGGCGTTGGGTCTATTCCGCTTTTGCGGGCAGGGAGCCATAGCCCACAAAACTCCCACGGCCCTGTCGACTCAGTTGAAACTCAAAAACACTTACCCCGTAGCGTGCCTCTCCATCATAACGCCGGCCCTCGCTCGCCCCCACCATCACGCGTTGCCCATCGCTTTTCCTGGTGCCCAGATACACCATCACATGCGTGATCGGGATATCGCGTTCGATGGCGTAAGTGTTCGTCCAAAACATGAGATCCCCTGGGGTCATGTCGTCCAACTCGAATGTGTCATCCTTACTACCCAACACCGCATGAAATGTTCCGTCTCGCCTCACCCAGGAATATTGGCCATTGCTCGCGCGTGGAGGGCTCTTGTAACCGATCTCGCGCAGCACATGATACACAAATCCCGAGCAATCCATCCCACCCTCGGATGGATTTGCGCCACCATATTTATATACCAAATTCATCCGGGTGAGGCTCAGGCACATTTCGAGATATTCTTTTGTGCTGGCCGACATTGTTTCGTGCTCCTTGAGCTCTTCGAGTGTGATCGTTGCTACGTTTGTTTTTTTCTCCTCTTCCACTTCGGGTGTTTCCATAGCCTCAGTCTCCACCACTTCAGGTGTCACCGACGCGGGCGGCACCGGTAGGTCTGAGGCTTCCCCCGTGGCGGCCGCTTTTTCGTCTTCGATGGGCGGTTCTTCGGTCTGGGTTGCTTCTGATGCTGCTTGGTTAGGAGTTTGTGTTTCCTGAGAGACGACCGGTTCAGGGACGTTAGGGACACTAGGGACATCAGGGGCCTCGGGGACGGTCGCCGGGACCGGAGCGGTTGCTCCCGGAGCTGGCTCCGCTGGCGGCTCGAGTTCTAAAGGAGGCGGACCTTCGGATTCCAGTTTCTCCAAGTAAACCGCAGGCTCAACACCATCGATCACGGCGCTGCCTTGTTTTTGCGAAGGACCATCCGGGTCTTCTAGTGGCGGCGGGGCACCCACCAACGGCGACCATGCCATGATGCTCAGTATTGGAAAGGCCAGCCACCTAGGGGAAGCCAGCCAGATTCGTTGATAATAGCGTGTCATTCTTGTTAGACGTAGAAACTGCGTGTGTTGTTCGGAAAAATACCCTTACCCGGCCGAAACCGTTGCGTTAGTAATGTTTTGCAGCAGATTTTGGTTCAAAAGAATTCCTTTCTCATAGTTCTCAATTGGAAAAGTTTCATTCGGCGAATGAGCCCGGCAATCCGGCAAAGCCAACCCGAGCAAAAGCGTTTCCACTCCCAACGCATCTTTAAACACTTGCACGATAGGAATCGACCCGCCCTCACGCACCAAAGCTGGTTCACGTCCCCAGGTGCTTTTCAAGGCCGACTGCGCTTCTTTGGCAAACCCGGCGTGGGGATCCACGTAATAAGCCGCCGCATAATGACCGCGCTCCACCACCACAGTCACTGCGGGCGAGGCGTGGTCGCGAAAGAACTGCTCCGCCGCGAGCAAAATCTTTTCGGGGTCTTGATGCGGAGTCAGTCGAAAAGTGATCTTGGCGCGCGCTTGGCTGGGTAACACCGTTTTCGTACCCACCCCTTGATAACCCGAGGTCAGCCCATTAATCTCAGCAGTCGGACGACCGGCAATCCGCTCCACTGCAGAATAGCCCGCCTCTCCATCTAGTGCAGGCGCGCCGCTCAGTTTCACATAGGTCTCCTCGGAAACTGGCAGTTTCGCCCAGGCCTCACGCTCCCAGGCCTCTAGAGGCTTCACCTCATCATAAAAACCAGGGATCGCCACCCGCAATTGATCGTCATGCATCTTGGCCAAGACCCGAGCCAAGGCTGTGGCCGGATTCATCACCGCGCCGCCATACATGCCTGAATGAAGATCCATACTTGGCCCATGAAACACCACTTCTAGTGCTGCCACACCCCGCAGGCCATACGTCATAGTAGGCACGCCCGGGCCAACCATACCGGTATCACTCACCACCACCACATCGCAGGCTAGACGGTCACGTTGAGCCTCCAAAAATGGGGTTAGATTGGGGCTGCCAATTTCTTCCTCGCCCTCAATCAAAAAGATCACGTTCAACGCCAATTCACCGCGCTCCAGCAGTTCGGCCACACCTTGCATGTGCGCCATGATTTGACCTTTATTATCCGTCGCGCCTCGCGCCGTAATGATGCCATCCTTCACCGTCGGATCGAAAGGATGCGAATCCCACAGCTCAAGCGGATCAACCGGCTGCACGTCGTAGTGCCCATAAATCAGCACCGTTGGTGCGCCGGCAATTTTGGGTGTCTCTGCCAAAACAACCGGATGCCCAGCGGTCTGGTGAATCTCGGCCGTGATCTTTTTCCCCTCAAACCACGTCTTGAGCCACTCCGCGCATTGCCGCATCGCTTCGTTGTAAGACGGGTCAGTAGAAATGCTAGGGTGCCGAATGAAATCCAGAAGATCCTCAAGAGTCGATTTTGCCATGCCCAAGAATAGTCGGCTTTCCCCTTCTGTCGAACATTAGGGCTCGCCTTTTTGAGCCAGTTCCTCCGCGTAACCCCGAAGTTTTTCGATTCGACCCTCAGTGTCGGGGTGCGTGGTAAACATATATGCCCAGCCCGGCATTTTTTCCTCTTGCAACAGCGTTTCAAAAAGGCCTTCAGCTCCTTGGGCGTGACCAAACATCTCGACAACCAGACTAAGACCAAAACGATCCGCCAAAGCCTCTGCCTCTCGCGAATAAGCCAGGTTCAACATATCCAGAGCCCGACCACCCATGGCATCGCCGCCACCAAACACAAGAACCACCCCCACCTGCGCTCCCAATTGACGTCCCAGCCGCCGAAGATGATCGCGTCGATAAAAATGGCCCAACTCATGACCCAACACAAAAGCCAAAGCCACCTCATCATCCAAGGCGTCCAGAAGTCCCGTGGAAAACGCAATCTTACCCCCAGGAATTGCAAAAGCGTTCGGTGGCCCGTCCATCAGGTAAAGCTGATATGGCAACTCTGGCAAATCCGGTCGGCGAGCCACAAATTCGCCCAAGGTTTTTTGTAAAAACGCGGTCTGCGCTGCATACGGCCCCTCGGCGGGAGGCTCTTCCAGGTCAAAAAAGTCGGCCGAAAATAAAGCCGTCTCCTGCTCGGGAGTGATCAGCAAAGCCAACCGCTCGGAGCTAGCTCCAAGGATTAGCCAGATGAACATCAAAAGCGCCACCATGAACACGGCCAGCTTCAGAAACTCCACCGCCTGAGCTTTACCTCCCCCGCCACTACTTGCTTCCGCAGCATCGCCTAGGGGACGAGGCACATATTTCATAAAAAAAACTAAGTGCGGCAATACACCGCGGTGCCATAAGCAATCACCTCTACCGCGCCAACCCCTTCGCGGCCTGATGTGGAAGCAATGGAACTCGTCTCGAGACGGACGTTAAGAATCATAGTCGCCCCGACCGCTTGCTCTTTCATCCGGAGAAGTGCCTCGCGCCGAGCGCGGTCCAGCAAACTTTCATACGACCGAATCCGGCCTCCAAAAATATTGCGCAGCTGAGCAAGAATACGTTTAAAATAATCAATGCTCACCACCACCGAGCCGGTCACCAAGTTAGCGCTCTCCACCTGCAAACCCGGCTCGAGCGTGCGCGTCGGCGTGACCGGCAGTTGCAGGGTCAGCGCTTCGCGTTCTCGGATCGACTGATAATGTTTGGCCTCTAAACGGCCACCCATCCACCAGGCAAACAAAAAGATCCAGACCGGCGAGGTGTAAAGCACCACAATGATACCAAAAAAGATGATCTCCATACGATTATTGCACGCTGACCGCTGTGCCGTAAGCATAAAGCTCTGCGGCACCGGCCGAGATAGACGATGTGGAAAAACGCACATTTACCACCGCATTGGCACCGAGGGCGTTAGCCTGCTCAAGCATCCGGCCGATCGCTTCCTGACGTGCTTCAGTCAGCAACTCCGTATAGCTTTTAAGTTCGCCACCAACCAGATTTTTAAAGCCGGCCAAAATATCGCGCCCCACATTTTTTGCCCTCACCGTGCTGCCGGAAACAAGGCCGTAGTGAGCCACGATGGTGCGACCTGGCACAGTTTCGAGATTAGTGATGATCAAATTTTGAAGCAAGGGATTCATACGACCCTATTCCCGTCAATTTTCGGCATTTAAGCAAGTAAAAAAAGTAAAGAATCTGAACAGAACCATAAATTAGGGCCGGCGAACCTCCGAAAACTGTCTCAAAATATAAACAAGAAGGTAAAGTTATGAGGCGAACTTCCATAAACCCTGCTTGAGTCGGTCGGACGGAGAGTCTGCCCTCCGACTTCAGAACCACCTCCGCGGAGAGGTGGCAATACGAGAAGCTTCTCTGGTTGAGGAATCAGGTTTTTCTCAATCAATTTTGCTGTATCATTTCAAGATGAAGATTCTTGTCACGGGAGCGACCGGGTATATCGGGGGGCGCCTCATCCCGCGCCTGTTGGAGCAGAGCCATGAGGTGCGGGTGTTGGTTCGCGACAGCCGAAGGGTGGCGGGCCGAAGCTGGGCGGAGCAGGTTGAGATTTGCGAAGGCGATGTGCATGATGTGGCGTCACTTCACCGAGCGTGTGCTGAGGTGGAGGTTGCTTACTATTTGGTGCACTCGCTCAATACGGGCACCAACTATGCCGGACTTGATCGCCAAGCAGCTCATAATTTTTGTGCAGCCGCCGTGAAGGTGCCGCTGGTTATTTATTTGGGCGGGCTCCTACCGAAAGGCGAAGGCGTTTCGGCTCACTTGCGGAGTCGTGCGGAGGTGGGCGAGATCCTGCGGCAGCAACTTCCCGTGACCGAGTTTCGTGCTGGCCCGATCATTGGTTCGGGTTCGGCATCGTTTGAGATGGTTAGGTATTTGACCGAGCGCTTACCGATAATGATTGCGCCGAAGTGGATTCGTAATCCGGTGCAGCCGATAGCGGTGCGGGATGTTCTCTCCTACTTGCTTGGTGCGTTGCATAAGCCTCCCCTTGGGGTGGTTGAAATCGGGTCTGATGTGTTAACCTTTCGCGATATGATGTTGGAGTATGCAAGTGTTCGTGGCTACAAGAGGCGCATCATCCCTGTGCCGGTGTTGGCGCCGTGGTTGGCATCGCGCTGGGTGGGCCTGGTGACTCCCGTTTCGAATCGGCTGGCCGGGCCTTTGGTGCGAGGAATCCTGCATCCGGTTGTGTCTGATACCGCCAAAGCACAGAAATTGTTCGACGATATCGAGCCGATTCCCTACCGTCGGGCGGTCGAGTTTGCTTTGGCTAAGATTGAGGCCGGGGTGGTGGAAACTCGCTGGAGCGGTTCCCTCGGGGACGCGCCGGCTTCGGAATTGGTCGATTGGGAAGGAACCGTGCAAGAAATTCGCACCCGGAAGGTGAAGGCGACACCGGAGGAGGTTTTTGACAATTTTATGTCGATGGGAGGCGATCGCGGTTGGTTGGTTTGGAATTGGGCTTGGCGAGTGCGTGGCTGGATCGACAAGCTGGTTGGAGGGCCCGGCTTACGGCGTGGGCGGCGTCATCCCCGAGAGTTGTTGCCGGGTGAAGCTTTGGATTTCTGGCGGGTTGAGGTTGTTGAGCCAGGGCGAATGTTGCGATTGCGAGCAGAAATGAAGGTGCCCGGCAAGGCTTGGTTGCAGTGGGAAGCTGTTTCCGGAGGCGACGGGGAGACTCGCTTGGTCCAAACCGCCATTTTTCAACCGAAAGGGACGGGTGGCTTTGTGTATTGGTATGGGATTTACCCATTGCACGGACGTATTTTCAGTGATCTGATTCGAGCGATTGCGGAATCCTCCGAGCGATCCTCCGAAGGGAAAAAGTAGCCGGCAAGCGATGATGGGGATCTTGAACAGATATTCTTCGCTCGCGGGAGCAAGTAGGCAAAACAAAAGCCCCAGGAAGTAGTTCCCGGGGCTTTTGCCAAACCACACCAAAATTAAACTTCTTGCTCGCGCGGCAGGAACTCGGAAGGGCGCTCCTTTTTCTGTAGGGCCCGACGGAGTTTCGCCAGAGCAATGTTTTGCAACTGCCGAATACGCTCACGGGTCACCCCAAATTTTTTGCCAACCTCTTCGAGAGTTTTTGGTCGACCACCATCGAGCCCAAAGCGAGAAAAGATAATCTTCTTCTCCCGTTCATCCAGGACACCGATCAGGTCGCCGACTTCGTCTCGTAAATTTTTGTCGCGCAACATTTCGAAAGGAGTGAAGGCTTCTTCATCGCCCACGATCTCCCCAAATTCGGTTGAATCATCATCACTGATCGGCGCGTCAAGGGAAGCCGGACGGATCGAAACCGTTTTCAGCTGAGAAACCTTACTGGTTGCGATCCCAATTTCTTCGGCCAATTCGTCGTCGGTCGGCTCGCGGCCGAGTTCTTCACTCATCTGCATAGCTACTCGTCGCATTTTGGAAATTTTATCGACCAAATGCACCGGTAGGCGGATGGTTTTGCTCTGGTTCGCAAGGGCACGTTTGATGGATTGTTTAATCCACCAGGCTGCGTAGGTGCTCAGCTTTCCGCCCTTGGCTGGATCAAAACGTTCTACAGCTTTCATCAAGCCGATGTTGCCTTCAGAAATCAAGTCGAGGAGCGGGAGCCCAAGGTTCGCGTAGTCATGGGCGATTTTGACGACCAAACGAAGGTTAGAGCGGATCATGAGATCACGAGCCGCTTTGTCACCTACCTTAATGCGAGCAGCAAGATCAATCTCTTGTTGAGGAGTCAGGAGAGGGATCTGACCGATCTCGCGCAAGTAAATTTTGATGCTGCTGTCGGAGTCTTCGGAATGCATAGGAAAGAGGTGGGTTGAACTTTGGCGCTTCGTTTGGCACTGGCCATAATAACGTTACGAGCTAAAGAAAATTACAGATGGATTGTTTCGTGGGGGCAAGAAAAAAGTGATCGATTTTGGGGCGAATCGGACCGTAGTGGTGCACTTATCGCCCGATAAAAGCGGGGTTGACGGACTTTTGGCTGAATGATGAATACATAGACATTACAATATCATAACATGTGCTGGTTTTGTGCCAGCGTGAGCCATATTTTGCGATTTTTAGGTTTGCGTCTCGCCTGCATTTTGGTGTCCGAGGAAAAAGCTTGTTGCTTCAAATGGATTGACGGTTTCGGCATGACTTTCTTGGAATTTTCTGGCGAGCTGTTCTGGTCGAGTAGGTTATGCAAATAAGATACCAATCTTCGTGACCCTCGAAAACGACTTTCAATCCTGAGGAATGTCACAAAATTGTTTCAAATTGCGGTTTGCCGTTTATTAAGGTTGCCGCAAGTTGAATGTTTGTCGTAAATAACAACACTGAGGACGCGGAATATAGACACTTTACTGCTGCGTCACAAGAGAAAGTTCTGCTTATTTATGCCGCGTTCGCGCTTTGATACTCGCAGGCTCTGAACTTGCGGACCTTCATCGACTACCAAATGTAGGGGTCGGGTGCCGGGAACGCATCTCGCAGATGCGTGATCTCAGTTTTACCGTCGGGATCGACCGCCACAACCTCGACCACATCGAACCGCGCCACAATATCGGTTCGCTTGAGCAGCCTTAGCCAAGCCAAGGCACCCTTGGTCAGGCGGATCCGCTTTGACTCTCCAACTGAATCGCTCGGTCGGATAAACTCACTCGAAATCCAGCGGGTTTTCACTTCGACAAAAACCAACTCGTCCAATCTGCGATCACGAAAGACCAAGTCAACCTCGCCACCACGCTCATCTCGGAAGTTGCGCATCAGAAGCTTAAACCCTTGCCGGCGCAAGTGCTTCTCAGCAACCCGCTCCCCCCAAGCGCCCAGCAGGAGATGGTCATCCGAGTCCGGTGGTTCTTCAGTCTTCCCATTCCAGGCCGGGAAGAGTCGGTTGACGCACCGGACTAAAGCTTCGCCTGTGAAAAACCGTCGGCCCCAGCTTAGCCAATGCTTTTCGGTGCTCGATGGTTCCATAGCCTTTGTTTACTGCAAAGCCGTAGCCTGGGCAACTCGCATCAAGCAGCTTCATCCACCGGTCTCGCACCACTTTTGCGATGACGCTCGCTCCGGCGATCGCCACCACCTTGGAGTCGCCACCCACAACCGCTGAGCAAGAGACATGTTGCAAAGTGCGATGCCCGTCCACGGCAATGAGGCATTGGCTAGGTAAATGCTGCACGCGTGTGCAAAGTTTGCTTAGTGCAGCACTCATGGCCTGTTCCGAGGCGTGCAAGATGTTTATCTTGTCGATTTGATCCACTGACCCGTAGGATGTCTCCCAGTGAATATGCCCTTGCGTGCGCGATTGAAGCAATACCTGCCAAAGCTCCTCTCGTTTGCGCGAGTTGAGTGCTTTGCTGTCGGCAAGTTTTGCCTCCGCCCAGCCGAAGGGCAGAGCTAAAGCGCAAGTGACGACCGGTCCGGCTAAGCAGCCTCGGCCAACTTCGTCAAGCCCAACGATCCACGGCATGTTTTGCCACCCGGCCTGTTTTTCAAACTCCCAATTTAACTCAGGAGTCGGCTTGGGCTTCACGCCTTTTTTATTCCGCAGCTTCAGCGCTAGGTTCGATCTTAGCTTGGGCGCGTTTTTTGGCTGCGGCTTTCCCTTTTTTCGTGGTGGAAGCTTCCTGCCGTGCTTCTTTTACCGCCATGGCTTGTTTGCCTTTGCGATCTCGGAGGTAGTTCAAGCGGGCTCGGCGAACACGCCCTGGGCGTTCGATTTCAATTTTCGCCACGCGCGGTGAGTGCACTGGAAACACACGTTCCACGCCTTCACCGTAAGAAATTCGACGCACCGTCACGGTTTCGTTGATCCCACGACCTTTGCGTCCGATGACTAGTCCTGCGTAAACCTGAATTCGTTCTTTATCGCCTTCCACCACGCGGGTGTGCACTTTCACGCTGTCTCCAACGCGAAATTTGTCGGGTGCTTCTTTTAAGCTGCCCGCTGTAACCGTATCTAAAAGTTGTCCTCTATTCATAAAGCAAGAAAATTGTGGGGCAACGAATTTGCCCCGCTCTGCCGAGTTAGCAAGTGGTTTTTGTCGGCAAAAAGGAAAAGTCCCTGCCCGCGACGGTGCAGTTGAAGCGAAGAACAGGAACAAGAACAATGGCGGCTCGATCGGCTGGCGGGGGCAGCAGGCGAGTGGAGGTCACCTTCGCAGTCGTTTCCATTCCCCATCCATAAACGAGCGCAACAACCATTCGTCCGGGCCATAACGAAAGTATCGGCGCCACCCCGCTAAACTCAGAATGATCACCAGATACACCAGCACGGTGACTCCAAGAAGCTCTGCGTATCCCATGTGGCCGTACAGACCCAAACCCCAACCATAAAATACAAAACCAAACAGGACCGAGTGCAAAATGTAACCGGTCAAACTTGCACGACCGAGATTCGATAGCAGGCGAACCACGGCTGACTCCGGAAATGCCTTGGCCCATTGCATGACCCCAATCAGCATCCCGAAGCTCAAAAGAGGAGCGCTCACTGACAAAAGCGCTGCGGCGATCCAGCCGGAATGTTCCGGCGCGTAAAGAAGCCAAGCAGCGGCTCCACCACTGACTAAAATCCCAACTACAGCCGGAGTCAGCACCGGCCAGCTCACAAATTTCATCCCGGTTTCTGGAAAAACCCCCTTCCTCGCTGCCACATAGCCGAGCAAAAACATAGCCAGCGACACCGGTGCGTTAAAGAACAACACCACCACCCCCGCCACCGGTAGCCACAGCAAACGTTCCTGGGTTGCCTCCAGAAATCCTCCCAAAAACCCTTCACCGGTTGGTGCGCCCTCAAGGCCTTCCACCTCTTCTAAATACGCGGGGTCCAAAACGACGGTTTGAGTCAAAACTCCAACGGCAAAGGAGACCGTGGCGAGTCTCAATAACGAGCGGGTCGTCCAATCCTTGACCCACCAAAGCACGAAAGACAGCACTCCGTACAGAAACAAAATATCACCGTAAAACAAAAACACCGCATGCAGCGCCCCAAGAATCATTAGGCCCCAGCCGCGTCGAAAATAGCGCTTCGGATCCGGGTTCCGGGTCAGCATCACCGAAACTCCGAAGCCAAACAAAAAGGAGAAGAGAATAAAAAACCGCCCGCTACCAAAGGTGTAGCTGAGCCACAACACCAGTTCATCAAGCCATGTTGGCGCGTCGGGCAGAGCCAATGGTGAGTGGGCAAAATACAACACATTCACCCACAAGATGCCGAAAAGGGCAAAACCTCGCAGGGCATCGACTTCAGGATAACGTTTTTCTGAATTCATCATATACCTAAGGGATTGCAGTTTAAGGATAAAGCCGCACGAATCAGCGCCAAAGCTGTGGACACTGCTCCGGAAGAGATCACCAAACCAGCGCCTGCCCCGGAATAAAAACCATCCACCAGTCGCAGAAGAAATTCGGCCATGGCCTCCGCGCTCTGATCTTGACGTATCTGCCCTGCTTCTTGACCTTGACGCAAAATCTCGGTCAAGGCTTGAACTGCCTGCAATTCGTTGGCCACGAGACGGTCTCGGACGCGCTCGTTGCGGGTGGCCTCAGCAAAAATCTCAACCCGAATCCAAAAAGCGGGGTCGCTGTGGGCTCCGTTCACAATCGCCTCGAAGGTTTGCAATAAACCGGCCATTAAATCCGGCTTATCCTTCAGCTGCAAGATTAACTCCAAATCCTCCTGAAGCGCCTCCTCGGCAAGCGCAAAAATCAGCTCCTCTTTGGAAGCAAAATATTGATACATATTGGCAACACTTACTCCGGCGGAGCGGCTGATTTCGGCGGTGCCAGCGCCGTGAAACCCCTTTTCTGCAAAACAGAGTTTCGCCGCGTTTAAGATTTGAGTCATCCGAGCTTGACGCGCTTCGGGATCGACGGGCCGCCCTGGAGACCGCGGGTGGTGAGAAGAATGCGGGTCAAGCGTCATAAAGATATATGAGCGCTCGCTTATGTATTGTCAAGCCCCCTTTCTACCCACTAAACACTTGGCTTCAGATCCCTACAAACCTTTCGCGGCCAAAAACTCGTAACTCGACTTCAGACAATCAAAAGGATCCCGATAACATTGGTCCTGCTCAACCGCATACCAGCGCACGCCGGCCGCTTCACCGGCGGCGATGATGCCATCCCAATCGAGATTGCCCTCGCCGATGGGAGCCATGCGGGTTTCGTTTTTTCCTTCCACCACTTCTTTATCCTTGATGTGAACGACCGGCACTCTCCCATGACACCTTTCCAATATTCGGGCGCAGTTGAACCCGGCATGTTCGATCCAATACAAATCGAGCTCAAGGAAAAGGTCGGCCCCTCCTTCATCAATCAAGATATCCTCCAACGTGCCTCCATGGGGCTCGGGACGAAAGAATTCATGGGAGTGGTTATGATGTCCAAAGCGGATCCCCGCCGCTTTAAATTTCTGAATGGCCGGTTGGATCTCTTGCAGGAAGTCACGATAGCGCTGGTAGCTTTCGTTTTCTTGGGCACCCAGACCTCCGAAGGCCGCGAAGTCGCAGCCGAGGATGTGGTGAAACTCAATCTCTTCCTCGGTGACATCCCGCAGCCGTTGGTAAGGCCGATGGGTGGCGATGCAGGTGAGACCGTTGTCGTCTAACATCTTGCGGGCCAGCTCAGGACTCACCTCGGGTGCGTCCCCGTTCATTGCTCCAACCGCCGACATTTGAACCGCTGTGTAACCGATCTTGCGGATGCGCTCGAAAGATTCGGCGAGGTCTT
Source organism: Verrucomicrobiia bacterium (assembly GCA_036804205.1). GTDB lineage: Bacteria > Verrucomicrobiota > Verrucomicrobiia > Chthoniobacterales > CALDSX01 > DAIRSW01. The sequence goes on along the minus strand of DAIRSW010000008.1, from coordinate 11,531 downwards.
TTTCGGTTTTGGTGTGCTCGCGCACCGTGAACATTTGAACAGCTAATTTTGAGTTTGGCATAAGAGGGAGTGGGGAGGAATGGAAGACTCCGTTGTTACCTGTTCGAAGCCAAAGCGCTGATCAAGGAAAATCCTTGGATAAGTGAATTTTCAGCAGTGCACTTTTCAAAAGCATCGCGTGAATTGGTCTAAAACCTCATTGGTTCTTCGCCCGCTCACGCCGGTGCTGAGCGCCGTTTGCTGTCCGCGAACAGCATCGACCACATTGTGAATCAGCGGCTGCTGAATGTGAGCCGGAAGCTCAAACTGTTCTTCGACCCTATCGCCGTCGCTATTCATGAAGCTAAGATCTGCTGGACCAAACACGGAAGCATGGATGACTCCGTGTTCGAACACCAAGGCGACGAGGTCAATGGAACGCGGACTCACGAAGTTCCATGAAGCACTGATCAGCGCACCATTTGAGGCCACCGCGCTCAAGGAGGCCAGTTCTTCCATTGCACCCTGGCCGGTGACGTTGCCCAGATGACCGCTGACCTTCTGAAGTGGCCCGACCCAAAAGTCGAACAGATCAAGCGCATGACTACCCAAGTCCCACAGGAGACCACCCCCAGAAATCTCCGGTTGAAACCTCCAATTGGCCTCAGTTTTTGGGAAACCCAGCGAATCGTTTGCAAAGGTGTAATTGATCTGGCAGAGCACGCCCAGTGACCGGTCCTGAATCACGGAGGCGATGCGTTCGAAGTGTGGCAAGGCCCTTCGATAGTAAGCGACAAAAAGTGGTGTATTGGCAGACTCAAAAGCCTGGACCATGGCAGAGCACTCACTGGCATTTCGAGCCATGGGTTTTTCGACGTAGCAAGGCTTTTTTGCCAGGGCGACTTTGAGAGCCATTTCAAGATGAGCACCGGGCGGCGTCGCGACATAAACGGCATCCACATCCGGATGGTGAATGAGTTCTTCCGCGTCTTGGAAACAGTGGGGAACGCCATGGCGGCGAGCGTAGTCTTGAGCTTTTGCATAGTCACGACGCATCACCGCAACCAATTCGCTGCCCGGCACTTTATTAAAAGCCGGGCCACTTTTCTTTTCGGTCACATCGCCGCAGCCGATGATGCCCCAGCGGATGGTTGTCTTTTGCATAGTGTTGAGTGGGGTGGGGTATTAAGGAAATAGGCGAGCGGATCGCAGCAAAAATTAAGGCGCTCGGTCTAGCATTATCCGGAAGGCCGGGTTGATTGATTATTCCGCGTAGTCAAACCTGACGACTGTGTCCAGCATGTCAGGAAGCGGGTAGGTCCAGGCGGTGGGGTTGGCAAAGTTAAAAAAGATATCGTTCGGGTTATCAAAGGATTGCACCTCCGGATTCCAGAAATCGGCAAGAAGCACAGCCGCGTTATTGGCTAAGAGTCGGGCATTGGACACTTTGCCTCGCAGTCCTTCAAGCGAAATGTTGCCGATGACCTCGTCAAGAACGTGCGCGTAGAGCTTGTCGTCCTTCCTGGTGAATCGACCCCACTCGGGTTTCGGAAGTCCGGCTGAGCCAGCTCCGTAAATGGATTCTCCATTGAGCCGAAGCCAGTTTCCAATAATCTCAAGTGTTTCCATGGAACGAGATGGAATGGATCCTCGCGCGTCGGGAGAGACATTAAGAAGCAGGTTCCCGTCTTTCGAGACGCAGTTGACCAGCGCTCGGATAATGGATCGCGGCGATTTCCAAAGAGTGTCTGTGGCTGAATAACACCATGAATTTGTTAGGGTGAACCAACCTTCCCATGGCATGGGCTTGCCGGCATCGTCGACAAGGCACTGGCGAGGGAGGTTTTGTTCCGTTTGCTCGTAGTCGCCGGCAAAAGACGGACGCGGCACGCGTTTTCTCGGCTCCTTACCCCAGCGGTCGTTAAAAATCATGGCCGGTTGCAAAGCTCGCAGCTTAGACTGGATCTCCGTGGCACCCCATTTTTCTCCGGTGTATTCGCCGTAAGAAAAATCCACCACTAAAGAATCGATCACGCCGTAGTTGGAGCAAAGCTCAATCAGTTGGCCGTGCATGTAGGCAAGATAACCGGACCACTCACATTGGGCGTCCCGAGCTGCTGCATCGGGATGGTCTCGCAAGGGGTGCTGCCGGTCGCCGAGTGCCGGGTAGTCCGGATGATGCCAATCAACAAGAGAATAATAAAGGCCGACCCGCAGCCCTTCGTGGCGCATCGCCTCGACCCACTCGCGCACCAAGTCGCGGCCCGCAGGCGTGTTTGTTGCTTTATAGTCGGTGAGAGCAGAGTCGAAAAGACAAAAACCATCGTGGTGTTTGGTGGTCAACACACCATAGCCTGCTCCGGCGAGTTTAGCAGCTTGCGCCCATCGAGTGGCCCAACCCGGCTCGGGATCAAAGCTCTCGAAATACTGCTGATAATCGATGACGCTCATGCGCTCGGCGGAGCGCACCCATTCGCCGCGCGCTGCCACT
>DAIRSW010000008.1:7856-9034 GCA_036804205.1 Verrucomicrobiia bacterium | reverse complement strand
AATCATTGTTCTTGGGATTAAGTGTTGCCATTTGGTCGCACCATAAGCTTGCTTCTGTCGTTTGCCTATGAAAGTGTCTCAGCCGACCCGCAAACCGGCCAGATAAATCGTGCTCGCTGATGTGGCTTCGGTGATGGGGTTGGAAAATTCGATGCGACACCCCTCCGCTGAGCCAAAGACTCCGGTTAGCATTTGTACAAATTCTGTGTCCGGGTCGCCATCTGCCCACATGGCGAAGATCCCGTCGGGATGCAGGGCCTCGCGCAGCGCTGCGAGGCCTACTGGTGTGTAGAAGCCTGCATGGCGAGGATGCAACCAATGCTTATGGGTATGATCGATGTCGAGAAGAATAGCATTTGCCTTAGCTTTTGGCTGAGAGGGATTGAAGCCTTGGCCGGCAGCGGCAAGTGCGAAGAAATCACCCTCGACCAAGGTGGCACGGGGATCGTGGGCAGGGGCCGGCAGAATGGGCAGCAGCCCCCGCTGATGCCAGTCAATGACCGGCTTAAGAAACTCAACCACCGTAAGTGAGGTCACCCAAGCATATTCTAGAGCCGCCGCTGCGGTGTATCCGAGGCCGAGCCCGCCGACTACAATATCGGCGGCATGTGCATCAAGCAGGGAGAGCGCGCGGTGCGCGAGCGCATCTTCTGCGGCGTGGAAGAGGCTGCTCATGAGGAATTCTTGGTTGAGGATGACCTCATACACGACTTCGTTATCGAGCATAGCAATTTTGCGCCGTCGCAGGCTTAGCTCCCCCAGGGGGGTGGTTTGGTAGTCGAGTTCTTCGAAGAGTTTTTCCACCTGGAGAGTTTGTCGGGCTCACGGTGGGCTGCAAACTTTATTTGGCAGCGGGTCTGGTTCGTGCCTAAAGTGATCGGACTGATCAGTCGGATCGGTCGGATCGTATGAAGGAGCCTCACAAAAAACTGCGTCCTAGTGGCGGTTATCGCAGCGCAGCGAGTTTTCAAACCGCCACGCTGATCTATGATGCAACGTATTATTTCTGCGAAAAGTTTCTGGATGCGCGGTCGCGCACCGTGGACCAGATGGTGCAAGCGGCGCGTTCGGGTCGGCAAAACATTGCGGAGGGCAGTCGCTGCGCGGCCACTTCTTCGCAGACTGAGTTGCGCTTGGTGAATGTGGCTCGCGCCAGTTTGGAGGAGCTTCTGCTTGAC
>DAIRSW010000008.1:0-7846 GCA_036804205.1 Verrucomicrobiia bacterium | reverse complement strand
GCGGCTGCCCCAGTGGGATCCGGATGGCGCTGAGGCCAAAGCGGTGCGCGAGGTGGCAAAGCGTTTAGCCCCGGATTTTGGCGACCGCGAGCGTTGGGCGTTCTACACCAAATGGCTAGAGTCCAGCGAGGCCGCGACGCGCGCCAACGCGATCATTTGCTTGATTCACCAGGCTAATTTTTTGCTGGATCGTCAGATTGCTGCCCTTGAGGCAGCATTTGTGGAGGATGGCGGTTACTCGGAGCAACTGGCCACCGAGCGGCTACGGAAGCGGAAACAGGATCGGTCGGATCGGACTGATCAGTCGGATCCGACCGATCCAAGTGAGCCTCCGGCTTGTCCGCAGTGCGGCGCGCTGATGGCGCTGCGCACGGCGAAAGCGGGTAAATCCCCAGGAAACCAATTCTGGGGTTGCACAAAATACCCCGAGTGCAAAGGCACCGTTCCTGCGTGAATAGTGCGCAGATTACTCGGGCGCTGTGTCTGAGACAGTGCGGAAGCCGATACTCAGGTAGCCGGATTCGCCGGGGCGATGAACCTGCCTCTGGGTAATTCCTAGATCGATGGTGGCAAAGTTGCCGCCCCGAACCACTGGAGTGCGCACCCCGACTTCGTCGGTATTCCAAGTGGCGGTCCACTCCGAAACGTTGCCGGCCATGCCCCGGACATTGTAGGGGCTTTCATCCTGAGGATGAGCATCAACGGGTGCCCACCATGCGTAGCCATCTACGACGCCGGTTGATTGGGGGCCGGGAGTTTGTATGAAGTCAACTCCAGAGTTCGCTCGTGCTGGGTCGGTGAGTTCTTGGCCCCAAGGGTAAGCACGCCCATCGGTGCCGCGAGCTGCTTTTGCCCATTCTTCCTCGGTTGGCAAGCGATTGCCCCGGTGTTTGGCGAAAGCATAGGCGTCATACCAGGTCACGTTGAAGACCGGCATATTGAGGTTCATGTAAACGTTGCGGTACACACGACCCCGCTGCGCGGCATCAAAAAAGGCATCCCATTCGGCGGGCTTAAAGTTTCTTTTTGAAGCCGGCTGGTCGGGGTGAGATAATTCTTCGAACAGGTCGGGCTCGCGTTGGACTGCTGCCAAAAAACGAGCGTATTGCCCAATAGTGATCTCGTATTCATCGATCCAAAATTGGCCGGTTTCTGCGGTTTCACCGTCTTGAAATATGAATTGGCCCGCCGGCACTGCAAGCATGCGAGTAAAGGTGCGCTCGTCCGGAAGGAAGAAGCGCCAGTAAATAATCCCAATAACAATCCAGAAAAGCAGGAAAATGACCGCCATAGTGGCGTAAAAAGAGCGCTTTTGCTGACGCTTGGTGGCTTCTACAGCTCGGATAGCAGCCTCGTCCTGCTCGGTTAGCTTGTAGGCATCTTCCGGAACGACCCTTGGTTCGAGGGCACGTACTTCTTGGATGAGCGCGCCCCAGGACAGAAAGCCGGCTGCGCCTTGGAGTTGCATTTTTGCCAAGAGGTTTTTGACTTCCTGTGCAAGGTTTGCGCCGCCTTGAGTGACCTGGCTGATGATGTTTGCAAGACTCCTGATTTCGTTCTGCACCGGATGGGTGGCTTCACCATCCACTTCGGCAATATTAGAAATCCGGGGATTCCCATCGCGGGGCATAAAAAGGTGTTCTGCCAGCAGTTCTCCATGGGGAATGCGGTTGTGGTTTAGGTAAGAAAGACACTCGGCTGCCACCCGGATGATCCGGAGGGCGGTGAGATCGTCGAGAGTTTGGCCGTGATGCTGAAGATCGGCTAAGGAAGGGCTCTGCACGAGTTCTTGGGAGTAGTAATAATAGCCGTCGTTTTCGCCTGCTTCATAGACGGTGAGAATGCTTTTGTGCTGAATTTGAGCTTTGGCGCTGGCCGAGGCTATGAAACTTTGGACGGCCTCGTGATCTTCTCGTTCTTCGCCGGTTAAGATCTCAAGCATGACTCGGCGGTCCATAGTCTGCTGTGTGGCCTCGTAGAGATCTCCTCGATACCCTCGGCCCACTTTCCGGTCCAAAAGATAATCGCCCAATTGTTTGCCAACGAGATTTTCCGGATCCTCCGCTTGCACATTGCCTCGCTCGTCCTGGAGGCGAGCTGCTTCCATGAGCAGATGCTGCCAGTTGGAGGTGATGGTTTGCTGCTTATCGGTGACGTCATCTTCGAAAGCAAAACGTCCGGTTCGCCATCCGCTGAGTTCATACACGGCTTCATCCCCGATCAAGCTTCCGCTAATGGCGTGAGAGATGTTGCCCTCCTGGACGTAAATGGTTCCGTTGGTCAGGCCACGACTCACCACCAATCGTCCGGTTCGACCACTGTTGCAGAGCATTTGAATGATCTCCGCAGGTTGAAATTGCTCAAGTTGCCCCGAGAATCCGGTGTTGTCGGTGAGGCGTCGGAGTCGAGCGGAGCGGCTTTTTAACTTTTGTGTTTCAGAGGCCCTGGGGTCGGCTTGGGAATCGTCGGCAGTGGCTTCAGGACTCACCTGGTTGGAGACGGCCTGTGGCATCGTTGCAGTCACAGGCTCGTAGCTTTCTGAGTCGCTGGGCTGGCCGGCCGGGATCAAGTTGACCTGAAGACCTTCTGCGGTTTCTACGACTAGCGGGGGAGCCGATTCAACAGCGTAGCTCGGATTTTCTTCAAAGACTTGAATAAGGCTGTCCAGTTTGCTCAGCAAAAAGTTACCGTTGATGGGGTAAGCAACGACCGCGTCACCTTGCAATAATGCCGGATCGGAAAGGGGCTCGTTTAGAAGTATAATACTGCGGAGGCCGGGAAAGCGTGACTTAAGCGTTTCACGCACATCAAAGGCGCTGAGCTGGTGAGAAACGGAATCGATCACCAACACATCCAGGCGCTCCAAGCTTTGAGCTGTGCTCAGTGCTTCATCAATGGCGCTGGAACTAATCATTTCGAAGTTACGAGTTTGCCCTTCGAGGACCGCCATTAAGGCCTTAAGAATGTCATGATCCTCGTGATCAATAATCAGAATATTCATGGGGGTATGTGAACGGAGAAATTAAATTAAAGTAAAAAAGGTGCTCTGAATGCGTGCTAGAGCTCGCTTTCGGATTGGAGGCGAGTTGGAGGTGGGTACATTTCCAGCAAACGGTTGGGCTCAGCGGCCACATCTTGTAACTCGCCATCATAATAGAGTCGCACCACGTAACCAAGCAAGCTTCGCTCTTCTTCTTGGCCCTCTTCGCCCAGCGTAAGATCGTCTTGCTCGTAAGAAACTTTTAGCACTTGAGGCTCAAATGGCACCCACTCATCAGAGTTGGTTTTCCACTCGCTAGCGACGAAAGCGTTTGTCAGCATCACATGTTGGTTGTTCACCACGTCATAAAAGTAAACCTGAATTCTGACCGCACTACTGATGATGGGGGCGCCTTGGGATTTGCCCTGGACAGCGAGTCGGAGCACGGCTTGCAGTGTTGCGTCGGTTAGACTTTGGCCGGTCGAGGCCTCAGCGCTGGTCTCTACTTCTTCTTCTTCTTCGTCGGTGTTGGCGTTCTCCGCATCCTCAGACTCAGCCTCGGCATTTTCAGCGTCGGTGGTGCCCTCTTCGGTTTCTTCTGGTTCCTCCTCAGCTTGAGCGTCGGAAGTTTCTTCGGCGTCTGCGGCGGGATCAGTTTCCGTGTCATCTTCTGGTGCGGTTTCTGGAAACTCTAACTGACCCCGGACGAGTTGGTGGCTGACGATTTGCAAACTGGCGCGTTGTCGAATGCTAGCCAGTAAAGCATCGGAAAGAAGCGCTTCCTCAAGCTCGCCCACGGGGACCCGGCCTAGGCCTGCATTAAGTTTATCTTCGGCCATACGATAGTACATTCCGGCGGTGCGTGGTCCGAGGCTTTGCACCAAACGCCAGTGAGCGCGGGCTTTTTCGTCTTGACCCATGAGTTCAAAAGTGGTGGCGAGTTCTGCCAGGACCTCGGCGTTTTGTGGAGCTAAAGCCTGGGCCTCGCGCAGTTTAGCCAAAGCCATATCCATGTCCCCGGCGCGACGGGAGGAGCGAGCCACTAGCACAGCTTCCAAGGCTGTGCGTAAGATAAAGTCTTCCCGAGTTAAGGGGGTTACTGGCTCGAGAGAGCTGGGTGGAGTTAGGAGCGGGATTTGTGGGCTCGGCGTTGAGGTTACATCCTGAGTCAAAGCCGCGAGATTTGCGTCGCTGAGCGTGGCGGCTGGAGAGCTTGGGCCATTGGCTTTTCCTGATCCATTCTTGACCCAGCCTGGCCCGGAAAGCATAGCCCAGGCCACCACCTGAGCGACGCCGGTGATGGCCAAAAGAGCCAGGGCACAGCGAAAGGTGTAAATTCCGCGTTTGACTGAGAGGAGTGTAGAAAAAATTGGCATAGAGGAATTCCGTATGCGGAAGTTATTCAAAAAGAAAGCCTTAGCCAGGAATAGACGCAAGCCTTTTCGTGACGGAATTCCTACGAAGACAGGCTGCTGTCGCGATGTCCCGAGAGAAGCTGCTGTTTCGGAGCTCTTCTCTTCAACACACTTTGTCAATCCCTTGCAACCCGGCCGCCGTGTTCGCCAGCATGACCGGCGAAGGGGTATTGGCGTAGCTGCCGAGAATTTTCAGGAAACTGCAATGTTGCCGCAGGTGATTGAGTGCGGAAATGACCTCGGGATCTTCACTGTGGCCCTCGACGTCGACAAAAAAGAAGTATTCCCAAGCCTTGCGTTTTGAAGGGCGGCTTTCGATTTTGCTCAAACTAATTTTCATTTCCTCAAATGGCTTGAGGGCCGCGTAGAGAGCGCCGACCTTATCTTGCACGCAGAACATCAAGGAGGTTTTGTCGTTGCCAGTTCGGGGGCAAGTGGTGTGACCGATCACCAAAAAGCGGGTGGCATTGTTGGGGCTGTCTTGAATGGTGCTTTCCAGGATTTTAAGTTTGTAGGCTTCGGCCGCCATCTGCCCGCAAACCGCCCCTGCCTCCGGATCGCAAGCGGCAAGTTCCGCGGCTCGGGTGGTGCTGGCGGTCTCGATCAGATCCACTTCAGGGAGGTGGGTTCGCAGCCAGTTGCGGCACTGGCCAAAAGCTTGGGGATGGGAATAAACCTTGGTGAGCGCGGCGAGGGAGGAGGCGTCCGGGTGAGCCGCCAAGTTGTGCGCGATGGGCAACATGACCTGGGCACAAATGCGAAGATCGCTTTCCATGAAGACGTCGAGGGTATGACTCACCGCTCCTTCGGTGCTGTTTTCGATCGGAACGACGCCGTAATCGGCGCGGTGACGCTGCACTTCCATGAAGACGTCGCTGATGGAGAGCAGGGCTAAGTAATCCAGCGACGCACCGAACTTGTCGCAAGCGGCTTGGTGCGTCCAAGAATGCTGAGGGCCGAGGTAGGCAATTGTCAAGGGTTTCTCAAGGGCTAAGGCGGCGGACATGACCTCCCGATAGATGGCGCGTACCGCCTGCTCGGAGAGTTTGCCTTGCAGCGCGCGATTCCGCTCGGCGAGTCTGCGGAGTAGTTGTTCTTCACGTTCAGGAGCATAAAACTCCGCCCCCGCCTGGCGCTTTACCTCTCCGACTTGATGCACAAAGTCAGCGCGCCGATTAAGGAGTTCCAAGACTTGGCCATCAATCGAATCAATTTGGGTGCGAAGCTGCTCGAGGTTCATGATCTTTCTTTAGGGAGCCGGGCTGTTGGTTTCTTCAAAGGGGAGAGTGTCCTGAGCTTGACCGGGTTCAGACTCGGATTCGTCGAGCGGCGCTGGCTCAGAGATGGGGAGTCGGACGGTGCGGAGTTCTTCCGCGTTGGGCAGTTCGTCGAGGGCGCGAAGACCGAAGTGTTCAAGAAAGGTGGAGGTGGTGCCGTATAGAGCCGGGCGACCGGGTAGATCTGCGCGACCGTGGGATTCGATGAGCTCCCTTTCCAGCAAGCTTTGCATGACGCCGTCCACGGCCACGCCACGGACTGCCTCAATATCCGCTTTGGTGATCGGCTGTCGGTAGGCAACGATGGCCAGGGTTTCGAGAGCGGCAGGAGTCAGCCGGGTAGGTTTGTTGCTGGGATAAAGCGAGCGGATCCAGGGCGCAAACACTGGGTCAGAGACAAGCTGCCAGCCTTCGGCAACTTCAAGCAGGCGAAAGGAACGTCGGTCTTCGTCATACTTGGACTGCAAGCGTGCCAGGCCGTCTTGAATTTCGGCCTCGCTGTGTCGTGAAAACTCTTGAGCGGCCATGTCCTCAGGCATCAGTTCGGCGGCTGATTTAAGCGCGTTTTGAAAATCGATGAGTTGCAGCGGACGGCTTGTCGCGAAAAGAAGTGATTCGAGAATGTGTTCAAAGGTCATGGATAAAAATGTGCGACAAGGAGCCTCTAGACTTCGGGATCAGCTGATTCCGGATCGTCGTCAGAGAAGTTGTCATTGCTCAGCCCAGGAAGCAATAGACCGCGAATGACGATATCGCCAAAGACTTGAGCTTGTTCGGCGACCACTTGTTTCAGTCTGATTAACTCTAGCAGGGCCAGGAAAGTGACCACAATTTCGGTGCGACCCGCTTGCGCTGGAAAGAGTGCGGTGAATGGGACGCTTTGGCCGTGCTCGGTGAGATCAAGAAGAGCCTGCATCTTGTCGGCTACAGTAAAGTTTTCATCAGAAATCTCTCGCACTTGATCGCCTCGGAGGTCGGCTTTTTTAAGCACGCGATGAAAGGCCTTGAGCAGCTGCACGGTAGAAGCCGGCGCCAATGTGGGTATTTCCTCCTCAAAAAACACGCTCGGATCGCCTGCTTGCCTAGAAAAAAGCGACTCTTTGGCTGTCTCCATGACTTGCAAGCGCTCGGCGGCTTCCTTAAACTTTTTGTACTCCACCAATTGACGAATCAGTTCCCAGCGCGGGTCGTCTTCCTCCGCGTCGTCTTCGGGCGGTTGTTGGTCGCGGGGGAGGAGCTCGCGACTTTTGATATAGATCAAAGAGGCGGCCATGACCATAAATTCGCCCGCCACCTCAATGTCCAGCCGCAACATGGAGTCGATATATTCCAGATATTGCTCGGTGATTTTTTCGATGGAGACATCGTAGATGCTGACTTCTTGACGACGCACCAGGTAAAGCAGGAGGTCGAGTGGGCCTTCGAAGACGTCGAGTCGCACCTTGTATTGCCCGGGCAGGGGGGCAGCTAAGCTAGGCAGCTCGACCGCTGGCTTATCAGGCCCGGGAAGTGAAGTCGGTGTGTCAGACATAAATTGGCTAAGAAACGTGCGCAGAGCCGCAGGTTTGGCAACTACAGAAAGGGGCAACTTGGTCCATGAAGGATTTTTGCTCCAGGCTCAATGCCTCATAAAAAATACTGCCTTGGGGAGCCCGAAGACAAAGATGCCCGTTGTCAATCAGTCTGGCATGCGCCATAGACAGGCATGGTTTCTGATGTTGAATCTCCGTCCACGACGGATTTCGGACGCGTGCAAGCGCAGGGTAAATTTTTTCGGTTAGGTCACAAAAAGTGGTTTGTGAAAGGGGTCACCTACGGGCCGTTCGCACCGGACGACGCAGGTGAATTTTTTGGCAGCCCTGAACGTGTGCAGCAAGACTTTCGCCTCATGCAACAGTTGGGCGTCAACCTTTTGCGGGTATATTACTCTCCGCCGAATTGGTTTCTCGACCTCGCTCGTGCCTACCAGATGCGAATCATGGTGACCATTCCTTGGGCTGAGCATGTCGATTTTTTGCGACAGGGAAAAGTGCGCCGAGAAATCTTAAGGACCGTGCGTAAAACCGCAGCAAGTTTGCCGGATGATGGAGTGATTGCCGCCTGTTTGGTCGGCAACGAAATTCCATCAAGTATGGCCCGGTGGTTGCGCGCCGACCGGACCTTGGACTTTGTGG
>DAIRSW010000007.1:31419-37550 GCA_036804205.1 Verrucomicrobiia bacterium | reverse complement strand
GCTTTACGGAAGTGCTTTGGAGCAGCATTGGGGCGCATTTCGGCTGACCGCTTATTACGTTTTTGGAGCGTTGGGATCCATCATTGCTGCGGTGCTTTTGGGTGGGGTAGGCAGCAGCGTGTATTTAAACACCTCGATCTTTTTTGCTTTCGCCACGCTCTATCCTAACTTTGAACTGCGCCTGTTTTTGATTTTTCCGGTCAAGATCAAGTGGCTCGCCTTGATTGGCGCGGCCTTTATTGCTTATGATCTTCTTGTCGGCCCGCTGCCTGTCAAAGCGGCGATTCTGGTTTCTTTTGCCAACTACTTGCTTTTCTTTGGACCAACCGCTTGGCAAAGTTGGAAGGCGTCCCGAGAAATTGCGGCACGCCGAGCCAAGTTTGATGAAGCACGAGCAGCCGACGACCCCTGGCTTCATCGTTGCGAAGAATGCGGAGCGACCGACCTAACGCATCCTGACCGCGACTTTCGAGTCATCGCCTCCGGCGACGAGTTGTGCGAGGTCTGCCTGAAAAACAAGGCTTAGCTCGGATTGAGAACTGCCCACCCCAAGGCGGGATGGGATCAACCTAAACCGCTTACCATGAAGAGCAGGAAGGGCATGAAGGAAAAGCCCGCGAAGCGGGAACATACCCGACATCTTTGTTCAGTCACCAGGTGAAGATCGCCAACCCTTATAATTTCCCAACTCCATGCTCTTCTTTCCTTCATGGTGATTTAATTGCGGTTTATAGGATCAAGTCTTTCTCAAACCGGATTTGCCCGTCGGTCAACAGACCGGCCTCGATCCAGCGGGTAACCCCTACTTCGGCCAATTGCTCACGTGTTTGAAGATTTTCTCGAACCGAACAGCGAATGTTAAAAAGCGTGTCCTCATCAAAAAGATCGATCGATCGAATAACGGTGGACATAGTTGCGGCGACAATTTCCAGTATAGCAGAGTTACCGGAAACCGCCACAACGTTGTAGGGTGCAACGTTGTAGGGTGTGTTGGCGAACATCGTGCGTAATACCTGCGCCCCTCCAGACTAACTATGGCGTGCCACGCCTAACTCTGGAGGTCGCCCGTATTAAGCCTCGGTGGATTGTGGGACTGGGGAGGCCGGAGTAGGCGATTTTTTGCGGGTGACCAGTAAGGCGACCGGTACGAGCACAGCCACTACCAGAAGAGAGATACCTAAGATCGGGCGGACTGCGACCCAGCACACCGCGATGGTGATGAGCCCGGTTGGAACAGCGATAAGGAAGCTGAGCAAGCCTGTGCCCATGCGGACGAGGGTTCCTAAGAAAGGGAGAACATCTGCAAGAACTCCTAGCGGGCCAAAGATCATACCACACCCAATCATCAACAGAGCAAAACCCGCCGCGCGAAGGCCCCAGGCCATCGCGGTGTTGGCGCTGCGAGCTCCAGCAAACATAAGCTCCGCACTCTCGATGCCAGGCGATACCATGGCGATGGGATGATTGTTCGAAGCCACATAAGTTTCTAGTGTGCTTTGGTTTAAACGCCCGATCACGCTAAAATCTCCAGGGCGCACCACTTCAAAATTTACCCGAACATCGCCAATTTGCGGTTGAGTGGGTGAGGCTCCGAGATAAAAGCCATTTCCCTCGCGTCGGAATCCTTGGGGTAAGTTCGCTAGGTCGGCAGCCTCCTCGAGAGCAAAGCCTTCAAAAGGCCGGAGTTGATCCACAAAATTCGCGGCTAAACGCAATTCGCCCATCCGCACATCTTGAGCGTTGAGCTTGCTCGCCTCCACGGGAAAGCTTGAGGGATTTTGGTAGGTGGTTCTATTAAAGCGGCTCGAATTGATAAGGGTCCGGCTCCAGGTTTTATCGTAGGTATATTCGGTAACGCGCTCCTCACCACCGCCAATTTTGGTGCGCGTGGTGGTTTTGCTTTTCTCCTCCCATTGAAACATCTCCACCTGGCGATTGAGGCGAAGGGCTTTGGCCTGAACCCCAAACTGAGCGTCCTGCAACGGGCCATCCTCTGCGTCTGCGAATCCTGATACATGAATCAATTGACCCTCATAGTTTGAGAGAGGCTCTCCTTCCGCCACCGACACCACTTGGCTCGCGCCTTCGGCCAGCCCGCGGCTGGTGTCCACGGTGCGTTTCTCGTTCCAGCCCAGCAGAATGACCCCGCCGGCGAACATCAGAAAGCCGAAGCCAACCATTCCAAAGCTACTACCGAGGCGAGAGAACCAGGAGCGCTCCGTCACAACAACATGTCGATTTTCCATAAAGCAAAAAAGTGAATTGTTACTAATGACGCAGAACACTCCTGGTCAACCCGGAAAGTTCAATCTGAGGCAAAAAAAGAGGCTTACCGGGGCAACAGCTTGGGGTTGGCCCCGGCTACTCATAGCCTCAAAGTTAACCCCGACGTTTCGTATCCTCGTCGTCTTGCAAGGCTTGAAGGGGCTCATTCAGGTCTTTGGCAGTTTCCTGGTTAACCACGCCGGCAGCGGCGCGGCGCAACGCCGAGGCTTTGCGTCGGAAGGCTGCCTTACCACTGGCCATACCCACCGAATCCGCAACCCAACTTGCGGCGTTGGCTTGGGCGATACCCATTTGTGAGGCGGTGGCGATGGCATCTTGATTGGCTCCCAAAAACAAAAATTGCCAGCGGTAAACCTCGCTCTGGTGCCGGATTTTCTCCTGTATCTGGGTCCAGGTGAAGCGGGTCGAAGCGTTTTCGTGACCATCGGTGAACACCACCACCAAAACCGTGCCAGGGCGACGTGGCTCGGGGGCTTGGGATAGCCGCAAGCCCAACTCATCAATCGCAATACCCATCGCATCAAGCAGGGCAGTGCTTCCGCCGATGGTGTAGTTACGGGGTGTGAGTGGGGTGACTTCTGAGGCAGGAAGCGAAACCAGTGGGCATTCATAGGTGTCGTCAAACAGCACCAGGGTCAGTCGGGCCATGCCGGGCAGATCTTGTTGTTCGGCGAGGAAGTCGTTGAACCCTTGAATGGCGGCTTCGGCGAGTGGCTGCATCGAGCCGCTGCGATCAAGAATGTAGAGAATTTCAGTAAGGTGTTTATCCATAACACCATGACTCTTTCATAGGGGGTAGGACATCTGTGGGCAGCTTTTGAAAAAAGTGAACTTTTTTTCAAAGCACCCCACCCTTTATTTCGGCAGGCCTTAAGCCTCGATCTCGTAGCGAGGCATGTCTGGATCAATCTGCCGCGCCCAGGCATCAATACCGCCCTGCAGGCTTTTGACGTGCTGAAAGCCCTGACCTAAAAAATAAGCCACTGCATCAAGGCTGCGTTGACCGTGGTGATCAATGATGACCACCAAACGATCCTTCGGCCATCCGACCAGCATTTCTTGCATAAGATGGTTGGAAAAAAAGGTCGCTTGAGGCAGGCGAACGGCGTCCCATTCTTCCCTTGTGCGGATATCAAGGATGTGCGGCGGCGGATCCTGGGTCAGAAGTTCCTTCAGTTCGTGCGGGCTGATTTCCATTTCGCGATCGGCTTCGGCACTACGCGTCACTTCTTCCATGACTTCGTGGGGATCAAGCGCCCCGTTGCGTTGGCAAAGGTTGCCTAGGGTTTCATCTAAAGAGAAGCCGCAACTGGAGCAGCCGCCAAGATGATAGCGTCGGAAGATTGCGCGCCGAGCCCCTGGATAGTGAGTCAATACTTCTCCCATAGTCCACTCAGCCCAATCCACATTGGAGAGATGATTGTTTTGATCCATAAAAGTAAACCCCCAAAAGGGTTTTTCTAACACCCGTTAAGATGGCCGGTTGCGTGAACACTGGCAAGCGAAAATGTCCGGGAAATCTGTGCGGCGGCTTTAGCCGGGCCGGAAAAGCGATATCGGAACGATTCTGCCTTTCAGGGGTGAGGGTTGCGCTGCCAGGGTGCCAGGGCTTTGACTTGTGTTATCGCCTAGGTCGAGCTTGAGTAATGTTTCATGCAAACCAGGGAACAATTTTGGCCAACCTTATGGGAGCGCTGGCATGCTGAAGGTGGCATGACAGACCCACCGGCGTGGTATCATCCCGACGCACCGCGATCCATCTTTCGGTGGACTGAGTTTTTTAACAAGTGGCTTTTCCCCGGCTTGTTGATCTTTGTTTTTGCCCTTGGGCTTTTAATAGAGCGCTGGGGTGGCCCGGATAACCGTGTGCATCTTTTAGCGCTACCGCTTTGGGTCATTTTGGTCTGGAACATGCTCATCTGTGTGGCGCTGGGGATTCAGGGGTTGCTGCGTCCTAAGGTGGTAAGCACTCGACTCTGGGAGGATGCTTGGCAGCTGACCAAAGCAAAACTTGCCAAGTCATGGGAGGGAGTCGTGACACCTAAGTTCCGGCAATCCTTCGCTTCAGAAGTGAACCACAACTTTCGGAAGCTTAACCGAGTCACCTGGGGTGTGCGTATCCAGCTTTTGGCAATTTCTTTTATTCTTGGAATTCTCGCCGGGCTATATCTGCGTGGCGTGGTGTGGGAATACCAGGTCGGCTGGGAAAGTACCTTTTTCGAGGCACACCAGGTTCACGCCTTTCTCAACTCGGCCTTGGCTCCAGCGGCCGGCTTGCTGGGGGTGGAGTTGCCTTCAGTGGAAGACATCGCCGCGCTTCGTTGGGGACACGGCGAGGCAAGCTCTCCCGCTGCGGCGGGGCCAACCCCAGCACAGTGGGTGCATCTTTTTGCTTTAACCCTAACTCTTTTTGCATTGTTCCCGCGGGTGGCTCTTGCCCTCGTCGCACAAACTCAGCGCTCCACGGTTGAGCGATCGTTTAAGCAGTGGTTGACCGCCTTGCATTCCGGATGGTCTCTGAAGTCGGGTCAGCCTGTTCACCTCATCTCTCCCGGAGAGCCGGATGCCCAACCGTCCGAGGCGCGTGTTCGACATTATTTGCAGCAGCATCGGTGGCAAGGCGATTTCAAGCTTGTGAGTTTACCCTGGGAATCGGAAGACTGGGCGAATATGCCGGGTAAAGGCGCGCAGCTCGTCATTTACTTTTCCGCCGTGGCCACACCTGAGGATGAGGTGCATGGCGAGTTTGTTCATGCGATTATAAAAGAGTTGGAGCCGCAGGTTTTGTTGGTTCTTGTGGATGCCACCCCTTTGGTGCAAGCTTGGAAGAGTCTACCAGAACGGTTGAAGGGCAGGCAGCAACTTTGGCGTGAGTTTATTTTGACCACCGTACCGGAGGCGCAGTTCTCCTGGTTGGATGACCGAGTTTAATTATGCCAGAGACCATTGCGCTCAGCTTAATTTCGCACACCAACGTGGGCAAAACCACCTTGGCACGAACCCTATTGCGACAGGACATTGGTGAAGTGCGCGATGCCCAACACGTCACGCAGGATGCAGAGAAAGCGGTACTACTTCGCTCCGAGGAAGGGGATGAGTTGCATCTGTGGGACACCCCTGGATTTGGCGATACTCAGCGACTGGTCAAAAGACTAGAAGGACGGAGTCACGCCCTAGGTTGGTTTTTGAGCCAAGTCTGGGACCGTTTCCGGCAGCGTGCTTTGTTTTTAAGTCAGCAAGCGCTTTTGCACGTTCAAGCCGAGGCGGACGTGGTGTGTTATTTGGTGAACGCGCTCGAAAATCCTGAAAACACCCCCCACGTCGAGGACGAGTTACGGCTGTTGCGATGGTTCAAGAAGCCGGTGTTGGTTTTGCTCAACCAATCCGGGCCACAAGGCCAAGCCCTTGAGCAAGCGTGGGCCAAGCGGCTTGAAGGAAATGGTTTCGCTGTTCTGAGTCTTGATGCCTTTTTCCGTTGTTGGATACAAGAAGCGACGCTTTTTGAGCAGATCGAAAGCTTTCTCGACCAGGCCAAGAGTGAGGCTATGCAGCGCCTCCGCCGGGATTGGGCACAAGAGCGAGACCGGGAGCTGGACGCCTGTTGTAGGGCTCTAGGTGAGTGCATGGCCACGGTGGCAAGCGACCGGGTCTGGCTGTCCGAGCCTAAGGACCTGCAAAACTGGTTGCCGAGTTTATCCAGCGCTAGCGAAAACAAGCGAGGCATGAAGGAGCTGGCTCAGCGTTGGGAGGATGCTTTAGATCAGCTGATGAAAATACTTTTGGCGCAGCACCACTTGGAAGGCGAATCGCCTAAAGCCGTTATCCAAGATCTTAATCAGGCTGTT
>DAIRSW010000007.1:0-31409 GCA_036804205.1 Verrucomicrobiia bacterium | reverse complement strand
GAACGTAGGCTTGAGCGGTGCGGTGGGCGGTTTATTTTCCGGAGCGGCGACCGGCTTAATGGCCGACATCGCTGCGGGCGGATTAACATTTGGCGGTGGGGCAGTGTTGGGTGCGTTATTCGGTGCCCTGGGCGGTGCTGGATTAGCCCAAGGAGTGAATCATTTTACTCAGCGGGGCCGCCCCTGTTTGCGTTGGGAGTCCGAGTTTTTGTTAAGTACCTGGGAGAATTGTTTGCTTCGTTATTTGGCCGTGGCGCACTATGGACGCGGTCGGGGTCGTTTTACCGGAGCAGAAGTGGTGGCAACCTGGCAGAGAAGTCTCGAGGTTCAGTTGAACCCAATGAGGGAGCGGGTGAAGCGAGAACTCAGAGATGCCAGCCCAAACTCCAGAACACAGTTGGTGAGCTTCTTCACCCAACAAGCTCGCACCATTCTGCTAGCGGTCCTGCAAGACCTACACGGCGTTGAGCTCGCCACCGAAAAACCCCGTGGGGCATTTGCTCCTGGCAAGATTTTGAATTGACGACTGTCCACAATGTTCGACTTGCTCAATGCGACCTCGAGTCAAAATGCCCGCAAAATGCTCTTCTGCTAATATTGTGTCATGCTGGCTGAATCTGACATAAAGTCCATGAGACCGGTCGGGCGCCTCCAAGCGATGGAGCTTCTATGGCGGTCATGTTCGGGTGCAAGCGATGAGTTGGAATCTCCTGATTGGCATGGAGATGTGTTATCTGAGCGCTTGGCTAAGGTGGAGGCTGGAGAAGGTAACTTCCTCACGATTCCGCAACTCAAATCGCGCCTTGCTTCACGACGACTATGAGGTCGATCGCCGTCCTCGAAGAGGCCGCAGAGGACATCGAAAATGGTCGAGATTTTTACGACCTTTCAAGAGGTTGGCGTGGAATAGTGATTTACCCGGCTATAGCCTATTGAGAGTTTGGGACTGTTTCACAGTATTCATTCGGAGCATTTTGGAGTTTTCCTCATTCTTTCCAACGGATTCCGGTTTTGGAATATAGGTTTTAGTGGGTGTTGTCTCGGCTTCTTAGGCGTTTGCCAGGGCTGCGAGCTTTGTGCCCAAAAATGAGCGGCAATGCTTGTTTTACTAGATCGGGTTTTACAAACTTAGCCAGGAGGATTACCGCAATTGCCCTCAGCATGGGATGCAGGCCGATCGCGACTGAGACTGCGACTGGGTGCCACCATTCCATGTTGTCAACGAACCACATTTGCGATTGTCCTCTAGCAATGTTCGATCGTGGAAGTCTACGAATCCTCGCTGGTGTCGACTGCAAGAGCGAGCATAAACCCGTGTATGCGCTTCGCTTCAGCGCTGGTGAGGTCACGCGGAAGAATCAGCCTTGCGACCAGGGTCTCGCGGACCGGGAATGGGTACTCGATCAGGCCCCGCCCGGAGGGTGCGCCGTGCATTGCTCTTGGCATTTCCGTTTCGTCCTCAGGCCTTGCGGGTGGTTTTTCTCGTGCTTGTCCGTTTGATCCTCGCTTTCTGGGGTTGCGCGTTGATGGCTTCCAAGATCCTGGATCTTTCGCATAAGCCAAGAACGATTCAATCGCATTGCGGAATCTTTTGGAATATACATCTAGGCTTGAGGGATTAAAATCACGAGCATGGACGTTTTGAAATCTGCGTATGGTATCCTCTACATCTAGTCCCGTAACATCGACATTTTCCCAGTCGTCAATTACGCTTATCACTTTAGCGCACGCTGCTCGCAGCCCCAAAGCACTGTTACGGTTCATTACGCCCTTTTCAGCTGCCCTAGGACGCGGAGTCGCAGGAGTCCAGCATGTCCCTTTAACTCAATACGGCTGAGGTAAAGGTTTTGAGTACAGAGACTGATCAAAGTCGGCAAACCCGTCCTATATTGAAGAGGGATCGGGTGCAGTCGACCAGAAGACTTTTTGGAAGGTATCTGCGCACTGTTGCATTGCGATTCAATGATTTGAGTCTGGGCAGTGAAGCTTGTGCCTTGATAAACTGCGGGATGAGTGGTGCCCCTTTGCGACTTGCTTTCGAATCCTAAAATGCGATGTTAATATAATGGGTCTTGCTTCCGCCATGCTTAAAATAAGGAATCCTCGCCGTCCTGAGCTTGAAGCTATTGAAGTCGAAGCGCTTGCCGATACGGGTTCAGTCTATTTGGTGATTCCTGAGCATTTGCAGTTGCAGTTGGCACTGGAGGCGAATTCTACAAAAGAAGTTACTCTGGCTGACGATTCCAAGCGACTTGTCCCATATGCGGGGCCTGTGGAAGTTCGATTCAAAAATCGTGTTGCCTATGTAGGGGCTATCGTGATGGGTGACCAGGTTCTGCTTGGTGCGATCCCCATGGAAGACATGGATCTTGTGGTTTTGCCTCAAATGCGTCGGGTTGACCTCAATCCACTGAATCCAAACTACGCAGCAGGTTTAGCGAAATAGCGCGATCATTCGAATAGGCTTCCGGGTCTTCGCAAAGGAGCCCGCAAGGTTGGTCAAAGCGGACATTCCCTTCGACGTTTTACAGCATTGACGGCTACCACGAGGGCGAGGACGAGGCCGTGGATGCCGCAGGGGATGGCGGCTTGTTTGAGGATGGTTCGTTCGCCAACCTCCAAAACACAACGGTCGAGCTTCTTTAACCAACAAGCCCGCACCATTATTTCTTTGAGATTCCCGGGGAAGTTTCGTGGGTGAAAACCGCGACCGAGATGAAAAATTGATGGCTATAATGGAGTGATCAGAGACCCCGAACTTGAAAAATGGCTAGCAGGCTTTTCTCGAACAGTGCGCAAGGACGCAATACTTTTTGGTACCTATCGCTGATAGGGTCGCTGACTATTGCAGGCGGCGACTATCGATTCTAACTATTTCAGGAGAAGGAAACCGGGCGTACACCATACCTTTTCGTAAACAGGGGGTTTCAAGCGATACAAATGAGCGGGCCTCGCGATGGTGAAAGCTACTGGGAGGACTTTTGGAAGCTTGTTAAACCATAAGTAATTCTTGAAAACGAGGGCCTACCAAAATCGTAACTCTATGGAGTCAAGAACAACCGCCGACATCTCGAGGTTTTATCCGAATCTAGAGGCCGACCAGATGCGATCGAAGCCCTCTGCGGTCGTTGCCGGGCTTCTGTTTTGCAGATATTTGTCGTAGGTTGAGAGAGTGAATATCGCCGGCGATTCTTTGCCCAAAGGGCTTCCGTAAATTAGTTCGAGCGGTTGTCCAAAAAACTCCTCCAGCCTCCGAACTCAGAAATATCAGGCCGACCCGCCACACCAGCTCCTTCGCAAATAAAGCCACAGACCTCCCGTCCATCGCTCAAGGCCACCCGACCCAAGCCCAGTGGTTTTGCAATGCCTTGTAGCAGACCTCCAAGCTCCTCGGCCGGAAGATCCCATAGCTCCCCCGAAACGGAAAGTCCGCCCGCACCCTCTGCCCGAATCAAGCCCGGTCGCTTTTCATCCACCTGAAACATCCGATAGCAGGCTGCTGTGCTGATCTCCTCCACGAAAACGCCACCGCGTTCCGTCAATTGCGGATTCAGTGGCAATCCGCGCATGTGTGCCCCAAACACCGCGAGCAAGGTTCTGGCTTCTTGCGCCTGCAACTTGCAAGCTTGCGCCGCTGTGCTGAGCAAAGCCCGGTCATAGAAGGCTGGGCCAAGTAAAGAGACCCCAAACGGTCCACCATCTTTCCGGCGTGGACCGGGCACCGCAACAGCGCAAAGATCCATCAAATTCACAAAATTCGTAAAGCTCCCCAACTCTGAATTAGTGCCGAAGGGCTCAGCCAAAACCTCCTCGGTCGTAAACACGGTGGGGATGGTTGGCAACAGCAAAGCATCCACTTCCTCCCACACATAAGAAGCCTCCCTCTGCAACGCACACAACTCATACATGGCCGCAAAAGCCTGTGCCGCACTTGGTTCTGCACCGGCAGCAATGATTTTGCGGGTGACCGGGTGCAGCGCTTCAGGATTGTTTTTCAACAACGTTTCCACCACCAAAAATCGCTCGGCCACCCAGGGGCCTTCGTACAGCAAGCGCGCTGCGCGCAAGAATGGCTCGATCGTAACAGTTCTTAACTCTACCCCCAAAGTCCTCCAGACAGCCACCGCTTTCTCCCAGGCAGCGCTCTGCTCTGCTTCAAGCGTCAGCGACTCCGGCACACCGATAACAGCGACCCGATGGCCCTCTTCCAGATCATGCCGACTCCAGGGATCGTCTTCATCATAGGTCACTAAGGTCTCCGCCAAAAGTTCAGCGTCCTCTACGCTGGTGGTAAATACACTCACGCAATCCAAACTGCGACATGCTGGCACCACGCCTCGCATACTCAAAAGCCCCCGGCTAGGCTTCCACCCCACCAACTCCTGCATGGCAGCCGGAACGCGACCGGATCCTGCGGTATCTGTCCCCAAGCTAAACAATACCATTCCCGCAGCAAGCGCCGAAGCCGAACCAGAACTTGAGCCGCCGGGTATCAATTCCGGAAACTTGATATTCACTGGCACACCATAAGGCGATCTCACCCCAACCAATCCGGTGGCGAACTGATCCATGTTCGTTTTTCCGAAACACACCGCGCCTGCTGCCAAGAGTTGCTCCACCACCTGAGCATGCTCATCTGCAATGTACTTGAAATCCGGACAGCCCGCCGTGGTCGGCCATCCCGCTACGTCAATGTTATCCTTCACCGCGAAGGGGACCCCATACAAGGGCAGGTCATTAGGTTGATGCGCCCGCAATTGAAGAATTCTTTCCCGAAGCTGTTCCTCAGAGATGCGAGTGATCCAAATGGCAGGGTCACCGGCCATCATCGTGTTCCAAAAGCCCATCAGAACGCTGGATAGATCCTGGCGACCGGATAAAAGATCCCGACGGAACGAAATGAGAGAGGGAGTTTTCATAAGGCTTCTTGGATGCACAATAAAACTTCACCCGGCCGCACACTTCGGCCTTCTGTCACGCAAATTTCGTGGACGCGCCCCGAGCATGGGCTGGGACAATGGATTTCCATTTTCATGCTTTCGATCACCACCAGATCCTGACCAGCTTGAACCTCATCTCCGGCTTCAACCAGAACTTTCCAAACCGCCCCAGCCGTGGGGCATAACAAACCTCGTTGGCCTGCGGATAAAACTCCTGGAGTAGACCAAGCATCCGTTGCGAGTTCCTCCTCCTGCGAGGGCTCCGAAGCCCAGCGCGCCCGTTCTTCTTCAAAGGCCTGCCGTTGACTTTTGCGAAAGGCATCGATACTCATCTTTTCAGTTTCCAAAAAGGCTTCATAGTCATGCAGGGTAAATGCCCCCGGCTCACACTCAGGCTCGTAAACCCCAGTCAAGATATCCAAACGAAGCTTTCCCAGTTCTTCGGAGGTAACCGGGTAAAAACGAATTCGATCAAAAAAACGCAACAACCATGGTTTGGAGAAACTATGAGTCTTGCGATAGCGATTCCATACCGGCACGGTGCGTCCCACAAACTGATACCCACCTGGACCTTCCATCCCATAAATACACATGTAAGCTCCGCCGATGCCGACTGCGTTTTCAGGCGTCCAAGTGCGAGCAGGATTATACTTCGTCGTAACCAAGCGATGCCGTGGATCCAGCGGCGTGGCCACAGGGGCGCCCAAATACACATCTCCAAGGCCCATGACCAAATAGTCCGCAGCAAAAACAATCTCTTGAACCTCCTCTCTGGAATCCAACCCATTAATCCGCCTAATAAACTCAATGTTATCTGGACACCACGGTGCATCCGGTCGGACCGACTGCATATAACGTTGAATAGCCAGTCGCGTGGAGGGGTCATCCCAGCATAGTGGCAGATAAACTCGTCGACTCGGCATGCTCAATTGGTCATGTGCAGGCAAGGCACTCTCGATCTGTTCCAAATAAGAGACGAGCTCATCAATAGTGATTTGGGCGGGATCGTATCGCACTTGGAGCGACCGGATGCCAGGGGTTAAGTCAAGCAAACCCGGACGCCCTCTGTCTCGCAACGCTTCATAAAGAGATTGCACTCGAAGCCGTAGCCCAAGATCCAAAGCCATCGGGCCGTACTCCACCAAAAGCCCGCAATCCCCCTGGCGTCGATAACAAACTCCAACTTGCTCGCCACCCAAGACCACCGGTTCCAGCCGCTCTGCATGCCCATGAATGAGCGGTGCCGCAATCGAGGCTTGGCTCTTTACATACTCCTCGACTGCGAGTCGATGAGTATCGGCTGAGTCAAGGGTCACAGGAAAGAAGCGTACGGTATCCCCAGGACGAAGTTGTCCGACCTTCCAAAGCTCACTTTGCAGCACCACTCCGGGGCATACAAACCCTCCTAAACTTGGACCGTCCGGACCCAAAATAATCGGCATGTCCCCAGTAAAATCGATTGCCCCAACCTGATATGCGTTGTCATGCAAATTGGAAGGGTGGAGACCTGCCTCGCCACCGTCTTTCCTGGCCCATTCGGGTTTAGGCCCGATCAAGCGAACGCCTGTGCGAGCAGAATTATAATGAACTTCCCAATTCGTCGAGAAGATGGCATCAATATCAGCCGGAGTAAAAAAATCCGGAGCACCATGCGGGCCGTAAGCAACTCCAAGCAGCCAATGATGCACAAACTTTGGCGGATCAATGGTGGGGCTCTCAGCCAATCTCTCGCTCGTCTTTAACTCCGGCTTCCACCTTAACAAATCGCCAGCTAACACCGCTCGACCGTGATAGCCGCCAAATTGTCCCAAACGAAAAGTTGTGGTGCTGCCCAAATACTCTGGCACCTCAAGCCCTCCGCGCCAGGCGAGATAGCCTCTCAAACCAGGGCCGTGACACGTCCCCACGCTCAACACGCTGCCGGGTGATAGTTTATGCACCTGATAAAGTGCCACCGGCTTCCCGTCGAGCGTTGCTTCAAAATCTGCGCCCCCCAAGCAAATCTCCGTCGCAGTTAAAAAGCGTAAGCTCGGCCCACGCACCGCAAACTCTAATCCCGATGCGGCTGGCTCATTTCCCAACACCACATTACATAAGCGAAAGCTCAAGTCATCAAAAGGACCCGAGGGAGGCACTCCCACATGCCAGTAGCCGGTCCGCCCCGGCCAATCAACCACTAAGGTTTCAATCCCGCCATCCAACACCACCGCCGCTGCCGGTCGATAGTTAAACTCCGACAAGAGCCGGGTGTAAACCTGCCCGCTCTGCACGCGTTCGTCGCCTAAGACTTCTATTAAATAATCAGCATTGTGCTCGACACCATCGACTTCCAGGGTTGTGAGAGCCTGCTGCAATTGAGTTAGCGCTGTCCGACGGTCGGGGCTGTGCACAATAATCTTGGCCAGCATTGGATCGTAGTGAGGGCTTACCTCCGTCCCGGCTTCCACCCACGTCTCCACCCTTACATTTTCCGGCGGCTTCCAATGACTCACCACCCCGCTCCTTGGTTGGAAGTCGAGAGCCGGACTTTCAGCGTAAAGCCTGGCCTGCGCGCTCACCCCAGTCGCCTCGTAGTCGCGTGAAAAAAAATCCCAATCGCCTAGAGCGCCTCGCAACATCCACTCCACTAAGTCCACTCCATACACTTCTTCGGTGACCCCATGCTCAACCTGCAAGCGTGTGTTAACTTCCAGAAAGAAAAACTGCTCCGTCTCCGGGTCGTAAAGAAACTCCACCGTGCCTGCGGACCGATAACCAACTGCTTCGCCCAAGCGTTTCGCCGCTTCGGCGAGGCTTTCTCTGACCACCGGACTCAGTCCTGGGGCCGGCGTTTCTTCGATGACCTTTTGATTGCGTCTTTGTAACGAGCAATCGCGTTCCCCGAGAGTGACGACCCTCCCTCGGCCATCGCCAAAAATCTGCACTTCCACGTGGCGTGCTCGCTCAATGTATCGTTCTAGAAAAAGATCCGCCGAACCAAAATGCGCTTGTCCTAAACGCTTCACGCTTTCAAAACCGGACCCTAGTTCCGTTGCATTCCTGCAAACTTGCATACCAATCCCTCCACCACCGGCGCTACTTTTCAGCATGACCGGATAGCCGACCTTCTCAGCCGTCGTCACTGCTTGTTCCGGGCTATCCAACAGCTCGGAGCCGGGGAGCAAAGGGACGTTCTGCGCCTGGGCCATGCGCCGTGCATCTTCTTTTTTGGCAAAAGCCTTCATCTGCTCGGCGGTAGGCCCCGCAAAGGCAAGACCAGCCGCTTCGACCTCCGCGGCAAACTGGGGGTTCTCACTTAAAAAACCATAACCCGGATGAATAACTCCAACACCCATCGCGGTCGCGATGCCCAAAAGAGTGTTACCGTCCAAGTATGAGTCGGCAGTAGAATTTCCGGACAACGCCACGGCTTCATCCGCCATCCGCACGTGGAGCGACGCTTGATCGGCTGGTGAATACACAGCCACCGTGGAGAGGCCCAGTCGTTTCGCCGTGCGAAAAATTCGACAAGCCACCACCCCACGATTGGCCACCAATACCTTTCCCTGCATTGTTCCCATCGTTTCTGTTTCTACGCGTCTGAGGTCTCCCACACAACCATCTCGATCGGGGTTGGGTTGTAAGCGTTACAAGGATTGTTTAATTGCGGACAATTGGAAACCAAACACCAGAGGGGCTGCAACACCGCAAGCTCCACGTACTTGCCGGGGTCAGAAATGCCATCCGCAAACATTAATCCCCCCGCACTAGTGACCGGGACATTCATGAAAAAGTTAATGTTATGCGCAATGGCGCGTTTATCTAAGTGCAACCCGGCCTTCTGCAAAAGCAGAAGAAAGGTATCGCGACAGTTGTGCATGAATCGCTTTTCCAAGCCGTAACGCACCATATTGCTCTCCGCGGCGCACGCTCCACCCAAAGTGTCGTGACGTCCACAGGTGTCAGCCACTATTTGGAGCATTCGCCGACCCATATTTGAAAAAAGAACCGAGCCGGTCGTCAAATAAATACTGCCCTGCTCACGGATAGTGTTTTGAGCCGAGTACACCTCCTGCAAGGTGTCGGCAGAAAAAAAGATAGTGTCGACAGCTTGGTTGCCCTCCAAATCCACAATGCGAAGCACTTCGCCGGTGTTTAGTCGCCGCAGCCAGCCTTCGCCTGCTGGCACGGTGCAACGCAGCTTAGCAGTGTTAATATCGAGCGCACTCTGCGTCAGTTTACTGCGGTCGGGCTCGACCTGTGGTGACTTGACTATTTCACTCATAAAACGGCGTACCGTGTTTCACTTAAAGTCATTGCCCGTGCACATTCGGGGCGAAATCTCCTACAGAAGTCATCAGCTCCCGGGGGCGTTCCGTTGGAAACCCGGACGGTTACCGGCGCCTGCGGATAGTCGCCGCTCGGCCCCATGGGATGCGGGCAATTGCTGAGAATGACCAGCACATCCATTTCCGTGCGCAACACCACACGACTCCCGGCGGGTAAGTCTTGCGCGATCCAGGCCATTTCTCCAGCGGGATTAACCTGGACTTTGCTAAAGAAATTTACGTTGGCGACCAGGTCATGGTGCCCGAGACCATGCTTGGCCAATTCCACCAGAAAGTTGTCGTGCGAATTACGATAGAAATGGTTGTGCGCCTCTTGATAGGTTTTCCGGCCAAACCGCAAGCTCACATTTTTTTCGTCGCAATGCCCCCCGAGCGGGTCGTGCCAACCGACCGAGTCTTCTGTGACAGAGACTAAGGCGTGGCCCATGTCCGACATCAACACGTGGCCCCTGCTCAGTTTGGCGGTGTGTAGGGCCTTAAGCGTATCTGGCACGTTCAAACGATCACCCAATTGCCGAGCGTGATACACCAGCGCCGAAACATTGGCCGGGCTTTGCGACTCTTTGGATAAAACCAGCTCAAGAAGCTTATGCCGGCCAACGACCATCGACCACATCGCTCCTGCCGGTAAGGTTTCTTCGTAAAGATAACTCTCTGCACTAGCCATAAACCTATTTTTTCAAGGGATGAACCGGCGGCATGATCATGCTCGACAAAGCCAGTTTTCCAGCCCGCACACCTTTACAAGCCAATAATTCATTGGTGAGAGCTTGCAACAACGAGCCGGGGCCCTGGACCACAATCACCTCCATCACATGATCATTCTCTAATTGCACTTGCAACGAGCCGATCACTTCATCGAGCCACTCTCGTTTTAACTCCGCCAGCCGGGTCAACAAATCATTCTTCTTTTGGTTGTAAAAAAGCGTCACCGTCCCGGCCATGACCGAGTCGCCTTGTTCCAATCGCTGGTCTGTTGCGCTCTCCGTGATAATATTTGCCACCGCTTGCGAGCGGTTTTCAAAGCCACGCCCGGCGATCAGGGCATCAAGGTCCGAACACACTTCCGCCGGCAAAGACACAGTGACGCGTTCCACACGAGGCTTGGCGGCGGTTGAGTTAGGAGCGATGGGCGGCATGAGAGTGCGGGCAGGACGTAGACGTTAGGTGTGACGATTCTCTAAAAAAGTATGAGCGCCAAGCTGTTTGGCAAGAGCAATTTAACAACCCACCTTTTTTCTCCTAACCCATCTCGTCTGGCAGTGGTCTCCAGGTTTTCCCGCTCCGCTCCCCAAACAATGCCTTGCCAACTCGAACAAAGGTGGATCCCTCCGCAATCGCTTGTTCAAAATCGTGACTCATTCCCATCGACAGCTCCGGCAAGGCACAGCCCCAAGCCCGCTCCAACTCGTCCCGCAGTTCTCGAACCCTTGCAAAGTCGCGCCTCGCCTCCTGCGGTTTTTCTCGAAACGGCGGCAAGCACATGAGACCTCGCACTTCAAGCCGCGGCATCTCCAGGAGCGGCTGGGCTTCCACCCCGATGGTGTCACTAAAGAAGCCATGCTTGCTGGATTCGCGACCCACGTTCACTTGTAGAAGCACCGGCAAATGCCAGCCTTGCTCCTCGCTGATCCGGGAAAGCTGCGAGCCAAGCTCCACAGAGTCCAAGCTGTGAAGTAGACTAAAGCCTGGCATCAAATGTTTAACCTTATTCTTTTGAAGATTGCCAATAAAGTGCCATTCGGCACGACCGGAAACCAGTTCCATCTTGGCCCGCGCTTCTTGCACGCGACTTTCGCCAAAAACAATCTGACCGGCATTGAGCAGCTGCTGGATTTTTTCTGGTTCGTGCGTTTTTGAAACCGCCACCAGCCGGACTTGTTCAGCCTGACGACGGGCCCGCTCCGTAGCACGAGCGATTTGTTCTTTTAGAGAAAGCCAGCGGTCTTCGAGTGTCATGATTTAATTAAACGGAGCTTAGACCAGACACAAGGCCCGATGATCGTTCTCTTGACGGAAGCCCGTTCACGTAGCTGAGTAAGCATAACTTCACAAGCTCTTGGATTGGTGAAGTCAAAACTTATGCCTTCGACCCTAGACCAGGAAAAATTGATGTCTTTCCTCCACAAACTTGGTCGAGACGTCGCCAGCTCCGGAAGGGTTTATCTTACTGGTGGCGCAACCGCGCTCCTTTTCCAATGGCGCGCTACTACCATTGACCTCAATCTAAAGGCGAACCCTGAGCCTGCCAGATTTTTTGAGGTTATTGCACAATTGAAGGATGACCTAGCTATTGATGTCGAGCTTGCGTCGCCCGACCACTTCATCCCGCTTCCATCGGGCTGGCAAGAACGCAGTGTATTTATTGGACGTTTTGGAAAGATCGACTTTTTCCACTTCGACCTATACTCTCAGGCACTCGCCAAAATAGAGCGTGGTCATGATCGTGATCATCGAGATGTCCAAGCCATGCTACAGAACGGGCACATCCACGCCGCTCAGTTGGAAAAATATTTTGCTGTAATCGAACCCGAACTCATCCGGTTTCCTAGTATCCGTCCACAATCTTTTCGGGCGGCAGTCGAAGCCATCATCAGGCCATGATCAACCCGGACGCTTTACTTCAAGGCTTGCCTGGTCATGAAATGATGTTAAAAGGGCTCCAGGACGTTGCTAGGGAACAAAAGACCATTGAGGCCTGCCTCGTGAAGATCATCTCTCTTAAGTTAAAAAGCGCCGGCCTTTTGGATCAAAAATTGGAGGTCTCTGATTCCCCTCACCTTGAGCTTTATTCGCACCTCGAACAACAGCCGGGTTATGCTTACGGTCGCTACAATAGTCTGTTGAGAAACCTCAGCAGCTTCACCCGGGCACTAGATCACCGACTGGGGGATCCAGAATTTGCATCGCTTAAATTTTTGAGGAACAGTTGATAGAGGAAATTCTGAATGACCTGAGTCCCATTCCTAGAGGTGATTCGCGAAGTCCTCCAAGTTTAAGCAGCTCATCGCGAGTTTTAGCAAGACCCGAAGATGATCCGTGGATTCCTTCCCATGAATCGTTTCTTTCAAACCGTTTGGCAGCCATCCGCCCAGATAACGAGGCTCCCCCACCCCTGTAACAAAAATCCCTGGGGGCACTCCACAATCCTCACCGGAAAGAGTTGAATCCCATGCGGCCTCATGAAAAGGTTCGTGCCAACATACCTCATCATTTATGGCTGCACCCGAACTTCACGTTAAAGACATCGCCCACCTCGCCCGACTCGAACTTTCCGAGGACGAAGCTCAAGAATTCAGCCGTCAACTCACCCAGGTGCTCGATTACGTGCAAACCCTTGAAAAACTCGACGTCAGCCACGTGGACCCCACCGCACATGCCACCCCAGTATTCAACGTCTTCCGTGCCGACCAAGCGCAAGACAGCTTTTCCTCCGCCAAAGCGCTCAGCAACGCCCCGCGACAGGCCAACGACCTGGTCATCGTCCCTAAAGTCATTGAATAGTCGGACCACTCACCTGCCTCATTCTGTATGAAACCTCTTCCCACCCTCACCCAACTTCAAGCCTCCCTCCGAAAGGGAGAGCTGAGCCCCGCCGAAGCCATCGATTGGGTAGCCGCTCAGATCTCTGCCACCGACGACACCATCGACGCTTACGTCCATTGGGATATCGACGCCGCCAAAGCCGAAGCAGCTCAAGCTGACCTGCAAAAACCCCTTGGTGGCCTCCCCATTGCTATTAAGGACGTGCTTAACGTCGAAGGCCAACCTTGCTGGTGCGCATCGAAACTGCTCCAAGGCTACACCGCCCCCTACAGCGCCACCGCCATTAACAAGCTTCGCGCCGCCGGAGCCATCCCTTTCGGACGCACCAACATGGACGAGTTCGCCATGGGGTCCTCCACCGAAAACTCCGCCCTCAAAACCACCCGCAACCCCTGGGATCATCAACGTATCCCCGGCGGCTCCAGTGGCGGGAGCGCTGCTGCGGTGGCGGCGCGCTCAGCCGTCGCCGCGCTCGGCACCGACACTGGTGGGTCCATCCGCCAACCGGCCGCCCTCTGTGGAGTGACAGGGCTCAAACCCACCTACGGACGCGTCTCCCGCTATGGACTGGTCGCTTTTGCCTCGTCCCTCGACCAAATTGGGCCGATCGCCCAAAATGTTCAAGACGCCGCCCTCCTCTTCGATGCCATTGCTGGACACGATCCTCGAGACTCCACCTCCCTTCGCGACTCAGCCGCTTCCACTGTGGTCGACCTTCCTAAAGGCGTCAAAGGCCTTAAGATTGGGTTGCCCAAAGAATACTTTATCGACGGCATCGATCCCGAGATTGAAGCTGCCGTCCGGAAAGCTGTTGACGACCTGGTCAAAGAAGGAGCCGAAGTGGAAGAGATCAGCTTGCCACACACAGAATACGCCGTGGCCGTGTACTACATCATCGCCACTGCGGAAGCCTCCGCCAACCTGGCCCGCTTCGATGGCGTCCGCTACGGGGCGCGTGTGGATCAACCCGGCAACCTCATCGATCTTTACCAGCGCACCCGCGCTCAAGGATTCGGGCCAGAAGTCAAACGCCGCATCATCCTCGGAACCTACGTGCTCAGCTCCGGCTACTACGACGCCTACTACCTGCGCGCCCAAAAAGTACGCACCCTCATCCGCCAAGACTTTTTGGAAGCCTTCAAAAAAGTTGACGTCATCCTTTCGCCAACCACACCTGGCCCAGCCTTCATGATCGGCGAACGATCTAGTGACCCTTTACAAATGTATTTGGCCGACGTCTTCACCATCGCCACCAACTTGGCCGGACTCCCTGGGCTTAGCATTCCGTGTGGGTTCACTCAATCCACCGAAAAACCGCTTCCTATCGGCCTGCAAATCCTCGGCAAACCCATGGACGAAAACACCGTGCTCCGCGTTGGGCAGGCCTACGAAAATCTTCACCCCTGGGCCAGGTGCACTCCCTACGATGCCCAGCCTTCGAGCGAACCAACGGTCGAGATCAAAGCAGCCAAAGGCGATCGAAAAGAAAAAAAGTCTGATCACGAAAAATCCGCCAAATCGGGCAAGTCCGATAAACACGAAAAAGGCGAGAAAGATGGCAAAAGCGGAAAATCCAAAGGCAAAAAGGAAAAATGAGAACCGAACATGATTCCATGGGCGATATGGAAGTCCCTGATGACGCCCTTTACGGAGCCAGCACCCAACGCGCTGTGCTCAACTTCCCCATCAGCGGCTGGCGCATGCCCCCGGTATTCCTCCGAGCTTTAGCGCTTGTGAAGTGGGCTGCGGCCAAGACCAATGGCCAGCTCGACCGGCTCACCCCTAAGCAAACTCAAGCCATCATGCAAGCAGCCGAAGAAATGATGGCTGGCCAATTGGACCAACATTTTCCGGTCGACGTCTTCCAAACTGGCTCAGGCACCAGCTCCAACATGAACGCCAACGAAGTGCTGGCGCGCCGCGGAGCACAACTCGCCAACGAGCCGGGCCTGCTCCACCCTAATGATCACGTCAACCTCGGTCAGAGCAGCAACGACGTCATCCCCACCGCCATGCACTTGGCTCTGGCCGAGCTACTGCAGAGCCAGCTCGCTCCCGAACTCGAACAGCTTCATCAGCAACTCACCCAAAAATCACAAGACTTCTGGGACATCCTCAAACTCGGACGCACCCACCTGATGGACGCTACCCCGGTGCGCTTGGGTCAAGTCTTTAGCGGCTACGCCCGACAGATCGAAAAAGCTAAGGTCCGGAACCACCTCGCCCTTCAAGCTTTGCTTGAGCTACCCCTCGGCGGCACTGCGGTAGGCACCGGCCTCAACACCCACCCGCAGTTCGCGGCGCGCTGCATTCAAACCATCGTCGAACGCACCGGCCTAGGCTTTTGCGAAGCCGCTAACCATTTTGAGGCGCAAGCCAGCAAAGACGCCATGGTTGAAGCCGGCGGCCAACTCAAAACCATTGCCATCAGTCTCATTAAGATCGCCAACGACCTCCGTTGGCTGGCCAGCGGCCCGCACGGCGGCTTGGGCGAACTGCAACTCCCGGCCACCCAACCGGGCAGCTCCATCATGCCGGGCAAAGTCAATCCGGTCCTCCCTGAGGCGTTAATTCAAACCTGTGTCCGGGTTGTTGGGATGGACAGCGTCATCACCTGGAGCGCGGCCCAAAGTAATCTCGAACTCAACGTCATGATGCCCTTGATGATTTGGGAAAGCTGCGAAAGCGTGCGGTGCCTGGCTGCGGCGCTCAAGGTTTTCCGAGAAAACTGCCTGGAAGATTTGCAAGCCGACCCGGACCGCTGTCGCGACCTGATGGAACGCAGTTTAGCCTTGGTCACGGGATTGGTTCCTTACATTGGCTATGACCGGTCGGCCGAGTTAGCCAAAGAAAGTGCGCGCACCGGAAAAACCCTCCGGGTCCTCTGCCAGGAGAAAGGGCTGTTAAGCGACGAACAAATAGAAAAAGCCCTCGACCCCACCGCCATGACCGCCCCAGAAGCCTAAAAGCGCCTAGCGGAATTCGAAAAAAACGAATTTCGGAGCCGGTTGCCGGCACATCTCACGAATCAGGCACACAATCATGACAATTTTTGCTAGAAATAGCTACGGCTAGACTTCCAAATACCTGGCATTCCGTTTCTCGCGCAACTTAATGTTTTCTAGTGTTCCAAACACCCAGTTTACGTTTGGACAAGTGAAGTATTTAGTCTGCAGAGTCTTGGTAGGAAGTTCGATTCCCATTCTGGCTGGAGACCTTACTAAACCAGCAAACCAAAACAGATCGGGAGAGACGTTTTTGGTCATAGGGTTTGTTGTAGCCAACGCTCTCGTTCTGTTGTTTCTATTTCCACTCAGCATCGCCTGCCAATAGCAAATCCGAGTCGGGTTGTTGTGACTGAGTAAGTGTTTCACGGCTCACACCACCCAGCGCGCAAAGAAAGGAACGGCCTCTTCCCTTGATGGGACGGGTTTGGTTATTGCCCCCAAACACGCAGTAAATGCAGCGAAGTGACTCAGTATCGTGATGTTTGGCTTGATCCCAACTCTCGGCCTCGGTCGTACTCGGCACCTAGCTATTATTTCTTGACTTGACCTCAAAGTGAAAAATAATAAAAACCTTGAATGCAATTTAATAAAATATTCCAAATTTCGGCCAAGCTGCTCGTGCTACTTCAAATTTTAGTTCTCACTTCTTGTGCATTGCTGGACGAATCGACCAGAGAAAATCTGTCACACACAAGCTTGGAGGAGAACAGTAAGCAGGTCAAAAAGGGAATGACCATGCAGCAAGTGAGAAACATCCTTGGCCGACCAGGAATGAGGCACACAGTCGACGGAGTGACTTCTTGGAGCTACACTCGAAATAACGCTGGCCAGAACATTGGGTATCAGTTATTGGGGCCCTTGGCACTGATTCCCATTGCAACCGGAGACTTCAGAAGCGAAAGCACCTACACAGTGGTTACCTTCAATTCCTCAGGGATTGTAACCAAGGTCTCCCGAAGCACTATGACTCTAGGCGGTAGGTGATGGTCTCGGGAGTCGGGGGCCAGTCATAGACGGCGAGCGTCTCGACGCTCACCGCAAATCCCGCCAGGCCTCGGTAATCGACGTAGATCCGATCCGGAATGTGCCTTTGGTGGCGGCGTATCAAGAGTGTGCCCCCCTGGCTAAATCGAGACACAGTTTCAGCCCGATTCTGAGTGGAACTTCAACGCATATCGCATTGAGGGCAACGTGACGATCGTAAACCATTCAGGCGCCGCAACTGGCGGTGGTTGGCAATTTCTTGTGATCAACTGCCAGTGTGGTTCACCGAACTAAGTCACATAGAAACACGCGTTGGGCATCGTTTAACAAAAGATGATTTGCTTTGGCGAATAATTTTTCTATTGAAAGACAAGCTCTCGCCTAACTCAATCGCTCCAATGATCCGTTACTTTCTTTTTCTGTCTACCTTTCTCACTTCTGCTGCTTGGGCGCAGGAACCGACCAGTTTTTATTCCACCACGGCGCAGAAGTTTATTGCGACTTTGCAAAGTTCCGCCTTTGAAGAAAATCCCGATATCGATTATTTCCATGCGGTGTGTCCAGGTTATGGGGGATATGAATTGATTTTCGAAGGAGGCGACGCACGCAGCTGGTTGAACGTGAAGTATGGGAGCACGATCAGCGACTTGCGCCGCGTCACCATGGATGCAGCAGAAGGAACGTTTCCCCAAAAGGCGAATGATGTGGTCGAATGGCGGGGAATCGTGCGTGACGAAACATTTGTTCCGTATGCCATTATCTACCGGGTCGAAGCCGGGAAGCCAGAGTCGGAGACGGATGAGACCTTTACAAAGTTGCTTGTCATCGAGTTGAATAAGGGCAACGCAAATCTTCTTGGCACGTTATCAGGCGAAAACGAGGGAGAACAGGCTCGTGCGCTAGCCGACGAACGGGCTCGCCGGAATTAGAGTGCCCTATTCCTGAGGCCTTCAACAAAGAACGCCTGCTTTGCGGCGCGGAGTTAAGAACCTGAAAGAATTCTTGCGACATGAACCGCGCCCGCAAGCATCGTAGTAACACAGGGGTCACCTTCGAGCGTGTCTACCTGATTATGATGGGATGTTTTTCCGGCTCATCTATGTCGGTGCAACGGCTCCGTATAGGCGTCTCAAGGAACTCATGGATGCTGCAACCCGGCATGAAGCAAGCATCGTTTTGATCATTCTCTCTCTTCCTGTTTACCTCGTGATTTGGGCACTTAAACACGAGAAACAGCCGGGTAGCCGATCTAGGATTCTCTTAGAGGACTACGCAACGCGGTTTCAATCGATAAAGCCCATTCATTTATTGCGCGCCCATTGTGTTAGCCATACATTGATCCCTAGACTTCGGCGAAGACCCGCCACCTCGACCACTTCACAACAGCCAGACATGAACAACACGTTACTTATCGGGGGTCTTGCAAATATTTTGGTGAGCGTGATTTGCATCGCTCTTTCCGTGCCCCTTCTGCGGGGGATGATCAAAAGAAATCCCTGGTACGGCGTGCGTATCCGGAAGGCCTACGTCTCTGAACATCGTTGGCGGGAAATTAATCGATACGGAGCCAAGGCGCTGATTGGTTGGTGCATCCCCGTGCTGCTGATTGGACTGGGCATGCTGGGGGCTTCATTGATGATCCCCGAGACTCAAGAAGAGGATTTGATGTGGATTATTCCTCTATCATTAGCTTCTTTGTTGACTCTCGGCGGGCTGATCCAGACACTGATCTGGAGTAAAGATCTGCCAGATTCAGAGGGCACAAGGGCTTGAGGTCACTAGCAAATAGGTGACCTGAGCGCTTGGTGGCCGGGGGCAAAACAATTGAGGCAGTGCAGTTTGAAACGGATCCTGAGCCTGACTACGTTGACGTGCCGCTCGAAGAACTTCCCTACGACGAACCATGGCAAACACTAGACCAAAATTTCATGCACCAGCGTTGAGACCTCCTCTGCGACTTTTCTTAGTCGGAGCACTTTGTCTTGGCTCAGGGACAACGGCTTACTCTGATTTAATTTCCACTGAAGAGCTTCTGGGACGATGGTCGGCACAGTGTTCGGGTGCTTTTGATGACCGTAATACCGGAGCAGTCGTGATGATTGAGATTGAGTTTCTGAGCGAAAACCGAGTTCGATGGCGATGGGAAAAGCGAGGCGTATTAGAAAAACACAGTGGAACATATGGGCTGTCACCCACTCCGGCGAATAAAGGGATGCACCAGACGTCGCACATAACACTAATGCCAGAATCGAGCGCTGGGGTCTGTGCGATCAATTTAAGGAGAGGAACGATTGACCACGACAATAGATTCTTAATGCCCGAGAAGGTTCTCAAGTTCCAAGACTCCAAGGGTCAGCTGTTGGTTTTTGCTCGAATTGCAGAGAATCCTCCAAATAAATAACAGCTAGGTTTGAACCAGCTCGGATGCGGTTTCTAAGGTGTCAATCTCTTCGAGCGTCTTGTCTCGCCGGATGGCTTTAATTCGTGGAAATCGCATAGCCAACCCGCTCCGATGCCGATTGCTGGACCGAATCGAGTCGAAAGCAATTTCTAAAACAATTTGCGGCTTCACCCGCCTTACTGATCCGCGTATTTCTATGGTGGTTGAGAGGAAGTGTTCTGTGAGCTCTTCGATCTCAAGATCGGTCAGCCCCGAGTAAGCTTTGCCAATCTCCAACAGCTCGCCGCTCTTGGATTCTCGAACGGCGAAGGTGTAGTCGCTCAGCACATGACTCCGGCGACCATGCCCTTGCTGCGCAGCTACCACCACCACATCCAAGGTTGGTTGCGCCATCTTTAGTTTGACCCAGTGTGATCCACGACGACCTGGGTAGTATAAGCTTTCCGGGCGCTTCAGCATGAGCCCTTCATTGCCACGCTTCTTCGCTGCAAAAAATTCTTGCTCCAACTCGTCGGGCGTTTTTGGGTGCACGACTGCCACCCGCTGCATTGCTAGAGGAAAGTCGAGTTGCTCCAAAATCTTTCTCCGCTCCATCAAAGGGCGCTTCAACAAAACCTCATTTTCAACCAGGAGCGCATCAAAAATCATGCAGATGACCGGTATATCACTCTCCACAAACAAATCGCCCTGCTGACGGCCCAGGCGTTTTTGCAGATCGAAAAACGAGAGCTTCTGACCCTCCTGGAACGCGATAATCTCACCATCGAAAATGTAGCTCTGCGCATTCACCATACGAGCTTGCTTGACAAGCTCAGGAAACTGCTCGGTCACCACCCGTAGATCACGACTCAATAAGACCACGTCATCGAAGTGCCGATGAATCTGAACCCGGATGCCATCGAATTTATCCTCAGCCCAAATTCCGACCACTGGGTCCGGCGAGAGCCTTTGCCAGGCCGAAGCGGCATCCGGCTCGGGGCTTGCGAGCATCACTTTGATCCCGCGCAGAGGAACAGGCCTAGCATCGCGGAGGCGATTGCTTAGGGCTAAGGTTGCTGTGGCGCTAAGACTACCCTCTAGCATATTGGCCTCCCGAATCGCTTCACTCGGATGGTCAAAGGCCTGAGCAATCGCATCTTCCAATAGCCCTTCCTTAAGCCCAATCCGCAGGTCGCCTCCGAGCAGTTTCACCAAATACTTTGCTTCTACCGGACTGAGCATACGCAATCCCTCAGACAAAGCTTCTCTCTTGGGACCGGGTCCACGAGCTGCTCCAATTTTGTGCAGGATTTCTTCGATCTCGGCGAGACTCAATTCTGAGGCTTCCGGTTTTTTGTGTAGACTCAGCACATCCTGGACGGTGCGCCCAATGTCCTGATGCCTTCGACTGATCAATCGAAATTCCTGCTCGGAGAGAGACACCACTTGAAGTAAAGCCCGCTTCACCATGGCCCAACCGGCACCCAAGGCCTGGCGATCTGCCTTTCCTTCAAACCAGCGGACCGCTCGGGGCAGGTCCTCCGCTGCTAAACGCTGAAGGTAGACCGCAAGAAGTTGAATTTTGGAAAGCTTGCTTGAAGTGGCGGCAATCTGCTCCGCAGTTTGCACCCAGGCCAGCCAACTTTGGGGTGGGCCACCTTTCCATTCAGCAACTGGCGACTCTTCAGCGGCCTGCCGAGGCGAGGGCGATACAACCGGCAAACGCAATTCCATTTGGTTGGATCCGAGCAAGGACCAGGCCTCTATTCCTCGGCTTCGCAAATCCACTGCAAACTGATTGGCGTAACCATGTAGTGTCAATACGCGTTTGGGTTGCACCAGTTCCACGTAGCGCAAGAGATCCTGGTAGTCGGCATGGTCGGACAGAGGAAACGCCGCATCCACTTGGTAACGATAGATCGCTCCAGCATCCACGGCCCATCCGGTCAGAACGGCGATTCGGACTTTGCCGAGTCGCCGCACGGCGCGCCCTCGCGCCGCGCTGGGTGGGCAGATCAAGACATCGCTTTCCCACTCCTCTTCCGGCTGCCAGGTCTTGTAGTCCGGAAAACTTTGCCCCAGCTCTTGATAGACTTTCGTCATTTTTGCCACCGCAGGGTGCAGGGCGGCTCGTAGGCCAACCGAGCTCAAGGCCTGCAGAATATCTTGGGATTTGCCGAGCGAGTATCCTAAAAGAATGGGGATGTCGCCGTCGGCCAAAGTTCCCCGACAAAACTCGATCATCTGCGCCAGAACCTTTTCCGTCGGGGGAAAGACAAAACGCGGCAACCCGTAAGTGGTCTCCATGATAAGTGTATCGGCCTGACACCACTCGGTCGCTTCTGCGGAAAGACCCGGTCGGAGCTTAAAGTCGCCCGTGTAAAGAGTGGAGCCCGAAGCCGTCTGAATCCACAGTTGTGACGAGCCTAAGATGTGCCCCGCCGGCAAAAGTTTGAGCACATTTCCTTGCCATGAAAACTCTTGATTCCAAGTCAGTACATGCTCGACCGGGCAACGCCCTTGCCGAGCCCGCATCAAGCGCGACGTGGCTTCAGAACAGATGGCCACGGCATGCCTAGCGATGTGATCACTGTGCGCATGGGATACGAAGGCTGCGGGTTGGACATCCCACGGGTCGAGCCACAGCTGGGCTTCCTCCAGATAAACTCCTCGGTCAAAATGGATCGGCCCACTCATACTATGAGCATTACGGGTTCGACTCTGGCACTAATGAGGCAAAGGGGTTGGATCGTTTTTCGTAGCCCACCGAAGTTAAGGGGCCGTGACCTGGAGCCAGGACGGTGTCGTGTGGCCAACAAAAAATAACTCGCCCCAAATGATGCAAGGCCACCGGGAGTAGTTGTCGTGCTCCGCCCATGGAGCCGGCAAAGAGGACATCGCCGACCAGCCCAACACCTTTCGATGGGATGAAAAAGGAGAGGCCTCCCGGTGAATGACCGGGGGTAAGGTAAACCTTTGTCTCCAGAGCTTGCCCTGGAAAGAGCACCTCGCCCTCCTCCAGCAGTTGAACGCCATTGCCTAAGTCAGCGGCCTCCTGTTTTGAGGCATAGACCGGGCTTTTGAGCTTTGAGCTTAACCTGTCGAGTTCAAAAATATGATCGCCATGCGCGTGGGTGATTAGGATCGCTAGAGGAGTCAGGTCGTGGCGCTCAAGAAACGCGAGCAAACCATCCGCATCGGCTCCGGTATCACAAACCAACGCCGTCTTGCTTGTAAAATCAGCGAGTACGTAGGCGTTCACCTCCATGTCTCCATAAGGAGTCGTCACCGGGTGTAACTCTTTTGGAGGCTCCACTCCGGGCTCGTATCGTCCCTCATGAATCATGCGTAGTCCATCCGCGTTCAGCCCAAGAGATCCGGCTAGCACATCAAGCCATGCCGGATACTCAGTCGCGGGAGCATGCAAAAAGGACTGAAGCTCCGCAGCGTAAGGAGCGGTCTTTTCTTTCCATTGCTCCTCGGTCATGCTCCGAGAAACCTTTTTTAAGATGCCAGATACTAAGTCTTCCGTTTTCGCCATAGGCCTTTATACTCCCGTCCTCTCCCGCCTTGCGCAACCGCTCTTCTTGCATTCCACTGGCCTTAGCGTCGTTATAAATCTCTCCTATGGCTCCTGGCCCAAATTCTTCTCCTGCTCTTGCTTATCTTTTTGAGCGATACCCATCCTTTGTACAGCTCTTCACTTTGCGTGAAGTGGAAGGATTGCATGCTTGGGGCCTGACCCCCACGGTGTTTTCTGTCCGGGGTAAGGATCAAGGGGAGCTAGCCGAGTTCTCTCCCACAATGGACGCGGCCTGCCAGACGTTTCCCGACAAAGCAGGGCTGGCCTCAGAAGTGCGGGAGCTAGCGGCGCGGCGGCTTATACCTAAACAGGTGCTGCCCTTCATTCAAGAATGGGGCAATCAACCGGATAAACAGCGCCTTTATGAAGCCGCGTGGATTGGCGCAAAGCTCAGGAGCCAAGGCGTGGGGCATGTGCATGCCCATTTCGCTGGCTTAGCCGCCCGCACCGGCTATTGGATCAAACGGTTTTTTGGGATGAGCTATTCGTTCACCGCTCATGCCAATGATTTTTTGGTTCGCCCAAAGGGATCGGTCGATCTGGAGACATTATTCGCCGAAGCACGCTTGGTGGTGACAGTCAGCGATTTTTCTGCGGCCTTACTCAAAAAGCGGTATCCCAGAACTCGCAGAATCGTCCGGGTTTACAACGGTATGCAAGTTCCGGAGGCACCCAGCACCGATCCCGGAGCCAACCCAAAAAAAATCGTGGCGGTGGGCCGTCTAGTGGAAAAGAAAGGGTTTGAGGACCTCCTCCGCGCCTGCGCTGCTTTGGGCGATGACGACTGGACCGTTGAGATCGTGGGCGATGGCCCGCGCCAAACGTCTTTGCTGGCCTTGCGGGATAACTTAGGATTGACCAATCGAGTTAAGTTTCTTGGATCCATGACTGAGTCGCAGGTGACCGAAGTGCTTCATGGTGGCCGGGTGTTTGCTCTGCCTTGTGTCCAGGAACAGGATGGAGGTATGGACAATTTACCCACTGTAATCACCGAGGCCATGGCGGCCGGATTGCCGGTTGTTTCTACCCGGTTAGCCGGAGTTCCTGAGCAGGTTTGCGATGGGTTTACTGGGGTATTGGTTCAGCCGAGTGATATTCAAGGCCTGACCCATGCTTTGCGAAAGTATTTATCGTCTCCCAATCTTGCTAGTGAACACGGTCGCGGTGGGCACAGGCGCGCTCGCGAAATTTTTTCTTTAGAGCAAACCATTCCTCATCTCGCGAGCGTGTTCCTTAAGCAGACCCCGACCCGCCTCAGATGGAAGCTTGTTCGACGGAAGCCGCTCCTGGTCGGGGCCAAAATATTTCCGTAACACGCAGAATTTCTGTTGGCAAAACCCAGTGGGGCAAGCACACTACGCTGACAATCTTCTAGACTATTATGGCCCGTTTATTTTTTATTGGAACTGCGTTATGCCTGCTCGGAACGAGCCTCGCTGAGGAATCTATCCAGCCGCGTTCCTTAGGTGCCGAGTGGTTGTATACTTCCACTTTGGTGGAGAAGGACGGCGCACTTGTCCCTGATGGTCTTTGCCAAGAGAAAGTTGTGGAGATTGGACAAATGGAGGGGCACACGATTTTCCGCATTCGCGTGCGCGAGTGGCGTTTGCAAGAAAGCGCAGCTGGATTCGCCGACGTGTTGGCCAGTGAACATGACGAAGAATATCACTTCTGGGAATATATGACGGACCAAGGCAGCTACCACTTTGAGGAGGACGAGGAGAACCCCACCTCGCCCAGTGCCTTATCGGATTTTGGTCTAAGCATGCCTTACCCAACCGAAGTGGGGCATACCTACAAAGTTGAGGAGGACGCTTATGAAGTTTTGACGATCGACCGGGAAGTCACTGTGGCAGCCGGAACATATGAAACCGTTGTTTATCAACTCACATTCGACGATGAGGGCGAGCCACAGCG
Source organism: Verrucomicrobiia bacterium (assembly GCA_036804205.1). Classification (GTDB taxonomy): domain Bacteria; phylum Verrucomicrobiota; class Verrucomicrobiia; order Chthoniobacterales; family CALDSX01; genus DAIRSW01. The sequence goes on along the minus strand of DAIRSW010000007.1, from coordinate 6,723 downwards.
CGAACGCTACTTCCAGGCACCGGGCCATGGTCTAGTGCAATGGGAATTGGACCAATGGGAGGATGGTCAATGGCGACTCGCCTACCGGGACGAATTGGTCAGCTACTCGGAACACTAGATTCCGTCAGAATTGGGGTTTCTTGGGTGCACCCGCTGCATGTAAACTCGGGACAGCGCCACGTATTTTTCAGCCCAAGAACGCAGGCCAAGCTGTTGTTCCAAATCGAGGCTGCGAGTGACCCTTGCAGGTGCTCCTAGCACCATTGAGCCCTCTGGAATCACCGTGTTCATGGTGACCAAAGCGTGCGCTCCAATAATGCACCTCGGACCTATCTTGACCCCGTCCAAAATTGTGGCACCCATGCCCACCAATACTTCATCGCCAATTTCGCAGGCGTGAAGAACGGCGCGATGCCCTACGGTGACATACTCACCAACGCGAGTCCCGAACTGATTATCGAGGTGAACCACGCAGTTGTCCTGAATGTTGCTGCCCGCCCCGATCACAATGGATTGGATATCCCCACGCAACACGGCTCCATACCAAACACTGGTTTTCTCGTGCAGGGTGACGTCTCCGATGACCGTGGCGTTTGGTGCAATAAATGCCGAGGGGTGAATCTGCGCCGGCTTAAAAAGATGAGCCTCCAAACGCGACTCAAGACCTAATACACCGGCTAAATCGTGAGACATCCTGTTGGCGTAGTTTCTTCGCCGCTATGTGGCGAAGGACAAATTATTAACGCGTCGGCTCGTTCAGCCGACTTTCGCCGCTTAGCCCCGTGCGCTCTCGCACTGGATTTTGGATCACGTTTTCGCTGTGCTGCTGACGTTGATCAAATTCTCTTTGAGTTTCCGATTGGAGCAGCCGGGCGCGTTGCATCATCCCAATACTCTGCGCGGCTTGATCCCGGGCTTGAAGCTGTTGGGCAAGATTGATGTCGCGCGTCAGAAGCATAGGATCAATTTCAAAGCTGAGTTCACCATCAGAAACCTCCCAGTTACCGTGCTCTGGTTTGATGATCAGTCGCACCATTGTTCCAGGAGCAATCCCTTGTAGCCCGCCTTCAATGGGCACACTGATACGTTGGGTGGTAAAATAGATCATGGGCGGCAATTCATCCTCAGCCGGCTGAGCGGCTTCAGCCCCTTCAGATGTGGCGTCCGCTGTTTCCGCTGTTTCCGCTGTCTCTGTGTCAACAGTCTCAACCTCGGTCACCTCTGACAGTTCGGATGGTACGGCTTCGACGGGCTCGGTCGCTTCTTCGGGAGTAACTTCCGCCTGCGCAGAAAGAGGGCACGTGAAAAAGCCGAGCGCCACGAGCAGCGGGAGCACGCAAACATTTTGCAAAGAAAAAACAGAAGAATGGGCGGGGGTTTTTGTAATCATATAGTAAACACAACCAGAATTCGGGACGCTTGTCAAGAGAGTCAAAGTAAGCATACTGCACGGCTTATGGCTATGGATTTTTCTAGAGATCCGACCGGTTTAAGTGGAGCGTATTGCTATTAGCAACTTACTAGGCAGAATGAGAGCGGACTCATTTTCCTCCTTTTTCCTGCCACCCCACACAGCGCTTTTGGACGCATTGGTCGTTCTCAGGTTGGGGTGAGCCCAGAGAACACGGGGATAGTATTTCTTTGATGGACACGTCGGCGTGTGCTTCGGTCCTTGAAATGAACGAGGAAGGCTTCATTCACCAGCCGCACGACAAGCTTTTTAAGTCGACCTTTTCGCAGCCCGAGAACGCGAGGCCATTTTTGTGTCATCATCTACCAGATCAACTGGTGGCTTCTCTCAATTGGGCGACGCTTGCCCTACAACCGGGTTCTTTTATCGACTCTCAGTTCCGATTAAGCGAGAGCGACCTGCTTTTTGCTGTAGCAAAGAATTCCGGGCGGTCCCTGATCCACATTCTTTTTGAACATCAAAAAGTGAATGATCATGATCTAATGTTTCGGTTGCTTCGCTACAAGTCGCGGATTTGGGAAACGTTTTCCGGCCCGTCGGGGAGCAAGCGTCCGACTGTCGTTTCCGTTGTTGTAGCTCAGAATGCCATCCACTGGGAAGCGCCGCAGCAGTTTGCTGATTTGATCGATGTGGTCGAAGGTGGAGAGAAGTTTGTGCCTGATTTTAGTTATGTCCTCATTCAATTGGCGGATCTGCCTTTTCATCATATCGCCGGCACACCGGATGGGATCTTAGTGATGCGGACACTCAAGGCCGAAGCGGGGAATGAGTTGTTAGCAAATGAGTTGTGGGATACGGAACTCTTCCGACAGACGAGTGCACGCACCTTCGAGATGGTGCTCGGTTACTTGCTCTCCCGGGAGATTGACAAAGCAGCCTTCAGAATTAAAATTACAGAAATTCAAGACGCGAGCATTCGCGATAAAGCCATGACACTAGCTGAGCAACTTAAAGACGAAGGGCTACAACAAGGACTTGAGCAGGGACTTGAAAAAGGACTTGAACGAGGACTTGAGCAGGGACTTGAACAAGGACTTGCGCGGGGTCGAGAGGAAGGCTTCGAAAAGGGAGTTTTAATTGGCCAAATCCGAAGTCTCCAGGAGATCTTGCATGAGCCTTTGACGCCGGAAGTGGCCCTTTTTCAGATGCACTGTGACGCGCTTCGTGAACTGGTGAAAGAGCTAAAGGCTCGCTTCTGATCACCAAGCTTCATGCCCTCACGAACGTGTGAACGATACTCAAAATATTCCTCCTCACCTCCGCCGAAGGCTGCAAACTTTTTCAGAGCGTGCTCAGTCACACCAATTGGATCAAGGGTCGCTCATCGATTTTTCTTCCAATGACTACTTGGGACTCTCCCGTGAACCAGCCTTAGTGGAGGTCTTCAAGCAAGCGGCCCAAATGCAAGGGGTCGGAGCCGGAGCGGCACGCCTCCTCAGCGGCACACGACCGGCCCACACAAGATTGGAGAAAGAAATCGCCCAGTTCAAACAGACCGAGGCCGCTCTCACTTTTACCTCCGGCTACGCCACCGCAGTCGGCTGCATTCCAGCTTTGTTCGGTCCGCAAGACGTCATAATTCTCGATAAACTTAGTCACGCATGTCTGATCGACGGAGCCCGTCTCAGTCGCGCTCACCTTCGGGTCTTCCCTCATAACCATCTCGGTCGTCTAGAAAGCCATCTACGCTGGGCGAAAACCGAGCATCCGGACGGTCGTATCCTAGTCGTGACCGAATCGATCTTTTCCATGGACGGGGATGCTTGTCCTCTGAAATCCATCTGCGCCGTGACCTCCGAGTTCGGAGCGTGGCTTTTATTGGACGAGGCACACGCCGTCGGGGTGCTAGGGCCGCAAGGCCGAGGGCTTGCGGCTTTGCACCAAGTGAGTGCAAAGGTGGATCTACACATGGGAACGCTTTCCAAGGCGATAGGGGTTGCCGGCGGCTACCTGGCCACCAGTCAAGAGATCGTGGAGCGACTCCTTCATCGAGCACGGTCTTTCGTGTTCTCCACTGCACCCCCGCCTGCACTGGCCGAAGTCGGCCTCGCGGCATTGCAACTGGTGCAAGGGGAACTCGGAGAGGCGCGAAGGAAGCAGCTCCATCGCTATGTGACCGAAGTGCGCAAATCCTTACCAAAAAGCTTACTGCCCCACTCTTCGGTGGAAGCCGCCATCTTGCCACTGCCCATGGGAGAAGAAACCCGAGCTCTAGAATGGAGTGCACGGTTGCGAGAACTCGGCTATTTCCTTCCGGCCATTCGTTATCCCACAGTCGCTAAAGGAGAAGCGAGATTGCGCCTAACGCTTAGCGCCACACATCGGCAGGAGGATATATCCGGTCTTCTGTCCGCTCTGCAAAACTTGGCCTGCTCATGATACCAAAACTGTATTGGGTAAATCGACAGAAGAGGCACCCCATCGGCGGTCGAACGGTCTTGCGCTTTCTCAGGGAAAAGCTCCCGGACATCATTAGTTACACAACTGGAAACCAAGGAACCCTCCGGCATTTGGAGGAAGTCTGCTTCGTCTGCGTGGGGCCCCGGACTATGCAGCAACTCCACTTTCAGTTCCTACGAGATCCAAGCCTGACAGATGTGATCACCTTTGATCACGGTGAGGTGGTGGTTTGTGCGGAAGTCGCCTTCCAACAAGCGCAAACCCGAGGGTTGAGTTTGGATTGGGAGATCTGCCTCTACTGCTTGCACGGTCTGCTGCATCTGCAAGGATTCGACGACCTCACTCCCTCCGGCGCTAAGCAAATGCGTGTCCTTCAAAAACGCTTGATGAGGGATTTTCCTACAGTTTAGCCTCCAGCAAGAGAACGTCGAAGCAGATTCGAACGAAGCACCATTCGCGAGGCGCAGTCGAAACCCTAAGGTGTCTCTTCGGGCTGAGCGCTAGGCGGTGGGATTGGCAAATCCCATGTCAAAGGTTGAAATCCCTCGAAGGTCATTCGAGTGGTGCTGGTCACGTGCCGGTTAATGATGAACCAGATGGTTCCTGCCACGGCGACCGACAACAGCTTAGCCCGCCAGTTGTGGAGAAGAATCTTCCGCACCGTCGTGATCACGGCGACCCAGGAGAAGTTCTTGGAGACGTTTTTCAAGTTCATCAATGGTTAGATTTCGCTCGATTTCCCCGCGGTGGCAAATAGAGATGGCACCTGTTTCTTCAGAAACAACCAAAGCAATGGCGTCTGTATCCTCCGTGATACCCAATCCAGCACGATGCCGCAGCCCTAGAGTCCGATCCAGATTCTCGCGTTGCGAAACCGGGAAAAGGCATCCAGCCGCCACAACCCGGCTGCCTTTAACGATCACCCCACCATCATGCAGGACGGTCTTGGGATGAAAAAGCGTCAGCAACAATTCGGCGGAACAGATCGCATCCAGCGCCACGCCAGTGCCTTCTTCCTCCCGAATTCCATTCTCTTGCTCGAGCGCAATCAGCGCGCCCATCTGTTTTGCAGAAAGCCTCTGCACCGCATCAACCAGGTGCTCCAGCGCTTCCCGCGTGCGGATCGGCCCGCTGAGCCATCGATGGCTACCCAGCTCGGCAAGGGCACGCCGCAGTTCCGGCTGAAAAATCACGACGATGGCAATGGCGAAAAAGGCGAGAAAGCTTTTTAAAAGCCAATTCATCACCACCAAGTCAAGTAACTGAGCAAAAGCTGTCAGCGTGATAAACAATACTGCGAGCCCGGTGAGAACCTGCGCTCCGCGGGTATCACGAAAGTACAAATAAAGATAATAGATCAGGACCGAAAGAATCCCGATTTCGATAGCCGAACGCCAATGTTCTGAGAGAAAAGTAAACACGTCGCTTTTACCAATAGCCAAAAGCATCAAAAGTCGCAACCTCTATGCGCGTCCATTTCCAGTAACTCACGCCGCAGTTCAAAAGGGTATATACGGGTAATTCACCATGAAGAGAGGAAGAACATGAAGGATAAGTGGGCACTATTTACGCGAAAAGCTTAAGCGACATTTACGTCGCCAAAACCATAGTGGAAGGTATTCAAAGACCAATCAATCTCCCGCAAACTTCAGCAAACGGGACTTATCTACCTGTGAATGCTTCACCACATGAACATTCCGTATTCCCGGTCGAGCAAAGCCAAGCAAAATCTCTTAGTGATACCTCGTTACAGCCAGCATCTGGCTACTCCGAGCGTTTGAACTGTATCAAGCATTTGAATCTTGCGATGCCGCAGCTTTCATACAGCTTACTTTCTTAAGAATGAAGAATGTTTGGAGACGAAGAAAAACTCGATTTTGAATGAAGCGGCCAGGCGCCAAAACAGCCTTGATCAGTCGGAAGTTGGTGGTGGGTATTTTTCCTGAAAACGTTCCAGCTCGGCGGCCGGGATTGGCAAGAGCTCGTTCAGGGCCGTCTCGATCTCCGGCGTGATTTGGGTCAAGATGGCCCCATTTGGATAGCTCATTGAAAAATTGAAACAATACCAGCAAAAGCTGCTCTGAAAGATTATGGCGTCTTCAAGATAGCAACGCACCCCATGAATTGGATAGTGACACAGTGCTCCTCCACCGGGATCGCCGGGTGGAGCAACGGTTTTCTGTAGAATGGGCAGGAAGCCCTGTTGCTCTTCTTCGCTAAGAATCTTCGTCTGCAGAATGCTCGATTGGGCACCGAAAGGAATGATCGGAAATTTGTCCTCTGGAAGACGATTTTCCCAGAAAAGAAATCCCGAGTCGGTGTTTTCGATCTCGAAATCTAGGAGATAAATTTCGACTCGAGTGCTTTTTGAAAGAAACGCAGCCAGCTCTTGACGATACTCAGCTTGAACCGTCGTCATCTTCGAAAAATAGGACTTCTCCAAAGGCCATAGCGGATCATTTGACTCATGATCTTGGGAGTGGGCTTGGATTGCCACGCCGAACAGAGCGAAAAAAAGAAGCAGGGCTTTCAACACATGGACATTCTGAATTCCCGGTCGAGCAAAGCCAAGCAAAATCTCTTAGTGATACCTTGTTACAGCCAGCATCTGGCTACCCCGAGCGTTTGAACTGTATCAAGCATTTGAATCTTGCGATGCCGCAGCTTTCACACAGCTTACTTTTAACTTCCTCTTCGCTACTGAACAAAAATACCTCCCCACTACTATTCTGCCTCTCCCTCTCAATCTGCCTCGGGCTCGCACTATCGGTTCACGCACAGCTTTTGCACCTCCGTCCGACACACCACGTCGTACATGGATTCGTCTTCGTTGCCGACATCCAGATAGTTGT
>DAIRSW010000006.1:29671-39940 GCA_036804205.1 Verrucomicrobiia bacterium | reverse complement strand
TTCTGATTGAGCTCGAGCCCGGTGCGGTTCCTGAGGATGTGCTCGACCAGATCTCATGGCAGAACTTCGAAGCACCTTCTTTTGCTGAAAATTTTATCATCATTCACCTTCGCTCGTTATCCGACCCTGTATCGGTCGCCCAGATGCTGCGAGAGCGGGATGGTGTCGTGTCGGCTGAACCGATGCTAGCCCGCTACCAAAAAAGGCGGCTGATCCCAAACGACCCGGTTTTCGGCGATCAATGGCATCTACGCAACACCGGACAAAATGGGGGTAGCGTTGGAGCGGACGTGCAGATCACTGGAGTTTGGGACACATTTCTTGGGACAGGAGTGCGCATCGGTATCGTGGATGATGGGCTGCAACATACCCATCCCGATCTTAGCGCTAACGTGGATACAACCCTTTCGCGCAACTGGAACAGTGGGAGCAGCACCAACGCCGCACCGGATGTGCGCTATGATGACCATGGAACGCCCTGCGCTGGGGTCGCGGCAGCGCGAGGCAATAACTCGGCCGGTGTCACCGGCGCCGCGCCTCGGGCTACTCTCGTGGGGATGCGTCTAATCGCCGGGGCGGTTAGCGATTCACAGGAAGCAGAGGCCATGGCTTACCGAAAGGATGCGATTCATGTGAAATCAAACAGTTGGGGGCCGAACGACGATGGTCGCACTTTGGAGGCACCCGGCTCTTTAACGCGAGCTGCCTTAGCTGATGCCACGGCGACTGGACGCGGTGGGCGTGGAACCATTTTTGTGTGGTCTGGAGGCAATGGGCTGGAAGATAACGATAACTCGAATTACGACGGATACGCCAACTCCATTCACACCATTGCGGTGGGGGCGGTTGGCAATCAAGGGCAGCAAGCTTATTACAGCGAGCCGGGTGCGAATATCGTGATCGTTGCGCCTTCCAGCCACACGGGTCACGGCATCAGCACCACCGATTTAATTGGCAGCAACGGTTATAACACGAACAGCACCAGTGGGGACTATTCGAATCGTGACTACACTCGCTGGTTCGGCGGGACGTCCTCCTCGGCCCCCTTAGCGGCCGGGGTGATTGCCTTGATGCTCGAAGCAAACCCACAGCTTGGCTGGAGAGATGTGCAAGAGATTCTCATCCGCTCCGCCACCCGAACCCGGCCTGCTGATGGGGATTGGATTACCAACGCGGCCGGGTATCATTTTAACCATAAGTTTGGGGCCGGCATCATCAACGCGGCAGCGGCGGTGGGTATGGCCGAAAGCTGGACTCAACTGCCTACGCAAACCAGTTTCACGTCAACGCAGTCCGGTTTGTCAGTAGGAATTCCTGATAACAGCGCGAATGGCATAACCCGGTCGTTTAATTTTTCGAGTGCACAAAACCTGCGGGTCGAACACGTAACAGTTACCGTGAATATCAACCATCAAAAACGCGGGGACCTAGCCATCACCCTCACTGCCCCGTCCGGAGTGCAAAGCCGCTTGGCAGAAAAACGGAGCGACGGAAACTCGAACTATTCGAATTGGACTTTCATGACGGTACGTAACTGGGGGGAGTCGTCACAGGGCACCTGGACGTTGCGGGTTGCGGATCTTACTTCTGGAACGACCGGAACTCTGACGTCAGCGAGTATCACAGTCTACGGAGCGTCACAATCACAGGCTCCGGTGATCACAAGTGCGGGCACCGCGAGTGGGGTGCGAGGCAGTCCGTTTTCTTACCAGATCGCGGCAACCAACTCGCCCACCTCTTTTTCGGCAAGCGGATTGCCATCCGGCCTCACCCTGAATAGCGCGACCGGCCTTATCTCCGGAAGTCCGAGCGTGCAAGGTGTGTTTGGCGTGCAAGTGGGTGCCACCAACGCTGCGGGCACCGGCACCGCTAATCTCAATTTAAGCATCACCGATAACGTGCCTGTGATTACCAGCCCAGTAAGTGCTACCGCGACCGAAGGGGTGTCCTTTAGCTACCAGATCACGGCCACGAACACGCCCACCTCGTTTGGAGCCACCGGCTTGCCGGCTGGTCTGACGGTGAATTCTTCCAATGGGTTGATATCCGGAACAACCACGGCTGTTGGACAGTTTCCAGTGACTTTAAGCGCCAGCAACGTTCATGGCATGGGTAACCAAGCTTTAACGCTCACTGTCCAAACCGTTCCGGTCAATCCTCTCGCACAAGCCATTGATAATTCCTCGCTGAATCCGGTTACTTACGGTAATGCCAATTGGTTTCGACAAACCAGCGTTACTTGGGATGGGGTTGATGCCGCACAAAGTGGGAGCATTACTCACAACCAGTCCACCACTATGGAAGCTAATATTGCCGGCCCGGCGGAGCTGGCCTTTTATTGGAAAGTGAGCTCCGAAAGCGGTTACGACTTTCTTGAAGTCCTGGTCAATGGAGAAGTGCAACGAAGGATCAGTGGCGAGGTGGATTGGCAGGCCAGCCTGATTTCTTTGCCGGCGGGAAACAATGTGGTTCGTTGGAGGTATTCCAAGGACGGAAGTGTCAGCCAAGGCCAGGATCGAGGCTGGGTCGATCAGGTGGTGTTTTTCGATGAGTCGTCCTTGCCAACAATCGCAGAAGCTGTGGACGCGCCGGAACTGACCTTTAGCACTGGCGGGAATGTTCCATGGGCGGTTAATCCTTTTGAAGGCCTGAACAATGCCGGGGCTGCGCGCAGTGGCGCGATCACTGACAACCAGGAATCGTGGGTGCAAACCACGGTCGCCGGGGCTGGCGAGTTGCGGTTTTTTTGGAAGGTGAGTTCGGAGACCGACTACGATTTTTTGCGATTCCTAATCAACGGGCAGGAGCAGGAACGCATTTCTGGTGAGCTGGGGTGGAGTCAGCGCAGCTACGTCCTCGGCGAGGGAACTCACATCTTGCGCTGGGTGTACGATAAAGACGAAAGTGTTTCGGCTGGGCAGGATAACGGTTGGCTCGATCAAGTCGTCTGGGTGCCAGCGGTGCCGATGCTTAGCTATCAAGAATGGCTGAACGACCTGTTCACTCTGGAAGAACAGGCCGACCCTCTTTTGACCGGGCCAAGGGCTGATTTTGATGGCAACGGTCTCTCGAATCTTTACGAGTACGCCTCCGGCACCAACCCGCGCGAGGCGCAGAGCGCGCGACCGCCTGAGGTCATTTATGAGGAGATCGATGATGTGTCCTACTTGACTGTGACCTACTGGCTCGACCAAACCCGAACTGGGGCGACCATGCATGTGGAATCGAAAGTTCGTCTAGACGATCCCATGTGGACACGAGTCGAGATTGCCGCGGAGCCGGTTGAAACGGAGGGAGACGCTAGCATGATGCGGGTGCGCATTCCTGCGGTAGAATCGAGCTTGTTTGCCCGGATTGTGATTACCTTGCAGCCTTAAATTTGTTGAGCGTGCAACACGGGCTGGTTTATTGGTGTTTTTGACATTTCATGCTTGTGTGAAACAACGTTTCAGGCGAAAGCGCTTGAGTGAAAGCATTGGTATTGGAGGGAAAAGCGGCGTCGGAAGCGACGTATGAAGAGTTAACCGAGAGGCTGGCGAGGCTAAAGTTGCGAGGGGTTACCGCTGGACTTGCGGTGGCCGTGCTAGGCTCGGACCCGGCCAGCCTGGCTTACGTGCGCTCCAAAAGCAAAATGTGCCAAAGGCTTGGGATTCATAGTGTGCTCAAAGAACTGCCCGAGAACACGACGCAGCAGGAGCTGCTCGAGTTGATTCACCGATGGAATGTTGATCCGCAAATTCACGGGATATTGGTGCAATCTCCGACTCCCCCCCACATCCACGAATCGGAGGTGGTGCATGCTATTGATCCGGATAAAGATGTGGACGGGTTTCATCCAACGAACGTGGCGCGGCTTGCGCTCGGTGAAGAAGGCTTTGTTCCCTGTACACCATTGGGGTGCGTGAAGCTTCTGCAACACTATGGGATTTCCGTCTCCGGCCGGCGGGTGGTGATTTTGGGCCGAAGTCTCATTGTGGGGAAAAGCCTTGCGCTTCTCCTAATGCAGCGGGGAGAAGGACGGGATGCTACGGTGACGGTGGCCCACTCGGCTACTCACGATCTACCAAGCGTGTGCCACCAAGCCGAAATTCTCGTGGCGGCAATTGGCCGACCGCATTTTGTGACTAAAGATCATGTGCCGGTGGGCTGTGTGGTGGTGGATGTTGGGATTAACCGGGTTGAAGATCCGAGTAGCGCCAAAGGCTACCGGTTGGTGGGGGACGTGGACTTTGAAGCGGTCGCGCCATTTTGTCGTGCGATAACCCCGGTGCCGGGTGGGGTGGGGCCGATGACCATTGCGATGCTCATGAATAACACGGTTACCAGCGCTGAACGCCGCTTGGGCTAAGTGCGCTGGCAAGGTTTCCTTTTTCACGCGAACCTTTGAAGCTTGGCTTGACTCCAAGCCTCAGACTGCTTCCCTTAAATAGGTCCTTATTTAAACCCCCGATTTTCTATGTTGAACACCAACGACGACTATTTGCTCACGCTACTGGAGGAGCATGCTTTACTGAATCAATCACAAGTTGAGGAAGTCAGATCTTCGGTGGAGCCTGGTTCATCGGCCACGGAATGGTTGGTGCAACACAAGTGGTTGAGCGAAGAAGACATTTCGCGCACCATTGCTTCTGCAAACAATGTTGAGTTCATTGATTTGTCGCAGTTTGTGGTGCCGCCTGATGTGATTATGCAGGTGGATGTGGACTTAGCCCGCCGATACCGAGTGATCCCGGTGGCGCGGCGCGATGACTCTTTAATGGTGGCGATGACTAATCCTTCGGATTTGGACACCATTGACAGCTTGTCTCATATTCTGCAGATCGATATTGATCCAGTCTGCTCCACGGAAGCCCAGATCAAGGAATACCTGGATAAATACTATGGTCAAAGCGAGAACGCTGCTTCCGAGGTTGCGGATTTGGGACTCTCCCTCGAAGACGACGACGGGGATGCGCCGATCATCAAAATGGTGTCAATGATTCTTTTGGAGGCGCAGAAGTCCCGAGCTAGTGATATCCATATGGAACCGCTCGAAAAGCGTTTTCGAGTCCGCTACCGCATTGATGGAGTTTTGCAGGAGGTGCAAAATCCTCCGAAAAAGCTGCAGAGTGCCATTGTCAGCCGACTCAAAATTATGACCGGCTCGATGAGTATTGCCGAGAAGCGTGTTCCCCAGGATGGCCGTATCCAGGTTCGTATTTCTGGGAAACCCATCGACTTGCGCGTTTCCACTGTGCCAACCACCCACGGTGAAAGCGTGGTGATGCGTATTTTGGATAAAAGCGCCTTAACCTTGGGTCTACCCGATCTTGGCTTTTTGTCGGACGACCAGGAGGTGATGGAGCAATTGATCACTTTGCCCGATGGCATTCTGTTGGTGACCGGGCCAACCGGGTCGGGAAAAACTACGACCCTTTACTCGTGTCTTCACTTTATCAACAAACCGGATCGCAAAATTATCACCGTAGAAGATCCTGTGGAGTATCAACTCTCCGGGATTAATCAGGTGCAGGTTAACGCGGAGATCGGGATGAGTTTTCCGGCTGCGCTACGCTCGATATTACGTCAGGCTCCTAACATTATCATGATCGGGGAAATTCGTGACTTAGAAACCGCTAGCATCGCGATTAACGCGAGTTTGACCGGGCACCTTGTTTTCAGCACCTTGCACACCAATGACGCGCCGAGCGCAGTGGCGCGTTTGGCCGACATTGGGGTGAAGCCCTTTTTGGTAGCCAGTTCTTTACGCGCAACCATGGCGCAGCGATTAGTCCGCCGGCTATGTCCGAAATGTAAAACACCCGCGATTCTGACGGATGAGCAAGCTGCCGCGCTGAGGTTAGAACCATCGCGCGTCGATTCAACCGGGGTCATGGGCCCAGTCGGATGTGAGGCATGTCGCCAAACCGGTTACAAAGGGCGGTTAGGAATTTTTGAGATGTTCCTTATGGACGACGAGGTTCGACACATGATTAACGACCGGCTTTCCACTGTAGCGCTCCGGCAGCGAGCCCGCGAACTGGGCATGCGCACCTTACGTGAAGACGGGATTCGCAAGGTTTTGTCTGGCATGACTTCAGCAGAAGAGGTTATCTCGGCGACCATGTCGGACGCTGATTGATAGTAGAAGAGACGCACTGACTGTTCATCATGGCCACGCCGCTTCATGACTTACTTCGATTGGTCATCGAAGAGGACGGGTCGGACCTTCATCTTACGGTCAATAGTCCTCCGGTCATACGGGTTCGTGGCTTGTTGGTCAAGCTGCAACTAAATGTGTTGTCGGCGGAAGATACCGCCAATTACGCGCTTGAGTTGGCTGGCGAAGCTCGGCTAGAGCAGATGATGGCCGAGGGTGGCTTGGACTTTTCTTTCACATTCCAAGAGCAAGCTCGCTTTAGGGTCAGTGTGTATCTCCAAAGAGGCACCTACGCTTTGGCGCTTCGCCTGATCCCGGTGCAGCTCCGGACAATGGAGGAAATTGGTCTTCCACCCGCCGCGCATGATCTGATCCACCTGCCGAGGGGCCTTTTTTTGGTGGTAGGACCAACTGGCTCGGGCAAAACCACCACGCTGGCCGCTATGCTGGATCGGATCAATAAAACCACTTCGAGCCACTTGATGACTATTGAGGATCCGATCGAATATCACCACTCCGTCGCCCAAGGGGTGGTGAATCAACGTGAGGTTGGGGTGGATGTGCCCAGTTTTGCGGAGGCCTTAAGGCGTGCTTTGCGTCAAGACCCGGATGTTATTTTGGTAGGGGAAATGCGAGACCTCGAGACCATTCAAATCGCCATTACCGCGGCTGAAACCGGCCATTTGGTGTTTAGCACCGTGCACACCACCGGGGCCGGTCGCACTGTGGATCGTTTAATTGATGTTTTTCCGAAGGATCAACAGGAGATGATCCGGGTGCAGCTTGCTAGCAATTTGAAGGCGGTGCTCTCGCAAGTGCTTTTGCCTCGAGCAGACAGTATCGGCCGAGTGGCCGCGTTTGAATTGATGATCACTACCCCGTCCGTGTCGACATTGATTAGGGACAACAAGAGTTATCGCATCTCGAGCGACATTCAAACCGGATCAAAATACGGTATGGTTTCCTTGGAAAGTTCCCTAGTAGACTTGCATCTCCGTGGCCTGATCACCTACGAACAAATTCGAGCTAAAGCCAGCGATATGAGTCTGGTGGACGAATTATTGGCTTTGCCTAAGGCTCAGAAAAAGTAACACTTGCCGGGAAGGCTTAATGGGTCCAAAAGAATGGGAATGTCAAATAAAGCTACTACGGTTCTTTTTGTTGTTCATCTACTCATGTTCCCAGACTCCATTTTATCGCAAGAGCGAGCTTCGTCTGCGAGCGAATTTATCCGGTCGGGAGTAGAAGTCGAAGTGCGAGGTAGCGACCGGCAAACGCTGACTGGTGATTCCGGTGGCAGGACGGTTACCAGCACACGCACCACGGTCGGCGCCTTTTTTGACACGCCGCTGGGACAGAACACCATGCTGCAAACTCTTTTGAGCTACGAATACGTGGATCTCGATACGCAAGCGGGCGCGTTTCTGCCTCCCTCGACCGAACGCTTGCAGCTCGACTTGGGCTTGGCGCATCGATGGAATGAGAGCTGGGGGACACTGTTAAAAATCAGTCCCTTTCTCTCCGGAGAAAGCTTGAATTCTGAAGCCCTAGGCGTCTCAGGTTTGTTGGGCATAGGCTGGAAACTTACCGAAAACTTTGAGCTCTTGAGCGGAGCCCGTTTTGATTCTTGGAGCCGCTATCCGATCATCCCTCTGATCGGAGCGCGTTGGAACATTTCTGATTCGTTGCGGATTGATGCGACCTTTCCCCGAGCCCTGATTCGGTGGCAAGCGAGTCCCGCGTGGGAGCTACAGTTCGGGGCCAGGTTTACCAATCGCAATTATCGTATGGGGGACAGCTTTGGCAGTGATCGTGACCGGCCAGAGCTGAATGGTGGCCGCTTAGAAAGCTCGGCAATTGCTGTGATTGTGGGTAGCGAATGGGCGGTTTCGGATCATGCCAAACTTATTATGGAGCTGGGCCGAGATGTATGGCAGCGCTATGAGTTTGAAGAGCAAGACCATAAATTTTCAAGCCCGGACTCGTGGAGCCTAGGGCTTAAGGTAGTCTGGACCTTCTGAAAGACCCGTTAAGCCGTTTGAAAACGCGGCGTTTGATCCGTTTTGTCCGGCCCGTCTAGCGCCTCTTTTTGACCAGGCCGCCAAGGGGGGCATGAGGGTAAATGGAGATGAGAAACCGGCCATACGGTGCGGTAGCCGGTGTTTTGCTGAAGCAACCGGATTTTGCTTGCCTTCAAATCACCACTGTGCTTTTTATCGGGCTGGAAAAGGGTGAAATTATCCAATGGCCCTTTCTGGCTCCATTATAGATATTATATGCATCGTTTTCTGGTCTTTAAATTAATAGCCAATTTGGCTGTGGCATCAACGCTCATGAGTGCGGACCTTGGCCCTGAAGAAACGGCTCTCGGCAATGTGGGGACTGAGCCCTCAGGGATAATCGGTATCGGAGCAACGACGTCAGTTGGGTTACTGAACAATAATGCTTATCGTATCGGTTTTGCCAATAATACCAATTCAAGATACCAGCTCGAAGCCTTGGAGCTTTTTCTGCGCCGTGGATTTCTAGGCACCTCCAACCCGTCCGCCCTAGTGCAAATCCTGCAGGGCGATACGGTAATGTTTTCCTTTGACCCAGCAGCCGTCAGCAACACTGGCGTCAGCAACTTTAGCCTGCTACCCAACGAGCAAGTGCTTTTTCTTCCCAATACCAGCTACAGCATTTTGATCACTCGTAGTGCCGGGAATCGTCCTTTATTTCTAAGCGCCCCGGTAGGAAACGCGCAGCCCTCGGGTTTGTTTGATCTGGATGGTTATTTTTATAGGCCGACTTTTAATGGCGTTTTTGGAGATGAAATCGGAGCATTTGCAGGACGTAACTATGCTTTTCAATTGATCGTCCGTGAGCTTTTAGAAAACTTCGGCGCGGTAGGGCTTCAGGACGGCCCCGTCTTGGTGGTCGTCAACCAAGCCGCCATTCGTTCGCTGCTTTTGTCCTCATTCCCATCAGCATTAGCCATGCGGGAGAATCTCCAGACCTTGTCTCGCACCCCAATTCGAGACTTAAACGCACGACTTTTCCGCACACGCAGTGCCTTTCCGGTGGTCTCAGGCATTGATAGCCTTGGTGGAGTGGATGAGGTTGGGCCTCAGACAGCAAAAGAAACATTCAATGACACGCCTGGCACCTCGGGCATCCGGTCCGGTCGCTCTCAGTTTTTTGCCGCTGGAGACTTCGCTTTTGTGGATACCGACTCGCGGAAGCAGCAAGTCGGGTCACGGATTGATACTCAAGCGGGAACCCTCGGGTGGGAGTATATTCTCAGCGAGCAGCTTGCTTTAGGAACGGCAATCAGCACTATTCGAGGAGATCAACGGGTTGGCGACCTTGCCCGGATCCGTTCCGAGGGCTTCGCGTTTTCCGGATACGCAACCTATGAGAACAGGCCTCTTATCTTGGATCTTCTTTACAGCGCAAGTTTTGTGGAGCAAAACTTGAATCGCCGGACGCCATTCGGCTCCGCGAGGGCTCGTCCACAGAGTTCGACGCACAGTGTTGATCTGAACATTCATTACCCTATTCAGCCTATCCCGCATAGGAGATTCGCAACCGGACCCTGGGCATCACTCCAATACTCGCATGGCTCAATTGATGGATATACGGAAAGCGGGGCCAGCCTGGCCAACACTCGAGTTTCGCGACAGGCCTACGACTCGCTTGTATCACGACTGGGCTGGCAGGCCAGCGCTCAGACCGCGGGGCAAGGTTGGTCCGTGATTAAACAAGCCAGAATTTCTTGGGATCGAGAGAATCTCGATAGGGGTCGAATCATTTCAGGGGAACTGGTTGCGCCACCCATTTTTTCAACACAAAACGGACAGCTGGTTTCCAGCTCTGATTTTTCTGCCATAGCAACCTCCGCTCCTCCCGGTGAATACTATGTGTCTTTGGGGTTTGGTGTGCTTTGGCAAAACGACCAGGGGTGGACGGCTCAGGCGGATTGGGAATGCGAACTCTTCAGACAAAACCGTGACGCCCACTTTTTGAGCGTTCGCGTTGGCTACGAGTGGTAATCCGCGGTCATTTTAGAGCTTGTCTTTTCGCAGCTCCTTTGACTAAGGTAGCTGGAAAGCCAAGCCTATGTTAGCCACGCAAATTCGCCAAAAAGA